>NZ_JBEOTD010000069.1:0-20600 GCF_040426375.1 Streptomyces sp. NPDC096012
TCGTCGCCGTGGCAGGCACCGGCCCGGCGCTCTCCTTCGAGTTCGTGGAGGTCAACGGCGGTCCCGCCGTGCTGGGGCGGTCCGGCGACACGCCCCGCACAAGGGGACCTCCTCGGCCGGGCTGCGGAGGGAAATCGTGCGTGGACGTGGTCCCCTTGTGCGCCTGTCCCGCATCCTGGCCCCGGTGACCGTGGCCGTTGCCCTCGTGCTCTCCCTCCCGTACGACGCGGTGTCCCACCCACGCGCGGGCGACCCGAAACCCCCGGCCCCGGACCTGTTCGGCGCGGCGTGCCGCACCACCGTGAGCGGTTCCCACGTGGTGGCCTACTGCCACAACCCCTATGTCGACACGGATCGCGTCCGGCTGCACATCGAGTGCGCCCGCTGGTGGGACATCGACACCGACAGCGCCCCGGTGGACGCCGGGCCCGCCATGACCGTACGACTCGCCGGCCGGTGCTGGAAGGACGTCGAATCGGTCTGGGTCAGCCACCAGAGGGAGCGCTGAACCTGTCCGGACGGCACAGGAACGGATAGCTCGCGGCCTCCTCGGCGGCCGCCTGCGGGTCCCCGGAGCGGATGGCGTCCACCAGCCGCGTGTGGTCCATGTGCGTCTCCGGCGTCAGCTCGGCCCCCACGTCCGCGCGCAGCCAGTCCCGCAGCACCTCTCCCAGGTCGGCGTACATCGCCGTCATGACGTCGTTGTGGGAGGCGGCCACCACGGCCAGGTGGAAGGTGGCGTCGGCCGTCACGAAGACCTCCGCGTCACCCGCCTCCCATGCCTCCTCCCGCCGCCCCAGCAGCGCGTCCAGCTGTTTGAGGTCCTTCTCCGTGCGCCGCTCCGCGGCCAGCTTCGCCGCCGCCGACTCGAGGGTGGAGCGCAGCTCCGCGATGTGCCGCGGGTCCGCCTCGGCGAAGCGGCGCTGCATGACGCCGGCCAGTTCGCTCGTCGCGACGACATAGGTGCCGGAGCCCTGGCGGATGTCCAGCAGACCGTTGTGCGCCAGCGCGCGGACCGCCTCGCGGACGGTGTTGCGGGCGACTCCGAGCTGCTCGACCAGTTCCGGCTCGGTGGGGATGCGCGAGTCGACCGGCCACTCGCCGGCGGTGATCTGCTGGCGCAGCGCGGCGATGACCTGCTCGGACAGCGCCGAACGGCGCGGGTGGCTCAGCGGCATGGCACACCTTCGCACGGGTGGCCCGGACCGAAGAGGCCCGGAGATGGACAGCCAATCATCCCATGATTCTATGATGTGCCCATGGCTAGTGAGGAAATCCGGGCAGTGGACACCCGTACGGCGATGTCACCGACCGAACGCCGGGCCGCCGCGGCGCGCGCACCCGAGACCCCCTCCGGCGAGGGCCGCACGCGCGCGTGGGCGACGCGACTGGTCGTCGTCGGCATCGTGCTGTCCGCGGTGAACCTCCGCCCGGCCATCACCAGCCTGGGGGCCCTCCTGGAGGAGGTCCGCGACGGACTCGGCATGAGCGGCAGCGTCGCCGGCCTGCTCACCTCCGTGCCGCCGCTGTGCTTCGCGGTCTTCGGCGTCACCGCGCCCCGCCTGGCCCGCCGCTTCGGCCCGGCCGCCGTGGTGTGCGCCGGCATGGCCGCGATCGCCGCCGGCCTGCTGATACGCCCCTACGTCGGCGGGACGGCCGGATTCCTGGCCGCCAGTGCCCTCGCCCTGATGGGCATCGCCGTCAGCAACGTGCTGATGCCGGTCATCGTCAAGCGCTGGTTCCCCGACCGGGTCGGCTCCATGACCGGCCTGTACTCCATGGCACTCGCCCTCGGCACCTCCCTCGCCGCCGCGGCGACCGTCCCCCTGACCGACGCCATGGGCGGCGAGTGGCGCTCCGGCCTCGCCGTCTGGGCGATCATCGCCGCGGCCGCCGGCCTGCCGTGGCTGCCCCTGGTCCGCGACCGCGGCGCCGAGCCCGCGCAGGGACGGGCACCGGCGCGCGACGCGGCGGAACACCCCGCTCCGCTGCGGATCACCCGTAGCCGCACCGCCTGGGCGCTCGCCGTCTTCTTCGGCCTCCAGGCCACGGCCGCCTACATCACCATGGGCTGGATGCCGCAGATCTTCCGGGACGCCGGAGTGCCCGCGGGCACCGCCGGTGTGCTGCTCGCCGTCACCATGGTGATGGGCGTGCCGCTGGCCTTCGTCATCCCCCGGGTCGCCACCCGGCTCAGCCACCAGGGCCCGATCGCGCTGGTGCTGGGCGTCTGCGGACTCGCCGGATACGCCGGCCTGTACTTCGCGCCGGCCGGCGGCGCCTGGGCCTGGGCCCTGCTGCTGGGCGTCTCCAACTGCTCCTTCCCGCTGGCCCTGACGCTGGTCGGCATGCGGGCCCGCAGCGGCCCGGGCGTGGCCCAGCTGTCCGCGTTCGCGCAGAGCACCGGCTATCTGCTCTCCATCCCCGGCCCGCTGCTCGTGGGCGTGCTCTACCAGCACAGCGGCGGCTGGGGACTGCCGATCGCCCTGATGGCGGCTCTGATGCTGCCGCAGATGGCCGTGGGCGTCCTGGCGGGCCGCGACCGCACGGTGGAGGACGAGGCGGCGAGCTGACCTCGGCCGTCCGGGCCGGCTGGGTCGGCCTCGGCCGTTCGGGCCGGCTGGGTCGGCCTCGGCCGTTCGGGCCGGCTGGGCTGCCAGGGCCGGCAGAGCCGGTCCCCGGGGGTGCCCGGGCGGCTGGGCCGTCCGGGCTGGCTCGGGAGCCGGCCGGGCCACCCCGGCCGAGTTCTCCGGCCGAGGGGTGCGAGACTGGGCGCATGCAGCCTGTGCTCGACCCGAACCCGCAGAACGGCCAGAAGAAGATGCTGCTCGTCTTCGGCTCGTTCCTCGCCATCTTCGTGATCATCGCCATCATCGCGATCATCGCGTCCCCGTGACGGACACCCCCGCGGGCCCGCAGGCGGATGGTGGGGCTGGCACCCCCATCCCCTAGGGGGCCAGGGTCAGGGTCAACTGGGTGGACTTCCGGATGGGTTGTCGGCCCACGGGTCCGTAGCTTCGAGAGGTGACCGCGCGAGGCGGTCACGGACCCGCTCGAAGACCCACGGAGGCGATCATGCCGTCCCGCACCCTCTCCTCCCGGCCCCACCCGGCGACCGCGGGCGGCGGCGTCGACATCCGGCTGCCCTGGTGGGCCCTCACCCTGCCCGCGCTCGCGTTCATCGCGCTGCTCGCGCTGATACTGAACCCGTCGGACGCCCACGCGGCGAGCGGCGACCCGGCGATCACCCACCTGTTCGAGCGCGCCCAGCAGCTCGTCGCCCGCTGACACGGAGCCCTCTTCAGGGGGGTGACCCGCATGCCAACTCCCTGCACCACCTGGCCTGTCTCATGCGAAGCTGGACTGCATGAGCGCCGCTGAACCCCGCATGATCGTTCCCTTCCGTCATGCCAAGGCCGACTGGCCCCAGGTGTCCGACCATGAGCGTCCGCTCGCCGAGCGGGGCCGCAAGGACGCCCCGATCGCCGGCCGTAGGCTGGCCGACACCGGCATCGGTTTCGACCTGGCCCTGTGCTCCACCGCGACCCGCACCCGCGAGACCTGGAAGCTCGCCGTCCACGAGCTGGTGCACCGGCCGAAGACCGTCTACGAGGAGCGGGTCTACGAGGCCTCGCCCGGCGAGCTGATCGCCCTGCTCAACGAGATCCCGGACGACGTGCGGAACGTGATCCTGATCGGCCACAATCCCGGCGTGCACGGCCTGGCCGAGATCCTGGCCGGCTCCGCCGAGGGCGACGCCCGCGACCGGATGAACCGGCGCGGCTTCCCCGCCGCGGCCTTCGCGCTGCTGACCTTCGAGGGTCCGTGGAAGGGCCTGGAGCCGGGCGCGGCCACCCTCACGGACTACTGGGCGCCCTCCGAGTGACCACCAGGCGGCGCCCGGTGGTCACCGTGCCGCGGTGGCAACGGCGCACCGAGGGCCCCTCGTCGTGCCCTCGCCCATCCGAACCGGTCGGTCCGAGCCATGACGTGGGGATGGGCCGGTTCGAGCCGTGACCGCCGGGATGGGTCGGACCGAGCCGTACGCCGGGATGGGTCGGACCGAGCCGTGACACGGGGGCGGTCCGTCCCGGCCGTGACGTGGGAGGGCGGTCCGTCCGGGTCGTGACGTGGCGCGGTCGCTCAGTCCTCGTCGTGGGTGTCGGCCGCCTCGACCTCTTCGCGGGTGACGCCGAGGAGGTACAGGACCGTGTCGAGGAAGGGGAAGTTCACCGCCGTGTGCGCCGCCTCCCGGACCACCGGCTTGGCGTTGAAGGCGACACCCAGACCCGCCGCGTTCAGCATGTCCAGATCGTTGGCGCCGTCACCGATCGCCACCGTCTGCGACAGCGGCACCCCGGCCTCCGCGGCGAACCGGCGCAGCAGCCGCGCCTTGCCCGCCCGGTCCACGATCTCCCCGGTGACCCGGCCGGTCAGCCTGCCGTCGACGATCTCCAGCGTGTTGGCCTGGGCGAAGTCGAGCCCCAGCCGTTCCTTCAGATCGTCGGTGACCTGGGTGAAGCCGCCGGAGACGACACCCACCTGGTAGCCGAGCCGCTTCAGGGTGCGGATCAGGGTGCGGGCGCCCGGGGTCAGCCGGACCTCCGCACGCACCTTCTCCACCACCGAGGCGTCCAGCCCCTCCAGCAGCGCCACGCGCGCGTGCAGCGACTGCTCGAAGTCCAGCTCCCCGCGCATCGCGGCCGCCGTCACCTCGGCGACCTTGTCCTCGCAGCCGGCGTGCGCGGCGAACAGTTCGATGACCTCGTCCTGGATGAGCGTGGAGTCCACGTCCATGACGACCAGCCGCTGGGCGCGCCGGTGCAGGCCCGCCGAGACGACCGCGATGTCGACACCGAGTGCCGCGGCGTCCGAGGCCAGCGCCGTGCGCAGCGGCTCGGTCTCCACACCGGAGACGGCGAACTCCACCGCGGTCACCGGGTACTTGGCGAGCCGGAAGATACGGTCGATGTTGCCGCCGGCCTTCGCGATGCGGGCGGCGATGGCGGCCGTCGACTCGGCCGTCAGCGGGTGGCCGAGAACTGTCACCAGGGACCGCCCGAGGCCGCGCGGCCGGTTGTCGCCGTGCCCCGAGATGATCTCCGCCTGCATCTTCATGGACTCGGCCCAGCTGTGCACGGTCGCCCGCAGATCGCCCTCCAGGCCGGCCCGCGGAGGGGTGACCAGCACGCACAGCACGAGGCGGCCCCGGGTGACGACCTGCTCGATGTCGACCACGTCGACGGAGTAGGCGGCCAGGGTGTCGAAGAGGCCGGCCGTGATGCCCGGCCTGTCCTTGCCGAAAATCTTGACGAGGAGAGTGGGGCCTTCGGAGGTCTGCGAAGCGCTCATGGTGTCACCACCGTATCCGGCACCCAGTGCCTTCCGCCGCCGAGGTCCGCCTGACGGACACGGAACAACGGGTGTCCGCCCGGTGCCGCGGATCCCGCAGCCGGAAGACAGCCCGCCGACCGGCTCGCGCGACCCCGATCCCACCCCGACTGTGACACGGAACGCGACCGCGGGCAGGCCGGGGGAACGGGGCGGAGTGTCTCAGGGCGGGGGCTGGTCGCCGGTCTGGCGCCGGCCGCGACGGTGCCGGGGCGGCGGGGGAGCGGGACCGAGCGGCCGGGCGATGGTCGGGGCGCCGTGCAGATCGTCGTCGGCCGCGGGCGAGGGTGCGTCCCGCAGTTCATCGGGCACCCGGAGATAGGGGTTGGTGCCGGGGTTCGGAGGCCGGTACGACGGCCTGGGCGAGTACGGCCCACCGGCGCCCCCGACTCCTTCGTACCCAGCCTCCGCAGTCCGGGCTCCCGCAGCCCCTCGCGCCGCCCCCGCCCCCTCAGGGCCGCTGTGAGCCACCCTCGCTCCCGCGGCCCCGGTCGCCCACGCAGCCAGCGCCCCCGTGGCCCCCGCTCCCGCCCCCCACACGGCCCCCAGAGCCGAGGCCATGGCGAGGTGGCCGTGCAGGGTGACGCCCGCGCCGAAGGCGTCGAAGCCGAGGACGGACAGGGAGGCGTTCACGGACACGTCCGTCAGCCGGGCGAGCAGCGGCAGGGCGAGCGCGGTCGCGATCCCGAGCCGTAGCCCGCACCGGCCGGCCAGGCGGAGCGCGCTGTCGGCGGACGGGACCACCGGCGTGCGCACCGCGGTCAGCACCCCGGCCGACAGCAGTGCCAGCGCGGCCGCCACCGCCAGCAGCCAGACCCGTCCGTCCAGTTCGGCCAGCCGGCCCAGCGTCACCGGCCGGTCGGGCCGCACGCCGAGGAGCCGGTCCAGGGGATGCGGGAGCAATCCGCCCAGGACGCCGGTGGCCCGGCCGTCCCAGGGGACGAACAGACCGAGCGGGAGGCCGAGCCAGGCCCCGTTCGGCGCGCCGAGCAGCGCCGCGCCGGCGATCCGGCGCGGATGGTCGTCGCCGATCGCCGCGTACGCCGCCGCCGCGAGCCCTGCCACCACGACCAGCAGCAGGACGTGGACCAGCGCCGAGACGGCCGGCCGGACCACCCGGTGGACCACGGCCCAGCCGGACGGGAGGGGCACGCGGCGGGTGGCGAGCAGCGCGACCACCAGGACTCCGGAGCACCAGCCGAGTCCGCCGAGGAGCGTCGCCCAGGTGTCCACGGTGAAGCCGACCGCCGCCTTGGCGTGGATCAGGTCGCCGACCCGGTCCGGCAACAGGCCGCCCACGTCCCCGAGGCCGGGGACGCGCAGCCCACCGTCCCCCAGGCCGGGGATGCTCTTGCCGCCCCCCGGGCCGGGGACGCTCGCGCCGCCCCCGCCCGGCAGCCCGGCCAGGCCGAGCGCGGCACCGTCGATGGTGACGACGTCGTGGCCCGCCCACGCCAGTCCGCCCAGCACGGCGACGAAGAGCAGGACCACCGCGCCCGCCCGCGCGAGGAGTTCGCCGGGCGCGATCGCAACGTGGGCCGTGCGCAGGGACCGTAGGAAGAACCACGACAGCAGCAGCGCACCGACGAGGCTCACCCCGAGTGGCGTGATCTCGATGGCGGCGTGTGCCTCGGCGCCTGTCAGCCCGAAAGCGGACACGTCACCGGACGGCGCGACCGAACCCCCCGCCCCCAGGGCCACAACGGCCGCGGTCATGGGGCCCGGTGAGGCCGACGCGTCGGCCCGCAACAGGTGCAGTCCCAGCGCGGCGGTGCCCGCCATCCCGATGAACGCCCAGCTCACCGCGGCGATCGCGGACACCACGAGGTCCGTCCAGGGAAACTTCGGGCCGTGCCGCGCGGTTTCGGCACCCGTGGCAGCGCTCATGGCAGACCCCCCCCGGATCCACGGCGCGGCTGCACAGCCGCGCTTGCCCCCCTCGCGTGGGATTACCACTGTCCGGCCCGGTTTCCACCCCGTCAACGGCGCAAGCCGGGGCGCACAAGAGCCCGCACGGCAAGGCCCGGGTTTCGGTCAGAGGGCCGAGCCTGGAATAGTTCCCCACGATGTTCGACATCCCTAGACTCCCTGTGTCGGGGGTAATTCGGGGGACAACTCAGTGGGGCATGGAGTGCCGGAACTCGTACTGGAAACAAATGGACGTACCTGGACGCTCGATCCGTCCAGGCCTTACACCCTCGGACGAGATCCGCAGGGTGACGTCGTATTCGACGACGCCAGGGTCTCCTGGCGGCATGCCACGGTCCGCTTCGACGGCCGCAGTTGGGTCATCGAGGACCACGGCAGCACCAACGGCACGTTCGTGCAGGGGCAGCGGATCCAGCAGGTGGAGATCGGGCCCGGCTCGGCGCTGCACCTCGGCAACGCGACGGACGGGCCGCGGCTGAATCTGTCGGCGCACGCGAACGTGGCCCCGGTCGGCGGGACCGGCCCGCAGGAGGCGCCGTACGCGGCCCAGGGTGCCGGGGCCCCCGGCTGGGCCCAGCAGCAGGCCGCACCGCAGCAGGCGCCGGCGCACCAGGCGCCCGCCCACCAGCAGGCGCCGCAGCCCGGCTGGCAGCAGCCGCAGCAGCAGGTGCCCGCCTTCCCGCAGCAGGCCGGGCCCGCGGAGCAGTACGCACAGAAGATCCCCGGTGGTGCCGCGGGGGCGCCGCCGGTGCACGGCGACCGCAGCCCGACCACGTTCCACCAGTTCTCGCTCGGCCGCGTGATGCGCATCGGCCGTGCCCTGGAGAACGAGCTGGTCGTCTCCGACCTGCAGGTCTCCAGGCACCACGCCGAGTTCCACGCCACTCCCGACGGCCGCCTGGAGATCCGCGACCTCGGCTCGCACAACGGCACCTACGTCAACGGCCAGCCGATCGCCAAGGGCGGCTCGGCGCTGCTCGGCCCCAGCGACATCGTGGGCGTCGGCCACTCCACGTTCCGTATCGTCGGCGACCGCCTCGAGGAGTTCGTCGACACCGGTGAGGTCTCCTTCTCCGCACGCCATCTGACCGTCACGGTCGACGGCGGCAAGCAGATCCTGAAGGACGTCTCCTTCGGTGTCCCGGAGAAGTCGCTGATCGCGGTCATCGGCCCGTCCGGCTCCGGCAAGTCGACGCTGCTCAAGGCACTCACCGGCTACCGCCCCGCCAACGAGGGCGAGGTGCTCTACGACAACCGGAACCTGTACAAGCAGTTCGCCGAGCTGCGCCAGCGCATCGGTCTGGTCCCGCAGGACGACATCCTGCACAAGGAGCTGACCGTCAAGAAGGCCCTGAAGTACGCGGCCAAGCTGCGCTTCCCGGCCGACACCACGGGGCAGGAGCGCGACGCGCGCATCGACGAGGTGCTGCGCGAGCTGAAGCTGGACATCCACAAGGACAAGAAGGTCACGTCCCTGTCCGGTGGCCAGCGCAAGCGCGTCTCGGTGGCCCTGGAGCTGCTCACCAAGCCGTCGCTGATCTTCCTGGACGAGCCGACCTCCGGCCTCGACCCGGGCATGGACCGCGACGTCATGCAGCTGCTGCGCGGCCTCGCCGACGACGGCCGCACGGTCCTCGTCGTCACCCACTCGGTGGCCGAGCTGGCGCTGTGCGACAAGCTGCTGGTGATGGCGCCGGGCGGTGCGGTCGCCTACTTCGGCCCGCCGGAGGAGGCGCTGAACTTCTTCGGCTACGACAGCTGGGCCGACGTCTTCTCGGCCTTCGAGAACTACCGCGACTACGACTGGGCGGGCCGCTGGAAGGGCTCGCAGCACTACCAGATGTACGCGGCGGACATCGACGCGGTCGCCCCGCAGTCCGTACACATGCCGCCGCCGCAGGCCATCAGGCCGCCCAAGCCGCAGGGCTGGGGCTCGCAGCTGGTGACCCTGATCCGGCGGTACGTCTCGGTCATCGCCTCGGACAAGGGCTTCCTGGCGCTGACGGTGATCCTGCCGGCGGTCCTCGGCGCGGTCAGCCTGCTGATCGACAGCGACAAGGGCCTGCTGGTGAACGCGGCGGTCAACCCGAAGACCGGCCTGCACGTCCCGAACGGCACGGCCACCACCGTCCTGCTGATCCTCGCCGTCGGCGCCTGCTTCGCGGGTGCCGCGAACTCGGTCCGTGAGCTGATCAAGGAACGGGTCATCTACGAGCGGGAGCGCGCCACGGGCCTGTCCCGCTCGGCGTACCTGATGTCCAAGGTGGTCGTGCTCGGCGCCGTCACGGTGCTGCAGGGCCTGCTCGTCGGCCTGATCGGCTTCGCCAGCCGGGAGATCCCCGCCGAGGGCCTCGTCCTGGGCGGCTCGACCCTGCTCGAGCTGTGCCTGCCGATCATGGCGCTGGGCTTCACCTCGATGATGTTCGGCCTGGTGATCTCCTCGCTGGTGAAGACCGCCGAGAAGACCATGCCGCTGCTCGTGATGTTCGCGATCATCCAGGTCGTCTTCACCGGCTGCCTCTTCACCCTGCACGGCACGCTCGGCGTGAACGAGTTCTCGTACCTGATGCCGTCCCGCTGGGCGGTGGCCGCGGCCGGCAGCACGCTGGACTTCAACAACATCGCGCCGAACACCGACGACCCGACCAGCACCGATCCGCTGTGGGACCACGCGGCCTCGGCCTGGGGCTTGGACATGGTCGCGCTGATCGCGCTGGGTGTGGCCTGCGGCTTCCTGGTGGCCCGCTTCCTGCGCCGCCACGAGCCGGAGGTCATGCGCAAGTAACGCGGTACGAGCGAAGGGCGGCACCCCCCGAGGGGTGCCGCCCTTCCGCGTTACGTCAGAGGTCCGCGCCGACCTCAGTACGCGCTGTTGACGTTGTCGATCGAGCCGTAGCGGTCGGCAGCGTAGTTGGCGGCGGCGGTGATGTTGGCGACCGGGTCGTAGATGTTCCACGAGGTGCCGGGCACGTGGTAGCTCCTGAAGGTCGGCGGGATCACCTGCAGCAGACCCTTGGACGGGATGCCGTTGATGGCGTTGATGTCCCAGTCGTTGATGGCCATGGGGTTGCCGGACGACTCGCGCATGATGTTCTTGTGCAGGCCGTGGTAGCTGCCCGGGATGCCCTTGGACTTCATGATGTCCAGGGACTGGCGGATCCAGCCGTCCAGGTTGTTCGCGTAGCTCTTCGCGGCGACGGGCTGCATCGCGACGCGCTGGGCGCTGCGGTTGGCGGCGGCCTGGGCGGTGCGCTCCTGCGCGGCCTTCTTGACCGCGGCTGCGACGGCGGCCTTCTTCGCGGCGGCCTCGTCCACGGCCTTCTTCTGTGCCGCGATGGTGTCGAGCTTGACGGTCTCGGTGGCGAGCTGGTCGGTGACCGTGCCCTTGACGTGCTGGAGGGCGGTGCTGGTGGCGACCTGGGCGGTCGAGGCCGGGGCGCCGGTGGTGACCGTCTGGGCGTTGCTGGGAACGGCCGAGAAGGCGATGGCGGCGGTACCGAGGGCGGCGACGCCGGCGACGGCGATCTTGTGCTGCTTCGTCACGGTACGACTAGCTCGGCTGAGGATGCTCTTGGGCATGGCTGATGGACCTCTTCTGTAGCGCGGAGGTCGCTCCTGCGTCCGCCGGGGGACTCGGTTCCTCCCACACGAACGCCGCGGGGCGATACCCACGGCGCTGAGCGACGAGAGCAATTCTTAGCGGGCGCAAAATCCCGTGGCAAAGGTGTGACGTACGATCCCCGGTAGTGGATCAGGGAAGGGCGAAACGGGGCAGAACGGGATGTCCGCCCCGTTCATATGGGGCGGTTTATCTCCTATGCACTTTCGTACGTGATGTGCGCCCTATGCGCGGGCTCACACCGTACGGGCGCCGTTCTCACCGGGAGTTGCCGTTGCAATGCTCTGTGTGAGGGTGTCCCTCCGGAGGACGAGACGCGCGGCCCCGCACTCCTGCCACGGGCACACCCCGTCCGGCGCCGCCTCATGAACAAGGCCGAGCCCACCGCACGAACGAGGCCGAGCGCACCGCACGAACGAGGCCCGCTCCGTCCTCCCTCGCGCGCACGCGCGCACGCGTGCCCGGTGCTCCGTGCACGCGCCACGCGCGCGCCCGCCCCTCCGTGCATGCACGCGCGTCCACCCCTCCGTGCACGCGCGCCCGCCCCTCCGTGCGCCCGCGCGCGCGTGCACGGTTCCTTGTAGTGAGGCCCTGGGGCAGTGGGGTCCTGGCCGGGTCAGTGGAGCCGGGTCAGTGGAGTCCTGGCGGGCGGCCTACGCCGACCGGCCTAGGTCCAGCGGCCCGGTGCCGGCCGTCACAGGGCCGATCCGCGCTGTCACACCCCGCCGGTACCGTGAGCACATGAGTCAAGGCCCCCGGTCCGGCCTCGCCGCGGTCAGCTCCGCGCTGCTGGCCATGAGCAGACATCTGGAGGTGCGCGACGTCCTCAAGACGATCGTCGCCTCCGCCCGTGAGCTGCTCGACGCCGAGTACGCCGCCCTCGGCGTCCCGGACGACCACGGCGGGTTCGCCCAGTTCGTCGTGGACGGCGTCAGCGACGCCCAGTGGAAGGCGATCGGCCCGCTGCCCCGCCAGCACGGCATCCTCGCCGCGATGCTGCACGACGCCCGCCCCGAGCGCCTCGCCGACGTGCGCAAGGACCCCCGCTTCGAGGGCTGGCCCGCCGCCCACCCCGACCTGGCCGACTTCCTGGGCGTGCCCATCCGGGACGGCGACGAGGTGCTCGGCGCGCTCTTCCTCGCCAACAAACTGCGCTCCGCGGGCGGCCACGCCCACGCTCCGTGCCCGAAGCCGGACGGAAGCTGCGGTTTCACGCGGGAGGACGAGGATCTGCTCGGCCTCCTCGCCCAGCACGCCGCCATCGCCCTCACCAACGCGCGCCTGTACGAGCGCAGCCGCGAGCTGACCATCGCCGAGGAACGCTCCCGGCTCGCCCACGAGCTGCACGACGCGGTCAGCCAGAAGCTCTTCTCCCTGCGTCTGACCGCCCAGGCGGCGGCCGCCCTCGTCGACCGCGACCCCGCCCGCGCCAAGGGCGAACTGCACCAGGTCGCCGCGCTCGCCGCCGAGGCCGTCGACGAACTGCGCGCCGCCGTCGTGGAGCTGCGGCCCGCCGCCCTGGACGAAGACGGTCTGATCGCCACCCTGCGCACCCAGACACAGGTCCTCGACCGCGCCCACAACGCGCGCGTGACCTTCACCGGCAAGGGGTTCCGTGCCCTGCCCGCCGCCCAGGAGGAGGCCCTGCTCCGGGTCGCCCAGGAGGCCCTGCACAACGCCCTGCGCCACTCCGGCGCCGCACACGTCGACGTGGTCGTGCAGCGCCGCGGCTGCGGGGCCGTCCTGCGCGTCACCGACGACGGCAGCGGCTTCGACCCGAAGGCGGTCCGCCGCGCCGGACGGCATCTGGGCCTGGTCTCCATGCGGGACCGGGCCGGCGGGGTCGGCGGCTCGCTGACCGTGGAATCGGCGCTCGGCAAGGGCACCACGATCGAGATGGAGGTCCCCGGTGGATGAAGCGATCAAGGTGCTCCTGGTCGACGACCACCAGGTCGTCCGCCGGGGCC
The DNA here is from genome assembly GCF_040426375.1 of Streptomyces sp. NPDC096012. NCBI lineage: Bacteria > Bacillati > Actinomycetota > Actinomycetes > Kitasatosporales > Streptomycetaceae > Streptomyces > Streptomyces sp. NPDC096012. The sequence goes on from NZ_JBEOTD010000069.1 coordinate 12,907, forward strand.
TGCGCACCTTCCTGGAGGTGCAGGACGACATCGAGGTGGTCGGCGAGGCCGCCGACGGCGCCGAGGGAGTCGCCCGCGCCGAGGAGCTGCGGCCCGACGTCGTCCTCATGGACGTCAAGATGCCGGGCATGGACGGCATCGAGGCCCTGCGCAGGCTCCGCGAACTCGACAACCCCGCGCGCGTGCTGATCGTCACCAGCTTCACCGAGCAGCGCACGGTCGTCCCGGCGCTGCGCGCGGGCGCCGCCGGATATGTCTACAAGGACGTGGACCCCGACGCCCTCGCCGGCGCCATCCGCTCCGTGCACGCTGGGCACGTCCTGCTCCAGCCCGAGGTCGCCGGCGCCCTGCTCTCCCAGGAGGAGGGCAACAACGGTCAGGGCAGAGGGGGTTCGCTCACCGAGCGGGAGCGGGAGGTGCTCGGCCTGATCGCGGACGGCCGCTCCAACCGGGAGATAGCCCGTGCCCTCGTCCTGTCCGAGAAGACCGTCAAGACGCACGTCTCCAACATCCTCATGAAACTCGACCTCGTCGACCGCACCCAGGCCGCACTGTGGGCCGTACGCCATGGTGTGACCAGCTGAGACGTCCTCCGCGCCCGGCCACCCACGGCAGTCCGATGAGTTCCGGTCCGGACTGAGATTCATACCGTCGTGGGAATGTCACCCGGATGGCGCATCCTCCGGCGATCTCCGCCGTTCTCCAGTGCGTGCCACGGTGAACCGCCGTGGTGAACGCCCAGGAGGGGTTGAAAGTGAAGAACCTGAAGAAGGCAGCGGCCGTGACGATGGTGGCCGGTGGTCTGGTGGCCGCCGGAGCGGGCCTGGCCTCCGCCGCGGACGGTGCCAAGGCGGCCGGCGAGGCCCACGGCTCCCCGGGCGTCGTCTCGGGCAACGTCATCCAGGCCCCGGTGCACGTCCCGGTGAACGCGGTCGGCAACAGCGTCAGCGTCATCGGCGTGCTGAACCCGGTCTTCGGCAACCTCGGCGTCAACCACTGAGGCTGCGCCGACGTCGACCCCAGGCCTTCCGGGTACGCCGGAGGGCCTGTCAGGTCACCCCCCGCTCCCGCTCCTCCACGATCGAGTTGAACGCCGCCACCTGCGCCCGCCGGGCCGTCCGCTCCACCGGCCGCAGCGCGGCCCCCCGCGCCGCCATCTCCGAAGCGCTCACCGCGCCGCCGTGCCCGTGGTCGGAGGCCAGCGACACCAGCAGGCCCACGCGCTGCGCCAGCTCCAAGACCCGGACCGCGCGCGGCGGATATCCCGGCGCCAGCACCTCCCGCCCCCGCTCGGCCCGCGCCCGGTACGCGTCGATCGCCGCGTCCGCCACCGGACCCGACCCGGCGACATCCAGCTTCGCCAGCATCTCGGTCGCGTCCCGCAGCGCCTCCGCCAGCTCCCGTTCCGCCTCGCCCAGCGAGGGCACATCGGCCGGCGGCGCCTCCCGCACCGGCAGCACCTGCCACACCACCTCGACGTGCACATCGCCCTCGGGCCCGGCCTCGTGCACCTCCGGCACCAGCCCGAACGCGGCACCGAAGCAGACCACCGCCTCCTCGGCCTCCAGCGCCCGCGCGTTGAACTCCGGCGGACCGCTCAGCCCCAGCGGATGACCGGGCGCCGGCAGCGCGACGCGCAGACCGGTCACCCCCAGCGCCCGCAGCCGGCCCAGCGCGAGCGTGAGCCCGACCGGCGCGGGCTCATCGGGCAGCCCCTCCACCCGGTGCACCGCGTCCTCGCCCACGATGGCGAGAGCGGCGTCATCCGGTGAGACAAGTCCGGCGAAAAGGGCATTTCCCCAAGCTGCAAGGCGTCCTGAACGCGGTTCCGAGAGCATCCCCCCACCCTAAGGACCGGACCGATGGAATGGAGCGGGAGACTCGTGGCGTAGATTTCATAAGGGCTGCGCCCACAGGCGCGGCGGACCGAGCCACAGGCGTACGCGACAGCCGCGACCGGCCACACTGCAAGGGGAGACAACGCGCTCATGAGCGATGTTCTGGAGCTTCAGGACGTATCCGTGGTCCGCGAGGGCCGGGCTCTGGTGGACCAGGTCTCCTGGTCGGTGAAGGAGGGCGAGCGCTGGGTCATCCTCGGCCCCAACGGCGCCGGCAAGACCACCCTGCTGAACGTCGCCTCCAGCTACCTCTACCCCAGCAAGGGCACCGCCACCGTCCTCGGCGAGACCCTCGGCAAGCCCGGCACCGACGTCTTCGAGCTGCGCCCCCGCATCGGCATGGCCGGCATCGCCCTGGCGGAGAAGCTCCCCAAGCGCCAGACGGTCCTCCAGACCGTGCTCACCGCCGCCTACGGCATGACCGCCGGCTGGCAGGAGGAGTACGAGGACGTCGACGAGCAGCGCGCCCGCGCCTTCCTCGACCGCCTCGGCATGAGCGACTACCTGGACCGCAGGTTCGGCACCCTCTCCGAGGGCGAGCGCAAGCGCACCCTGATCGCCCGCGCCCTGATGACCGACCCCGAGCTGCTCCTGCTCGACGAGCCCGCCGCCGGCCTCGACCTCGGCGGCCGCGAGGACCTGGTCCGCCGCCTCGGCCGGCTCGCCCGCGACCCCATCGCCCCCTCGATGATCATGGTCACGCACCACGTCGAGGAGATCGCCCCCGGCTTCACCCACGTCCTCATGATCCGCCAGGGCAAGGTCCTCGCCGCGGGCCCGATCGAACTCGAGCTCTCCTCCCGCAACCTCTCCCTCTGCTTCGGACTGCCGCTCGTCGTCGAGCAGATCGGCGACCGCTGGACCGCCCAGGGCCTGCCCCTGTCCTGACCCCGCCCCCGAGCCGGACCCGCTCCCCTTCGCGCCCTGTCCGCCGTCCGACCGGGGTCCTACCATGACCACGTGAACGACATCGACGCATGGGTGTGGTGGCTCGTCGGCGCGGCGGCCCTCGGAATCCCCCTGGTGGTCACCGCGATGCCCGAGTTCGGCATGCTCGCCGTGGGTGCGGTGGCGGCAGCGATCGCCGCAGGCCTCGGGCTCGGCGTCGTACTCCAGGTGCTCGTCTTCGTGCTCGTCTCCGTCGCCCTCATCGCCGTCGTCCGGCCCATCGCGGCCCGCCACGACAGACAGCGCCCCCAACTCGCCACCGGTGTCGACGCGTTGAAGGGCAAACAGGCCGTCGTACTCGAACGGGTCGACGGCACCGGCGGCCGCATCAAGCTCGCCGGAGAAGTCTGGTCGGCCCGCGCCCTCGACAACGGCAGCGCCTACGAGGTGGGCCAGGAGGTGGATGTCGTGGACATCGAAGGAGCCACCGCGATCGTCATCTGAGCTATCCGGCCCCCGAGTTGGGCGACGGTCTGTCAGACTCGACCAGCAAGATCTTCAGCAGTTACGAGACCTGCCGAAGAAGCCGAGGCGGAGAGAGGTACGGGGAACACGATGGAACCGGTCATCATCGTCCTGATCATTCTGGTGGTGTTGGTCTTCATCGCCCTGATCAAGACCATCCAGGTCATCCCGCAGGCCAGCGCCGCCATCGTCGAGCGCTTCGGACGCTACACGCGGACGCTGAACGCGGGCCTGAACATCGTGGTCCCGTTCATCGACACCATCCGCAACCGCATCGACCTGCGCGAACAGGTCGTACCCTTCCCGCCCCAGCCCGTGATCACCCAGGACAACCTGGTCGTGAACATCGACACCGTCATCTACTACCAGGTGACCGACGCACGGGCCGCCACCTACGAGGTCGCCAGCTACATCCAGGCCATCGAGCAGCTCACGGTCACCACCCTGCGCAACATCATCGGCGGCATGGACCTCGAGCGCACCCTGACCTCCCGCGAGGAGATCAACGCGGCGCTGCGCGGCGTCCTCGACGAGGCCACCGGCAAGTGGGGCATCCGCGTCAACCGCGTCGAACTCAAGGCCATCGAACCGCCCACCTCCATCCAGGACTCGATGGAGAAGCAGATGCGCGCCGACCGCGACAAGCGCGCCGCGATCCTCACCGCCGAAGGCACGCGCCAGGCGGCCATCCTCACCGCCGAGGGCGAGAAGCAGTCCCAGATCCTGCGCGCGGAGGGTGAGGCCAAGGCGGCAGCCCTGCGCGCCGAGGGCGAGGCCCAGGCCGTCCGCACGGTCTTCGAGGCCATCCACGCGGGCGACCCGGACCAGAAGCTGCTGTCCTACCAGTACCTGCAGATGCTCCCGAAGATCGCCGAAGGCGACGCCAACAAGCTCTGGATCGTGCCCAGCGAGATCGGCGACGCCCTCAAGGGCCTGTCCGGCGCGATGGGCAACTTCGGCCCCATGGGCGGGGGTTCGGGCAGCAGTGGTTCCGGGTCCGGCAACGGTGCGGACCACCGCCGCGAGAAGCCGTCGATCGACTGACGGCTGTACTCCCGGCTTCGGGTTCCCCCGCATCCCGAAAGGGGCGCGGGGAACCGCGTCACCGACCGGGGTGGAAACCCGTGTCACCGGCCGGGGCGGAAAACCGCGTCACCAGCGGGGCGGGGGTACCGCGGCACCGACCGAAGACGACCCGCGGCCGACCACCCGCACACCGTTCTACGGCACCTGCTCAGGCGGCGTCCCGAGCCAGCCAGTCCGGCAGCGCGTCGAGATCGTCCCGCCCCAGGGCCAGGAGCATCGCATCCGCCGGAGTGGGCTCGAACGGCAGCCGCAGCAATGCCATCCCCGCCTCTTCCGGCGTCCGGGCGGCCTTCCGGTGGTTGTCCTCCGCACACGCGGCGACCGTGTTCAGCCACGTGTCCTGCCCGCCCTGCGACCGCGGAATCACATGGTCCACCGTGGTGGCCCGGCGCCCGCAGTACGCGCACCGGTGCCGGTCCCGGACCAGCACACCCCGTCTCGACCACGGTGCCTGTCTTCGGAACGGCACCCGTACATAGCGGCACAGCCTGATCACCCGGGGCGCGGGTATGTCCACGTCGGCACCGCGCATCCGCAGTTCGGCATGGGCCTGCTCGACGACGGCCTTGTCCTGCAGCACCAGAACGACGGCTCGGTTCAGCGTCACCGTCGACAGCGGCTCGAAGCTCGCGTTCAGCACCAGCGTGTCCCGCATCCAGCCCACCTCCCGTGTGCGTCCGCCCACCCCCGGCGGGCTTGGATCAACTCTGGACGGGCGCGCCGAGATGGACAACGCAATAAAAAATGCCCGCCTCCGATCACTTCCATGACCGGAGGCGGGCAAACGTTCAATGAACGCTCGGCTTGACCAGAGTGCTCTCAGCCCTCGGCGGGCACCTCGTACTCACCGATGAGCCGGCCGCGCGCGATCGTGTGGAACCGCAGGTTGAAGCCGACGACCGCCGGAGAGGCGTCCGAGTCCGGACCGAGCTTCTCCTGATCCACCGCGTACACCGTGAACACATACCGGTGCGAGCCGTCGCCGGGCGGCGGTGCGGCACCGCCGAAGTCCTTCGACCCGTAGTCGTTCCGCGCGTGCACGGCACCCTCGGGCAGCCCCTCGAACTTGCCGCCACCCGCGCCGGCCGGCAGCTCCGTCACCGACGCCGGGATGTCGAACAGGACCCAGTGCCAGAACCCGCTGCCGGTCGGCGCGTCCGGGTCGTAGCAGGTCACGGCGAAACTCTTGGTCTCCGCCGGGAAGCCCTCCCACCGCAGCTGCGGCGAGGTGTTGCCCTGCGCCTGGACCTGGTCGCCCTTGAGCGTCGCACCCTCCTCGATGTCCTTGCTCGTCACCGTGAACGACGGCACGGGCGGATGGAAATCGTGGGGGAGCGGCCGCCGCTTGAGCTCGGTCACCTCGTTACCTCCTGGATCGACGACTGGAATCACAGGTTCCCGAGCCTAGAACCAGTTACGCCTGCTGCCGACCTCGGACAGCCACTGGTTCAGGTAGGCCGCCCAGTCGGTCCCCTGCCAGTCGTTCTGCCCCACCTGGAAGGAGCGGAAGGTGTCCGAGCCCTCGCTGAAGAGCCCCGGCTTCTTGTCCATCTCCAGGACGACGTCCATGGCGTGCTCGTCCGCGACGAAGCTCAGCTCGACCTGGTTCAGCCCCCGGTACTGCGACGGCGGGAAGAACTCGATCTCCTGGTAGAAGGGGAGCCGCTGCCGCGTACCCCGGATGTGCCCGCGCTCCATGTCCGCGCTCTTGAAGCGGAAGCCCAGCTGGATGAAGGCGTCCAGAATCGCCTTCTGCGCCGGCAGCGGGTGGACGTTGATCGGGTCCAGGTCGCCGGAGTCGATGGCTCGCGCGATCTCGAGCTCGGTGGTCACACCGATGTTCATGCCGCGCAGCGCCTGCCCGTCGATCATCGTGACCGGCGTCTCCCACGGGATCTCGAGTCCGAACGGCACCGCGTGGACGGCACCCGCACGCAGCTGGAAGGCACCGCCGAGCCGCACCTTGGTGAACTCGATGTCCTGCTTGTACTCCTCGTCGCCGCTCTCCACCTCGACCTTGGCCTGCAGGCCCACGGACAGGCCCTCGATGTCCTGGTCGACGGACCCGCCCTGGATCCGCACCTCACCCTGGACGACGCCACCGGGCACGACGTTGACCTCGGTGAGCACCGTCTCGACCGACGCCCCACCGGCCCCGAGGCTCGCGAGCAGCTTCTTGAACGCCATTGACTCTCCCTTTACGGATGGACCCTCGCCCGTACAAACGCGATCCGCCCCGGACCGGTTCCGCCGGGACGGTGACCCGTCTGGACTACCCTCGGACGGCATGATCGCGCCCCCGGACCGTATGCCACTGCCCCGTGACTTCTTCGACCGCCCGGTCCTGGAGGTCGCGCCGGACCTGCTGGGCCGCACCCTGGTCCGGACGACACCGGACGGCCCGATCGCGCTCCGCCTCACGGAGGTCGAGGCGTACGACGGCCCGAACGACCCCGGCTCGCACGCCTACCGCGGCCCCACGCCCCGCAACGCGGTGATGTTCGGCCCGCCGGGACACGTGTACGTCTACTTCACCTACGGCATGTGGCACTGCATGAACCTCGTCTGCGGGCCGGAGGGCAGGGCGAGCGCCGTCCTGCTCCGCGCGGGCGAGATCGTGGAGGGCGCCGAACTGGCCCGCAAACGTCGACTTTCGGCCCGCAACGACAAGGAACTGGCCAAGGGGCCGGCCCGACTGGCCACGGCGCTGGAGGTCGACCGGTCCCTGGACGGCACGGACGCGTGCACCTCTCAGGAGACACCTCTGAGGATGCTGACGGGTACGCCCACCCCCTCCGACCAGGTGCTCAGCGGCCCGCGGACCGGCGTCGCCGGCGACGGCGGAAGCGGCGACCTGCACCCCTGGCGCTTCTGGGTGGCCGATGACCCGACCGTGAGCCCCTACCGGGCGCACGTGCCGCGGCGCGGTCGGAGTTGACGCGCCTCCACAAGGTGCGTAATGTATCCCGAGCCGCTGAACCGGGTACGGCGATCGCCTGCAGCCGGAGCGGCCAACCCACTACCTAGCCACACCCCCTCGACGGGGTCGATTTCGGCGCGCCTACGTGCCCGAATTCGAACTCGGAAGACCCGATTATGAGTCGCCGGGGAAATCGGCTAACGTAGTGAATGTCGAAAGGCCGACAGGCGAAAGCCGGAAGCCCCAGACAAATCCCGCCGACCGGGAATCGGATGTCGAAAGGATCTGATAGAGTCGGAAACACCGAAGGGAAGCCCGGAGGAAAGCCCGAGAGGGTGAGTACAAAGGAAGCGACCGTTCCTTGAGAACTCAACAGC
>NZ_JBEOTD010000070.1:0-19497 GCF_040426375.1 Streptomyces sp. NPDC096012
GGCCCGCCGTTTCGCGGGCCGCACCCCGAGGAGCACACTCGGCGCGTCCGTCAGCCGCCCACGTGCCAGCTGAAGCCGCCGTTGTGCGCGGCGACGGCGAACAGCACCAGCCACAGGACCACGTCGACGATGCCGAGGACGATGCCCGCCTTCGCCATGCCCGCGCCGTTCTTGACCGCCGCCTGACGCCGGGCGACGGCGCCGAAGACGATGGCCAGCGGACCCAGGACGATGTTCAGGATGAACAGGCCCACGATGCCGCAGCACAGGCTCGCGACCGCCAGGCCATTGGTGCGCGAACGGGAAGAAGCGGCAGAGGAACTGCCGTAACTCGTCATGACTGCCCCCAGGTTGACGGTTGTCGGGCCGAAAGTCCCTGTTTCTTCTTGGCTTTCGCTTGACCGACCGGATGCCCTCTTCCCGCGCATCCATGTCGGCGGGACCTGGGTGGGTTTCAGCGCCGGCGCCGTTGATCGCGGAGCCGGGGGAGCGGGACCGGCTGATTCTGCATCTGCGTTTCGTGGAGGAGTGCACGCGGGCGCAGATCGGTGAGCGGCTGGGTGTGCCGCAGATGCATGTCTCGTGTCTGCTGTCCCGCACGCTGAAGCGGCTGCGTGAAGGGCTCCTCACCGGCCACTGACCCCCGCCCGCCGACAGAGCCCGCCGCACCCGCGGCGGGCTTCTTCGCGTGGACCGGCGCCGACTGCGGGCGTCGCTCGCGGCGGTCCCGTCGCGCCTCCGGTCCCCGGGCAACCGCTGCTCGGCGTCAGGAAACGGCTGGGCGCCCGTGTCGTCGTCCGTCACTCGAACGGAGTAAGCCGTATGGCGCACGGTTGCGGCCGCGCGGAGGCTCGGAAGGGCCCGTGTTTCCGGCGCCCGCCGGACCGGGGGACCAAGGGACCCGGACGACCGGGGAGGCCCGGAGGAACCGGGGAGGCCGCCGGGACCGGGGAGAGCCAGGGAAGCGGAAAGGAAAACGCCATGAGCCAGCACGCAGCGAGGCCCACCGGGCCGGACCCCTCGGGCGGCACGTGGCCGCCGCGTCAGCCGGCCGCCCACGGTGGGGGCTGGGCGGCAGGCGGAGTCGTCTTCGCCGGAGTCCTGATGCTGTGCACCGGCATCCTCTCCATCCTGCAGGGGATCGCCGCCGTCGCCAGGGACGACGTCTACACCCGCATCGGCGCGTACGTCTACAAGCTGAACCTGACCGGCTGGGGCACGATCCACATCATCATCGGAGCCCTGGTGCTGGTGACCGGTATCGGCCTGCTCAAGGACATGGCCTGGGCCCGATTCGCGGGTATCTTCCTCGTGTCGCTCAGTCTGATCGTGCAGTTCCTCTTCCTGCCGTACTCGCCCCTGTGGTCGCTCATCATGATGGCGATCGACGTCTTCGTCATCTGGGCCCTGGCGACCCGTCAGGAAGCCGCGAGCGCGGTCGCCGACAGCCGCTCGGGCGTGTGAGCGGCGGGCCGGCCGCCGAACGACGGTGAACCGCGGACCGAGGCCCGGCACACCGCGTGCGGTGGACGCCGGGCCTCGGTCGTCCCGTCGGCGCGGAGGGTGCGGCCCCCGAAGTGGCCCACCCCCGCCGCATCAGGAGGTGGCGGCGCCGGTCGACTCGGCCCCGACCGCCCGTCCCGGCGCGGCCGTCGAGCGGGCCCGGCCGCTCGCCGGGTGATCGGGCGAGTTCCCGCCCGTCCGGCGGCAACCGCACGGGGCTTCGGGCCGCTCTCCTCGACGACCGTGTGCGCCCGGCCCGCGCGCCGTCGGGAGCCGCCGTCCGGTCAGGTGGTGGGGGCGAGGGTGCGGAAGTAGTGGCCTTCGTCCAGGTCGGCGAGGAGGCCGGGCCCGGTCGGCTCCCAGCCCAGCAGTTCGCGGGTCAGGACGCTGGACGCCTGGACGTCGAGGCCGACGAAGGCGCTCAGCCAGGTGAAGTGCTCGCCGGCCGCCTCAGGGGGCACGGAGGCGACGGGGACGTCCAGATGACGCCCGATCACCTCGGCGACGTCGCGCAACGCGACGCCCTCTTCGGCGACACCGTGCAGCACCGCTCCCGCTGGGGCCTTCTCGACGGCCAGGCGGAACAACCGGGCCGCGTCGAGTCGATGGACGGCCGGCCAGCGGTTGGCGCCGTCGCCGACATGACCGGAGACACCCCGGTCGCGGGCGATCGCGACCAGGGTCGCCATGAAGCCCTGATCCCCTTCGCCGTGGCAGGTCGGGGAGAGCCGCACCACCGACGACCGCACGCCTCGCGCGGCGAGCGCGAGCACCGCCTCGGCGGTGGCCGCCCGGATCGAGAGGGGTGAGCCGTCGACGACGGGCATGACCCGCTCGGTCGCCACCTGCCCGGGGGCCAGGCCCGCCAGGCCGGAGGCGAGCACGAAGGGACGGCCGCTGCCGGCCAGGGCTTCGCCGAAGGTGTCGACGGCCCGGCGGTCGGCCTCGGCGGCGCCCCGGAAGTCACCGCCGAAGGCGATGTCGTGCTTGAAGGCGAGGTGGATCACGCCGTCCGACGCACCGGCCGTGTCGCGCAGCAGGGCGAGGTCGTCGAGCGTGCCGCGAACGGCCTCCGCACCGGCCGCGGTGAGCGCGGCGGCCGAGGTGTCGGAGCGCGCCAGCCCGACGACCTGGTGCCCCGCCCCGATGAGCTCGGGAACGACCGCGGAACCGATCCAGCCGGACGCGCCGGTCACGAAGATGCGCATGGGAGAACCCCAGACTGTTGATGTCAGTTACTGTCATCGACTCTACCTCTGATGTCAGAGACTGTCATCACGTAAGATCGGCGCATGGGCAGATGGGAGCCGAACGCGCGCGAGCGCCTGGCGACGGCCGCGCTGGATCTGTACAGCGAGCGCGGTTACGAGCAGACCACCGTGGCGGAGATCGCCGGACGGGCGGGGCTCACCGAGCGGACCTTCTACCGGCACTACGCCGACAAACGCGAGGTGCTCTTCGCCGGCTCGGCAGAGCTGCAGGAACTGTTCGCGCGAGCGGTGGCCGGCGCCCCGCAGGCCACGGCGCCGCTGGACGCCCTGCTGGTGGGCCTCGACGCGGTCTCCGAGGCGTTCACCGACCGGCGCGACTTCGCCCGCAAGCGGCACGCCGTGATCCTCGCGAATCCGGAACTCCGGGAACGCGAGCTGATCAAGCTCGCCTCGATGGCGGCCGCGATCGCCGGCGCCCTGCGCGAACGCGGTGTCGCCGAGCCCGCCGCCGGCCTGGCCGCCGAGGCGGGGGTGGCCGTCTTCAAGATCGGGTTCGAACGGTGGATCGCGGCGGCCGAGCGGCGCACGCTGCCGCACCTGCTGCGCGACTCGCTGGACGAACTGAAGGCCGTCGCGACCGGGGGCTGACGCGCAACGCCTCGGACGAGGCCTACGGCCGCCATCGGGACACCAGCCCGACGCGGGTCGGGTCAGGCCCCCGCCGGGTCGCAGGAGGGGGAGACCGCCGGGGCGGGGCGGGCGCGGCGTTCGGGACGCCAGGTGGCGACGAGGGCGGCGGCGAGGAGGAGTTCGGCGATGTCGCCGCCGTAGTACATGATCTCCGCGCCGCCCTGGACCTGCGGGATGGGCGCGTGCACGTCGACCCAGAATCCGCCGTACATCAACTGCGCCACGACCGAGTGCGCGGCGATGGCGCAGCCGAGGCAGATCAGCCGGGCCCGCACCCCGAGGCGGCGCGGGGCGGGATCGGGACCCGCGACGGCATGGGCGAACAGGCAGCCCGACAGCAGGAAGTGCGCGTGCAGCAGCCGGTGTCCGGCCGGACGGGCCATGGCGAAGTCGTACAGCGGCGTGAAGTAGAGGACCGCGAGACTCCCCGTGGACAGCAGCAGAGCGACGGCCGGTTGGGCCAGGAGCCTGGCCGGGCGGCTGTGCAGGACCAGGGTCAGACGCCGGGCGCGGGCCGCCGGAAGGGCGCGCAGCACGAGGGTGACCGGGGCCCCGAGAACGAGAGCGAGCGGGGCGTACATCCCGACGAGCAGGTGCTGGGCCATGTGTCCGCGGAAGTCGCCGTGCGCGAACGGCGCGAAGGGCGGCAGCAGCGCCACGGCCAGGAGGAACAGCCCCGTGAGGAAGGAGGCACCGCGCCAGGCGCTCCAGGCCCGCACCGGGTTGCGCCGCCGTGCTCTGTGTGCCAGGAACAGGTAGCCACCGGCGCAGACCAGCAGGGTCACCGCCGGCAGCGCGATCTCCAGCGCGCTGCCGTCCGGGGAGTGCTGCATGTGGCGCATGTGCTCCATGTGCTGGGGGCCCGTCCCCATCAGGCGACGTGCCCCGCTCGCCCGGCGCCGGGGGCCGCCGGATCGATCGGCCGGCCGCCTCGCTGCAGGAGCAGGCCGCCCACCACCAGCAGCGCCCCGAGGAGCAGGAAGGCCATGTCCCACCACAGCTGGTGCGGCCCGCCGTGGACATGGTGGATACCCAGGATCTGGTGGTCGAGGATGCCCTCGACGAGGTTGAAGATGCCCCAGCCGGCCAGGATCCAGCCCCACAGGACCCGCGAGGTCCACACCCGGCGCCGCTCGGTCGTCACCCGCGCGTAGAGGATCGCCAGACCGGTCAGGACGGCGAGCCAGCACACCGTGTGGAAGACGCCGTCCCAGACGGTGTTCATCTCGAGGCCGGAGACGGTGTGCGGGTCGTAGTACTTCACACCGATGTGATCATGGTTGGTACTGGTGAGCATGTGATGCCACTGCAGGAGCTGGTGCAGCAGAATGCCGTCGACGAATCCGCCCAGGCCGACCCCCAGGACGATCCCGGGCAACTGCAGGCTCTTCGGCGCGGTTTCGGCCCTGGTCGCACTCACGCTGGTTGTCATGACCCTCGTCTCCATCGGCGGCAGCCGTCCCCTCTCAGGAATTACCAGTTCCCCCGTCCCACCGCCGCACCAACCTCGGCCATATGCGGACGGCCCGCGGACCGCCGGAACCGCCGCAGCCGCGCCACCCGGGCGGGGGCCGCCGTTGCGATATGCGGACGCGAACGGGGTAAGCGGAACCGCGACGGGTGGACGAACCGGCACGAGGAGTTCCTGATGACCGACGACGCATACCTGTTTCTCGTGGCGGACCCGGCCACGCCGCTGGGCGTGCCACCGACCGCCGTCGGCGAACCGGCCTGCATGCAGACGTCCGCGGTGCGCGCGTGGCTGAGCGCGCAGGACGTGCCGGCGACGTCCCCGCGGCTTCGGCTGGTGCCTCCGGAGGCCACCGGGGCCATCCCCGGGAACGCCGAGCGGCTGCCTGTGCCGTTGAGCGACGAGGAGCTGAGCCGCCTGCGCCACCAGACGGCTCCGGAGGCGGCGGCCGCGGTCGAGAAGGAGCTGCTCGCCTACCGGAACTGCACGGACGGCCGTGAGGAACTGCTCGCGCGAGCACTTGCCGCGGGCGTCGCACCGCACCGTATCGCCGAACTCACCGGCGAGGACCCGGCCGCGGTGACGGCGGCCGCCGGGCGCTGAGGAACGCCGCCGGCGCCATGAGGTCGACACGGCGGCCGCGATGGCGCAGGGTTCACCTCATGCCCTATTCCGTCGTGCCGTTGCCCGTCGGCTACCGGAGCCGCCCCGCGACCACCGCCGAGGCGCCCGCGGTTCACCGCCTGGTCGGCGACTGCGAACGGGAGCTGCTCGGCCGCGTGGTCACCGGCTTCGATCGCGTCGCCGCCGACCTCAGCCTGTCGGACCAGCAACCGGAATCCGACTCGGTACTCCTGCGCGACCATGAGGGGGAGACGGCCGGCTGGGGCTGGGTCAGGGGACGCCGGGCCCAGGTCCACGTACACCCCGGCCACCGGGGGCACGGGCTCGGCCGTTCGCTCCTCGGCTGGGCCGAGACCCGGGCCGGGCAACTGGGGGCCGACCGGCTGTCCCAGTCGATCTCCGACAGCGACCGCCCGGCCACCGCGCTCCTGCGGTCCAGCGGCTACTTCCCGCTCGTCACCGAGTGGCTCCTGACGATCGCGCTGCCCGCCGGGACGCAGGCGCCCGAGCCGTCGGCGGGCATCACCGTACGGCCCTTCCGCCCCGGCGACGAACAAGCGGCGTACCAGGTCACCGAGGACGCTTTCGACGAGTGGCAGCAGCGGCGCAGGACCTACGCGGAGTGGGCCCGCCTCACCGTCGAGCGGCCCACGTTCGCACCGGCCGCCTCACCCCTGGCCTTCGCCGGCGGCCAGTTGGTCGGTGTGGTGCTCTCGTCGGACGAACCCGGCGCCGACGACGGCCATATCGAGCGGGTCGCCGTCCGGCGTGACCACCGCAACCGGGGGATCGCCCGCATGCTGCTGCGGGAGGCGTTTAGTACCTTCCAGTACCGGGGCAAGCGGACCTGCACCCTGTGGACGCACACGGACACGGGGGCGCTGTCGCTCTACGAAGGGATCGGCATGACGGTCCAGCGCAGTTCGACGGTCTACACCAAGGTCCTCGCAGAGCCGGGACACACCGCGTGACCGGCCCAGCCGACGACCCGGCCGATGAGGCCGACCGAGCCGGCCGATCCCACCAGGCCTGCCGGGCGGCCCACCCTTCGGAAGCCGCCCAGGACGGCCAGGCCGCCGAAGCCGGCCGAAACGGCCAGACGGATCAGGCTGATCAGGCCGGCCCGGACGCCGCCCGCCGTGGCGCCTGCCGGCCCCGGTCCTACCTGCATCCCCTCCGCTAGCCGGAGCCGCTGCCTCCGCCCGCGCCCGGCGGGGGCTTCGCCGTACGTCCGCCCCCGACCACGTCCACCACGTCGCCCACCCGCAGCCGCCCGTACAGCCTCTTCGCATCCTTGGGGCCCAGGGCGATCCAGCCGCTCGTCGCGTCGTAACGGCCGATGGCCGCGGTGTTGTAGTACATCGCGCCGAGGAAGGTGCTGCGGCCGTCCTTCCCGCGGAGTTCGACCACCCACGGGACGGTGACGGTGTAGGGGCCTTCGAGCCCCACCGCCTCGCCCACGAGCGCCCTGGACGCCTTCAGGGCGGTCACCGTCATCCGTCCGGTCGGCGTCGGATGGCCTGACTTCCCGGCCGAGACGGGGAGTCGGCGGCCGTCGACGGTGAGCACCCGCCGGGCGAGGTCCACCGTGGCGAGGGGTGCCCGCGGCGTACCGGTGGGCGTCCCGGCCGCAGCGGACGAGCGGTGCTCGGCGTCGGATCCGGTGAGGCCGTGCAGCAGCGTCGCTCCCAGGGCGGCCGCGGCGGAGGCACCGGCCACCACGGCGACCGTGCGGCGACGACGCCGGCGGGCGCCCGCGCGGCGGCGGATCTCCGTACCGGGGACGGAAGGCGCGGACTGCCCGGACTCGGCCACCGCGCGCAGTCCGGTGGCGAGATCATCGGGCACGGTCGTCCTCCCTCTCCTTCTCCCCGTCGTCGGCGGCCAGTTCGCGGGCCAGCGCCGCCCGGCCACGGGACAGTCTGGCCTTGACCGTCCCCGGCGGAGCACCGGTCTCGGAGGCTACCTGCTCCACGCTCAGGTCGCACAGATGATGCAGGACCAGGGCCATGCGCTGCGCCTCGGGCAGCCTGCGCAGGGCGGCCACCAGGGCGGCCCGATCCGGATCCGGACCGGGTGTGTGTTCCGGCGGCGGCGTACGGCGCACCACTTCGAGCCGGCGCCGCGCCCGGCGCCGGCGGCTGACCGCGAGCCGCATCGCCACCGTCCTGATCCAGGCCTCGGGCGCCCCGTCGGCGAGGAAGTCCGCGCGCCGGTCCCAGGCGCGGACGAACGCCTCCTGCACCATGTCCTGCGCCTCGGCGTGGTCCCCGGTGAACGAGTAGAGCTGGCCGGTCAGCCGCGGGAACGCGGACGGGGCGTCGTCGTCGGGCCGTCAGCGGGCCGACCGTTGGGCCGCGACGATCGCGTCCATGGTCGACTCGGCCCCGGCCAGCCGCTGCACCCGTTCCGCGAAACCCGGGAACTGAGACGCGATCTTGGTGAGGAAGCGCAACTCGATGGGCGCGACGTTGATTTCGGCGACATCGCGTTCGACGGCCCGCGTCACGCCCTCGACCACCTGCCGCGGCGAAACGGTCCGGACCCGGCCGGGCGTCCTTGCCCCCGTGTTCGCGAACATGCCCGCGTCGCGTACGAAGCCCGGCTGGACGATCGAGACGCCGACACCCGTGCCGTGCAGATCCTGGCGGAAGGCCAGCGAGAAGCCACGCAGCCCGAACTTCGACGCGTTGTACAAGGACGAGGACCTGGTGGCCGCCATCCCGGACAGCGACCCGACGAAGCAGATGTGCCCGCGCCGGGCGTCCACCATGCCCGGTGCCAGCAGCCGCGCGAGCATCGCGGGTGCCCGCAGGTTCACCGCGAGCGCCCGATCGATCTGGGCCGGGGTGTAGTCGAGCACGTCGCCGCTGGAGGGCAGGGCCGCGTTGGCGATCAGTATCTCGGTGCCGGCCGCCTCCTCGGCGAGGCGCGCCACGTCGTCGGGGTCGGCGAGATCGGCCAGGACGGTTCGCGCGCCGTAGCGGTCGGCGAGCGGGTCCAGTGCCTCCCGGCGCCGTCCGGTGAGCACGAGGTGAGCACCGCGAGCGGACAGTTCGGCGGCGAGTGCGCTGCCGACGCCGCCGGTCACCCCGGTGAGCAGAACAGTTGCCCCAGCTATGTGCACGGCCGTCCCTCCTTCCCGTTCGTTCGAACGAACAATAGGGAGGGCGGGCAACCTTGTCCACCACCGCCGCCGACGGGTGGCCACGGCCAGCAAGGGCCCACGACCGCATCCGCTGCACACGACCGCTGATGGAACAATGACGGACATGCCGAACGCCGCCGCCCCCGCACCGATGCGCCAGCGCATCATCACCGCCGTCCTGCGGATCATCGGCGAGGACGGGGTCGCGGCGGTCACCAACCGGCGGATCGCCAAGGAGGCCGGGGTGTCGCTCGGCTCCGTCACCTACCACTTCGAGACCCAGCACGATCTGCTGCGCGAGAGCCTGCTGTACTTCGTCCGCGAGGAGGCCCGGTACTTCACCGAGCTCGCCGACCAGTGCCGGACCGAGGGCATGGACATCGAGGACGCGGCGTCCCTGGCCGGACAGGTCGCCTGCGGAGCGGCCCTCGACAGCGCCCGTCTCGCCCCGTTCGAGCTGTACCTCCAGGCCGGACGCGACGAGCGGCTGCGGGAGTCGGCGGCGGAGGCGTTCCGGGCCTACGACCTCCTCGCCGCGCAGGTCCTCACCGCGCTCGGCGTCCCGGACGCGGAGCGCCTGGCCGCCACCACGGTCGCCCTGGTGATGGGCATGCAGCTCAGGCGGCTGGCCACGGGCAGCCCGGTGGACGACCTGGTCGACGCGCTCCTGCTTGTCGTGCGCGGCGCCGCCGGGAGGTAGCCCGGGCCGCGGCCCGCCGCCGTCACGGATCGGACGGCTCTCCTCGGTCCGGCGGGGTGCCGGGGCCGGCGGCCGGGGCCGCCGTGCTCCGGCGCTCGCCGTGCCGCCTCACCCCAGCCGACGGCACAGCAGCGCGGCCGGGCCCGGGCTGCTGCCGAACCGGGTGGTGAAGGCGATGCCGGCGGCGTACTCGTCGACATCGCACTGGCCCTTGTAGGCGCCCTGGGCGAACTCACCGCCACCGGCGCCGGCCGGGCGGTTGTCGGACCGGTCGAACCAGACGGTCCGAGCGGTGCCGCCCAGTGGGCTCCGGCCCGGTGCGCACAGCGCCGACGACACACGTCCGCCCCGTTCGCCGTAGCCGACGAGGAAACCGCCCGCGGGGCACTGCAGCTTGGTGTACCCGGAGGCCCAGTCGCCGCCGGCCGGGACGTACCGTTCGTCGGTGACCACGCTCTGGCCCCCGGACGGGGCCCGCAGGTCGCCGGCGCCGCCGTCGGTGCACAGCCCGCGGCCACCGGTGTGGGCGAGGCCGACGAGCCGCAGCCCGTCGGGGCAGGCGGCCTTGTACGCCCCCGGATCCCAGTCTCCCGCAGCCCGTACGCGTACCGACGCCACCGCGTCACCGTGGTCGACGGACAGCATCCGCCAGACGGGAACCGCCGGCACGGGACCGGTTTTGCCCGGCGCCGTCACGAGGTGCCGCCATGCCGTACCGCGCCAGTCGCCCGCGTCGAGGATGCCGGAGCGGTGCCCCGACCCGTCGTAGCGCAGCAGTGCCCAATCGTCGTGGCCCGCGTAGCCGACGAGCGGCCAGAAGGCGAAGTCGGCGTCCCGGTCGGCGAGATGGTCGGTGAAGTCGGTGAACCACGCGCGCGCGGCCGGGTTCGTCTCACCGGCCCCGATTCCGAACTCGCTGACCCAGAGGGGCGCGGTGTAGTGCCTGCCGGTCTCCTCGACGAAGAACGCCTCTTCCTCCAGCGCCGCGTACAACTGGTCCCGGCCGAGGTCCTGGTAGCGGGGGTCGTGGGTCTCACCGATACCGGTGGCGCCGCTGTGGTGGGGGCCGGTGTATCCGTAGAAGTGAGCGGAGTAGACCAGCTTGTGCGGGTCGACGAGGGTGTGGGACAGGGTCCGGGCGGGAGTGAGGACGGGACGGCCGTGCGGCAGCCCGTCCGCGGGGATGCCGGTCCAGTTGATGCCCTCGATGACGATGAGCAGGCGGGGGTCGGCCTCGGTGAGGATGCGGTCGGCGGCGGACAGGGCGGCGCTGTACCAGTCGTGCGCGTCACCGAGGCCCCAGTTGGGGTCGTCCAGTACGTCGCGGCGCACCTCGTTGTACAGGTCCGCCCCGACCACGCCCGGTACGGAGGCGTAGCGGCGGGCCATGAAGACCCAGTCGTCGGTCCACTGCTGGGTGGACTGCCCGCTGTTCCAGCGCTCGTTGCCGTCGACGCCGCAACACCAGCGAGAGGAGTTGGTGTGGTTGTTGAGGATCACGGCGAACCCACTCCGGCTGAGCGCGTCGACCACGGCGTCGTAGACCTCCAGCGGTGTCCTGCCCCGCAGGCCGGGGTTGGCGGCCACGGCGGCGTCGGGGACCGGGGCCGTGCTGTGGATCATCTCGTTGGAGAACGGGAGGCGGATCGTGTTGAGACCCAACTGCCTAAAATCGTCCATGAGTTGGGGTAAGGGAGTGCGGTCGAGGCCCAGCGGGATGCCGTGGGAGTCCTGTCCGGCGTGATGGTTGGCGGGGTCCCCGGCGCTGCCGTTCCCCGTCCAGGACCCTTGTGCTCCGTCCCAGTTGGCACCCTTCAGCCGGAAGCGATGGCCCTCGGCGTCGACGATGTAGCGGCCCTGGGTGGACAGGGGCGGAGACCAGCCGGCGGACGCGGTGACGCCGGCGCCGTGCGGCACGGGGGCCGCGGGCGGTGTGGCGGCGCCCGCCGCGGTGGAGGATGCGGCGAGGAGCAGGAGCCCCGCGGCAGCGACGGCAAGGCGCTGGGCGACAGGTGCGATCGGCATGGAGGCGGCCCTCGGGTGTGGGGTGGGGGGTTCAGGAGGTGACCGGAGCGACCCCGCCCCGGCTGAGCGGAGTGTCCACCACCGCGCCCGGCGAGGGAAGCCCTCAGATCCCCTCGACTCGGATGCGCACTTCGCGTCCTTCGTGTGCCGTCCGCATCCGGATACGGCCTCACCCGGCCCCCGATCGACCCCGGCCCCGACGCCCCCGAACCCCGACGACTCCCGATCCCCGGCGCCCGCCCCCGAGGATCGCCGTGGACGGCTCGGCCGCCCACGGGCAACGCGATCCGAACGGCCGTCAGGTGGCCGTCCTCGTGAAGTGGGTGACGGGGCGCTCCAGGCGTTCGCCGTCCACGGTGATGTCGACCGCCTCGTTGTAGAAGGCGAGGAGCCCCTTGACATGGGCCACCGCGGGCAGCGGGTCGGGGTAGCTCCACACGAGGTGGGGCGGCACGTCCGCGTCGCCTTGCCAGGACCAGTACGCGGCGGTGCCCTTGTAGGGACAGCCGGTGTGGTGGTCGGTGGGGGTGAGCAGGTCGAGACGGACGTCCTCGCGGGGGACGTAGTAGCGGGTGGGCAGGCCCGTCTCGAAGAGGAGGACCGGGCGACGGGTGTCGGCGACGACCGTGCCCTCGATCTCGACCCTCACATGCCGGCTGCTGGGGATGGCGTCGACCCGTTTGTGCGGGTCGCGCGGGTGGACGAAGATCTCCTCTTCCTCCTCGTACCAGTGGTCGAGGCCCTTGCCGGTGCGCCGGAACCACTCGAAGGCGATGTGACCGGCCAGGTCGTCGGCGGCGAACGTCCAGGCGGCGTTCGGCAGCGGCTCGCCGTCGATCTCCAGGTCGTAGAAGACCGTGGACCCGGTGTGGGCGCCGGTGGGCGGGTTCTCCGCCGGGCGCAGCAGGTCGGCGCGGACCTCCTCGCGCGGGAAGGCGTACACCGGCACGGGGACGCCCGGCTCCCACACGAGGACGGGGTGACGGCTGTCGACGACGGTGACCTCGCCCTTACGCCCCCTGACCCAGCGCTCACTGGGCTCCCAGAGCAGTCCCTGCGGGGTGCGGCGCACCGACCCGGCGGTGTCGAGTGCGGTCATGTCCGGTTCTCCCTCCCTCACCGGTCGGGGCGCCGGCCGGCCGGCGTGCCGGGCCGGGTCCGGGCTCCGGGCACCGTCGAGCGGTCGCCCGCGGGAACGCTCGTTCGCCGTCGGCGTGCCCCGGGCCCGGGCCCACGATCGCACGCCGGACGCCACCGGCACGCCGGTGACGGCGCGCCACACCGGCCGGGAACGGAGGCGGACTGCTCAGCTCCCACCGGGCCCCACGCCCGACTCGGCTCGTCGCGCCGCCCCCGTGCCGGCTTCGTCGCGCGCTGCCCGGCCCGGGTCATGCCGTCGTCACCGCTGCCCCGGACCACTGCCCCGGCCGGTAGTCGCCGGCGGGCTGCAGGGTGATGACGTTCAACCGGTTCCAGGCGTTCATGACGGCGATGAGGGACAGCAGGGCGGCGAGCTGGTCCTCGTCGAAGTGCTTGGCGGCGTGGGCCCACACCTCGTCGTCGACACCGCCTGCGGCGTCCGCGATGCGGGTGCCCTGTTCGGCCAGGTCCAGGGCGGCCCGCTCGGCGTCGGTGAACACCGTGGCCTCGCGCCAGGCGGCGACCAGGTTGAGCCGCACCGACGTCTCACCGGCGTGCTCGGCGTCTTTCGTGTGCATGTCGATGCAGCGGGCGCAGCCGTTGATCTGGCTGACGCGGATCTCCACGAGGTGCCGTGTCGCCGTCGGCAGCGTCGAGTCCCACACGGCCTTGCTCGCCGAGAGCAGGTACTTCGTGACCTTGGATCCGACGGGGTTGCCGCGGTGATCGAAACGAGCGTCCATCCTGAACTCCTTGCCGTGTCGCCTGTCGCACCCGCTCGGTGGAGGACGGCCCGGTCGTCGGTGGCGGCCCGGAGACGATCCACGCCTCCCGCCGCCGCAGCCGGTCCTCCGAGGCCGGAACGCGTCGGGGTTGCGTACCGCCCGGATGTGCGTGCTCCGGCCGCCCGTGACGGCGAACGCGCACGTCGTCACGCACGCCGCCACGGCGACACCGGCTCGCGGGGCGAGCGGTCCGGGCCGGCCGATGATCGTCGGCTTCAGACTAGTGCCGCCCGGGTGACGGCGGCGCGGACGCGCCCGGCCCCCGTGCCCCCGTTCAGCCGGCCGGGGGAGGGAGAGGCGGTCGGCGCAGAGCTTCCGCGGCTCCACCGGTGGCCGATCGCGTGACGTCCGCTGTGCGGGGGCGTAGCGTCCCGGTATGAGCGGGGTCGGGTGCGTCCGGCGCGGGCGGATGACTCCGGCGCGGGCGCAGCGCGTATCACGGGCGGACGATCCGGGTACGGGTGCCGGCTCCGCCGGCCTGGAGGTGCCCCGTGACCGGAACCGGTGACCCGCCCGCCGCCGCGGACACGGACGCGCGGGACGCCGCCTTCGCGGAGACCGTGCGCCGCACGGGCGCGTCCATCGGCGCCCTGTACCTCCTCGACCCCGACGGGCGGCGGTTGTCGCTCGACGTGATGTACGGGGCGCCGGCCGACTTCGCGGCGCCGTGGGCGACGGTTCCGGTGACCGCTCCGGCGCCGGTGGCCGAGGCGGTGCGCGAGGACCGCATGGTATGGGTCGGCAGCCAGGAGGAGCTGGCCCGCAGCTATCCGCGCACCGCGACGGTGCTGCCGTACCCGTTGGCGATGGCCGCCGCACCGGTCACCGGGGTGCGCAGGTGGGGTGTGCTGCTCCTGATGTGGCCGGCCGCCCGTCCGCCGTACATGACCACGCGCGAGCGCGGGCACATCGCGTCCAGCTGCGGGCGGCTGGCCAGACTGCTCGAGGAAGCCGTGGAGACCGGCACGCTCCCCGCCCCCGGCGACCGGCCTCGGGCACTTCCCGCGGGAACGGGTCGCCGCCCGGCGGGCGCGCAGATGGCCGCCGCCGACCTGATCGAGCGGCTGCCCGGCGGCAGCTGCGCGCTGGACCTCGAAGGGCGCTTCAGCTACCTCAGCTCGGGCGCCTGCGACCTGCTGGGCCGCCACGCCGGCGCGTTGCTGGGCACCCTCCCGTGGCAGTCGCTGCGCTGGCTCGACGACCCGGCCTGCGAGGACAGCTATCGGGCGGCCGTGATCAGCCGGGAGCCCGTCGCCTTCACGGCCTGCCGCCCGCCGGACCTGTGGCTCGACTTCCACATGTTCCCGGACGCCAGCGGCATCAGCGTCCGGATCGTGCCCCACGGGGCCGAGGACACGCCCGTCCCGGCCTCCCGTCACACCGCCACACCGGCCCGCGCCGGCCGGCTCCACCAGCTCACGCACCTCGCCGCGGCGCTGACCGAGGTCGTCAGCGTGCGGGACGTCATCGATCTGGTCGCCGACCAGATCATGCCCGCGTTCGAGGCTCAGTCCCTGGTCCTGTCCAGCGCCGAGGGCGGCCGCCTGCGGATCACCGGGTACCGCGGCTACGCCCCCGACGCCATCGAGCGTCTCGACGGCCTTCCCGTCGACACCGCCCTGACCCCGGCCGGGCGGGTCCTCGCCACTGGCATCCCGGCGTTCTTCCGCGATCCGGAGGAGATGCGGCGCGTCCACCCCGCGGCCGTGCCGATGAGCGGAAAGCAGGCCTGGGCGTTCCTGCCCCTGATCGTCTCCGGCCGTCCGGTCGGCTGCTGCGTCCTGTCCTACGACCAGCCGCACACCTTCCCGGCCGAGGACCGTGCCGTCCTCACCTCGCTCGCCGGCCTCGTCGCCCAGGCCCTGGACCGGGCGCGCCTGTACGACACCAAACACGGCCTCGCCCACGACCTGCAGCAGGCACTGCTCCCGCGTGCCCTGCCCGGCGTCACCGGCCTGCGGGTGGCCGCCCGCTATCTGCCCGCCACCCGGGGCATGGACATCGGCGGGGACTTCTACGACCTGATTCCCCTCGACGACCAGGTCGCCGCCGCCGTCATCGGCGACGTCCAGGGCCACGACGCCGCCGCGGCCGCCCTCATGGGACAGGTGCGCACCGCCGTCCACGCCCACGCCACCGCCGGCACGACGCCGGACCGGGTGCTCTCGGCGACCAACCGGCTCCTCATCGATCTCGGCACCGACCTGTTCACCAGCTGCCTCTACGCCCATCTCGATCTTCCGGGCCGGTCCGCGACGCTGGCCAGCGCCGGGCACCCGCCGCCGGTCATGCGGGTACCCGGCCACGGCACCGGACCCCTCGACGTGCCGCCGGGACCGCTCCTGGGCATCGTCCCGGACGCCGCCTTTCCCCTCACGGAGATCCCGCTCACCCCCGGCCTTCTGCTCGCCTTCTACACCGATGGCCTCATCGAGACGCCGGGAGTCGACCTCGACGACGCCATCGCCGGCCTCGCGCGCCGCCTCGCCCACGCCGACGAGCGGGACCTGGAAGGGCTCATCGACACCCTGGTGGGACAGGCGGGTTCGACAGGCCAGCGCGCCGACGACATCGCACTGCTCGTCCTGCACCACGCGGCGACCCGGTGAGCGTGAGGTCCTGCCGGCTGCGAAGTCCCTCCGCCCGCCGGTGACCTGACGCGGGCGACACCCGGCCACCACCCCCGGGACGTGCGTTCGCCCCGGCGGAACGGGGTGCGTCGCGCCAGGGCGAACGACGAGCGGGTCAGCGGGTGAAGGTGACCCGGTGCTCCTTCAGCGTGCCGCAGTTGGACCCGGACACCTGCACGGACACCTTGTCGATGTTGCCGCCCCAGTCGACGCAGTGGCCCTTGCCGTAGACGTAGGTCGGTCCGGCGTACGACGTGTACCGCCCGTAGTCCTCGTCACCCTGGTCGGTGTCGGTGAGGTAGATCCAGGCGGACATGGCCACGGCGGTACCCGGGTTGCTGCGGATGGTCGCGACGCAGTTCTTGCCGTTGGCGGAGTTGTACGTCAGGTACACGCTGCCGAGCGAGCCGACCGCTGCCGAGTTGACGGTCTTGTAGGCGCTCCCGCAGACCTTCTGCGGTGTGGTGCTGGGCGCGGCGGAGGCCGGCGACGCCAGGGCGGTCGCGGTGCCCAGGGACAGGGCCGCCAACGCGGAGGCGGCCACGACGGAACGGGTGTATCGCATATTTCCCCCTTGAGAGATTTGCAGGTACTTGCTCCTGTCTGGTGTGACCTGCGAGTCGCCGAAAGGGTTGCGCCCCGCGGAGCAGGACGCGCGAAGAAAAGACTGGTCCAACCAGTTGACCAGTCGACCCGGTCCGGCCACCCTGATCGCCATGACTCAGGGACAGATCCGGCGCGAGGCGGTCTCCGACCAGCTCTTCGCCCTTCTGCGCGACAGGATCCTCGGCGGGGCGCTGCCCCCGGGCTCCGCACTCACCTCGGAACGGGACCTGGCGGCCGAGTTCGGGGTGAACCGGCATGCCGTCCGTGAGGCCGTCAAGCGGCTTCAGCAGGCGCGGCTGATCGAAGTCAGCCACGGCGGCCGCACCCTCGTCCAGGACTGGCGGCACACCGCCGGCCTCGACCTCGCCGTGGGGATCGCCGCGGCGGACGGCGGCCCCGCGCTGGACGACCTCGCCCGTGACGCCCTGGAGATGCGGGCGTGCATCGGCGCCGACGCGGCCCGGCTGTGCGCGCTGCGGTGCTCCGAACGCACCGCCCTGGACATCGCCGAGGCCGCCGGCCGGTACGCGCGCGTCGGCCCCGACCTGGCCGAGCTGGGCGAGGCGGACATCGCCTGGTGGCGGCTGATCGTGGAGGGCTCGGGGAACGTGGCCTATCTGCTGGCCTTCAACAGCCTGGCGGGCGGAACGCTGCCGGTCGCCGTGCCCGACGATCTGCGCACCGCCGAACTCCTCGACGTGGAGGCCCGTCTGCGGCTCGCCTCCCGCATCGCGGACCGCGACGCCGGCGCCGCCGAACGGCTCGCGCGCGAGCTGCTGACCCGCAGTGTGCCCGCCGCACCCCGGAAAGACGGTGCGCTGGCATGATCCCTGCCGTCGTCTACGCCATACCGGCGTTCGTGCTCCTGATCGTCGTCGAGGCCGTCTCGTACCGCTTCCTCCCGGACGACGAGGAACGCGGCTACGAGGTGCGCGACACCGTGACCAGCATGTCCATGGGCGCCGGCAGCCAGGTCGTCGCGGTGCCGTGGAAGGCGGCGACGATCGTGCTGTACGCGGCCGTCTTCACCGTCGTCCCCTGGCACCTCTCCGCGTCCTCCGGGTGGACCTGGGTGCTGCTCTTCTTCGCCGACGACCTGGCGTACTACGCCTTCCACCGCGCCCACCACCGGGTGCGGGTGCTCTGGGCGAGCCATGTGGTCCACCACTCCAGCCTCCGCTTCAACCTCTCCACCGCCCTGCGGCAGAGCTGGACACCGATGACGGGCCTGCCCTTCTGGCTGCCGCTCGCCCTGCTCGGCATCCCGCCCTGGATGATCCTGCTGCAACAGGCCGTCAGCCTCGTCTACCAGTTCTTCCTGCACACCGAACGCGTCGACAAGCTGTGGCGGCCGGTCGAGTGGGTGTTCAACACGCCGTCCCACCATCGCGTCCACCACGGCTCGAACCGCGTGTACCTGGACCGCAACTACGGCGGCATCCTCATCGTCTGGGACCGCCTCCTCGGGACCTTCGAACCCGAGGGGGAACGCGCGGTCTACGGCCTGACGAAGAACATCGGGACCCACAACCCGCTTCGGGTGGCGTTCCACGAGTACGCGGCCGCCTGGCGCGACGTACGGGCGGCGCGGCGCTGGCGCGACCGTGCGGGATACCTGTTCGGGCCGCCCGGCTGGGCGCCCGCCGCGGCGCCGCCGGCCACGGCGGGGCGTCCGGGCTGAGGGCGGTTCACCGAGGTGCTCGTGGCGCCGCCGGCCACAGCACAGCGTCACGGGGTGAGCGGCGGTTCACCGATGCGGTCGTGGCGCCGCCGGCCACAGCACAGCGTCACGGGGTGAGCGGCGGTTCACCGAGGCGGTCGCGGCGCCGCCGGTCACAGCGGGGGTCCGGGTGAGGGGCGGTTCACCGAGGCGCTGTCCGGCGGGGTGGTGCACGGCGTCGGCGCTCGCGGGCGCGATGCCGGCCGGACCCACCTCGCCGGCGTCCTCGGTCAACGGCCCGCTGCGGGACCCCGACGGCCCCTGGACGTGCACGGCGGCGTCGAGCGTGCGGCGGGCCGGTCGTCCGCCGCGTGACGGTGATCCCGGCCTGACGCCCCGAGGCGGTGCCGGACGGGTCAAGAAGTGAACGCGCCGCCGGAGACGTCACCGGTCGAGCGGTCGGGGTTCGAACGGACCCCGCGTCGGCGCCTCAACTCCCGTGAATCGGCGTTCAGTTGTTGACGCCCGGGGATGCGGCGGATACAACCCGGAGAGAGCGCTCTCACGCCTGCAGCTCCCCCCCGCATGCCACCCCGGCTTCCGGAGACCCCATGCAGACCACCATCAGCGCACTCGCCCGCAGACCGGCCCGCCTCCGCACGGCACTCGGCCTGGTCGTCGTCCTCCTCGCCGCCTGTATCGCCGTCCTGACGCCGTCGCCCGCGCATGCCGCCGACCAGTTGCTGTCCCAGGGGAGGCCCGCCACGGCATCCTCGACCGAGAGCGGGGCCTTCCCGGCGACCGCGGCGGTCGACGGCAACACCGGCACCCGCTGGTCCTCGGCCTTCACCGACCCCCAGTGGCTGCAGGTGGACCTCGGCTTCACCGCCTACGCCCAGTCCGCCGGCGTCGACGCGGCGACCTCGGACATCTTCGGCTGCGCCGCCTCCCTGGCCGGCAACCCCGGCATGTGCGCCGCCCTCAACCGGCACGTGTCCACGCTGCCCGCCTCCCAGCAGGCCGACCCGTCCCAGTACTACACAGCGGCTCCCGCGAACTACTACGCCAAGTTCTGGCACGACAACGACATCAACCACCTCGCCTACGGGTTCCCCTACGACGACGTGGCGGGCCAGTCCTCCTTCATCTCCCACGGCAACCCGCAGTGGCTGCTGGTCGCCGTCGGCTGGTAGGCGGCCTGGTGTCACGCGGGTGACGACCGCACACACCTGACCGCCCCCGCGCGGTCCCCGGCCGCCCCCCCCGCCGGGGCGGGGGGGGGCGGGGGCCGGGGGGCGCGGCGC
>NZ_JBEOTD010000071.1:0-18992 GCF_040426375.1 Streptomyces sp. NPDC096012
GGATCGACACCGGCATTTTTCGGTGCCGGGCTGCGGTGGGCGGGGCGGCGCTGGCCGCCTCGGTCCGGCGCGGCGGGGCCGCCCTGCCGGCCCGCGCCCCGAGGTGCCGCCGCGCCCCGAGGTGCCGGCGCGTCCCGCGGTGGATCCGCGTGCGTCCGCCGGCTCCCTGCCGTCGCCCCGCCGCCGCCTTCAACCCGGCACTCGCCTCGTGCAGACCGCGGAGAACCGGTGAGTCCAGAGACTTGATGCAACGTACACCTAAATACATGATGGGGTGATGCGTAAGCGGGTTGGGGAAGTGGACGCCGGGGCCGAGAGTCTGACGATCGCGGTGGAGCGGCTGGTGTCCCCTTCTCCCTCCGCACCAAGCGTTCCCCTGCTCGGCAGGCGTCCCCCTCTCCCCACCCTGCGCAACAAGATGGAGTGAAAGCCGCATGAGTGCACCGCATGGAAAGGCCGCCAGTCCGTTCCGGCAGCCGAAGGCCGTCTGGGCCGTGGCGTTCGCCTGCGTGATCTCGTTCATGGGCATCGGCCTGGTCGACCCGATCCTGCCCGCCCTGGCCGAGAGCCTGCACGCCACACCGAGCCAGGTCTCGCTGCTGTTCAGCAGCTACCTGATCGTCACGGCGGTCGCCATGCTGCTCGTGGGCTGGGTCTCCAGCCGTATCGGGGCCAAGCGGACGCTGGTCGCCGGCCTGGCCGTCATCGTCGTCTTCGCGGCCCTGGCCGGAACCTCGGGCTCGATCAACGGCATCGTCGGCTTCCGGGCCGGCTGGGGACTGGGCAACGCGCTGTTCATCGCCACCTCGCTGGCGGTCATCGTCGCCTCCGCCAGCGGCGGTTTCGGCGGCGCGATCATCCTCTACGAGACCGCACTCGGCCTCGGCATAGCCGTAGGCCCCCTGCTGGGCGGCGAGTTGGGCGCCGTCAGCTGGCGAGGCCCGTTCTTCGGCGTCGCCGTCCTCATGGCCGTGGCGCTCGTCGCGACCCTCGCGTTCGTCCCGAGCCTGCCCAGGCCCGAACGCCCGACCTCGCCCCTCGCCCCGCTCAAGGCACTGCGCCACCGAGGCCTGCTGACCATGGGCATCATGGCGCTGCTGTACAACTGGGGCTTCTTCACCATGCTCGGCTACGCCCCCTACCCGATGAAGCTGAACGCCCACCAGCTCGGCCTGGTCTTCACCGGCTGGGGCCTGCTCGTGGCGGCTTTCAGCGTGTTCTTCGCCCCACGCCTGCAGGCCCGCTACGGCACGGCTCCCGTGCTCTACGCCAACCTCCTGGGCCTGAGCATCGTGATGGCCGTCATCGCCGTCGGCGTCGCCACTCCCACCGTGGTGATCGTGGCCGTCATCGTCAGCGGCGCCTTCATCGGCATCAACAACACCCTCACCACCCAGGCCGTCATGCTCGTCTCGCCGGTCGAGCGCCCCGTCGCCTCCTCCGCCTACGGCTTCCTGCGCTTCATCGGCGGCGGCCTGGCCCCCTACGCCGCCGGCCGGCTCGCCGACGCGACCGATCTGAGTGTTCCCTTCTACCTGGGCGCCGCCACGTTCCTCGTCGCCGTACCCGTCCTCGCCAGCGGCCACCGCCTGCTGCGCCAGGCCGAGGAGCACATCGGCGACGGCACACCGGTGCTGCCCTCGCTCACGCCGGTCGGCGGCCCCGCCACCACCGCCGCACCGCCGGTCATCGTCGCCGTCGGCTCGCACGGCAGGGCCCGGGCCATCGTCGACGCCGCGGCCCGGCTCGCCCGTGACACCGGCAGCCCGCTGGAGATCGTCCACGTCCACCAGACCGCCGTCGTCGAGGAACAGGCCGTCGAGACGGAGACCCACGAACAGGCCCGGGCCGCCGTCACCGCACACCTCGACCGGCTCACCGGTCAGCACATCACGGCCACCGGGCAGATCCTGTCCAGCGTCGGCGACCACGCCTCGGCCGGACGCGCCCTGGCCCAGCACGCCACCGAGGTCCACGCGCGCAGCATCGCCGTCGGGCGCTCACCGCGCGGCCCCCTCGCCCAGTTCGCCGACGGCAGTTTCACCACCGCACTCACGCACAGTGCCACCTGCCCGGTCGTCCTCGTCGAACCCGACGCCACACCGCGGCACCTGACCAGGGCCACGCTGGTGGAACTGCGCGACGCCGGTTCCTGAACGCCCCGCGAGGCAGGCCTCCGCGGCCGGGTGACGCGCGCCCCGCGCTGTGTGTCCGCGCCGTCGAAGCCGCGTACGAGTGCTCGATCGCGACGGCATGTTCGAGAGAGGTGATCCGCGCGGTCGTCCCGTGCGGGCGGAGACCGGCTCGTAGGCGCTGATCACGTAAAGGGCCCCGTCGTCGATGGTGTTCCCGTCCCGTCCAGGGAGATCCGCACGGGGTGTCCGTCGACGGCGCGGGCCTGGGCCTTCTCGGCCCGGCCCGAGGCCGGCGAGGCGTTCGGAATCTCCGACCCGACCTCGCGCGGCAATCGGTGTGCGCGCCGGATGAATCAGACGAGTTCGGCTTGTGGTTCCGGCTGCAGTGCCGGGGCGATCTTCGGCTCCCACGACTTCGTGATCCGTATGTAGCCGTAGACGACCGAGGCCATCGCCAGAAGGAGGAGCGGTCCGAACACCCACGGATGCCCGGCCATGTGTGTCGGCAGGCAGCGGAACGACACCAGGAGGGCGGTGAAAACCGTCGTGCCGTAAGCGACGAGCTGGACCCCCGACCGCTCCCAGCCGTAGGCCTGCGAGCGCAGCGCCGCTTCGATCGTGAGCGTGAACACCACGCCGGCGATGAGGTCCGTGCCGTAGTGGTAGCCGAAGCCCAGTGTCGCGCCGAGCGTGGCGATCAGCCAGAAGGTGCCAGCGGATCGCAGTGCCCGGGGAGCCTCGCGGGAGTGGATGAAGATCGCGGTGGCCCATGCCGTGTGCAGGCTGGGCATGCAGTTGCGGGGGGTGATCGCGTCGTAGGGCATCGGGTGCGGGGCACCGATGGGCGGCGGTGTGTGCGGCCACAGGTTGGCCACCGCCCACTGCACGCCGCCGGTGCCGGAGGCTCCCGGGCCGTAGGCGAAGACCGGTCCGACCACGGGGAAGAGCATGTAGATGCCCGGCCCGAGAAGGCCGATGGCCAGGAAGGTGCGCACCAGGTGATGGCTGGGGAAGCGGCGCTCCGCGGCCACGTGGCGCAGCTGGTAGAGCGTGACGACGACAGCGGCCACCGCGAGCTGGATGTAGACGTAGTCGAGAACATGACTGCCGACCGGGCCGGTGGCCTCGACGAGCCGGCCCACCAGCCATGACGGGTCGCCCAGCGCGTGATCGGCGGTTGCCAGGTACTGGTCGAGTACCGCCGGGCGCGTCTTCGACGTGACGAGCAGCCAGGTGTCACCGGTCTTGCGTCCGGCCACCAGCAGCAGGGCGAGGCCGACGCCCTTCAGCAGCAGCACACGTTCCCGGCCCGTGCGGCGCGTGACCGCGATGACCGCATAGCCCAGAACCACCCACAGCGCGCCATTGCCGAAGAAATGGCCGTCGCTCGTCCCGACACCGAGGATCCACCGCGCCAGCACGAAGATGACGTCGATGCCGATCGCGACACCGGCCGCGACGAAGCGTTCCCGCTTGGGGAGCACCACCATCATCAACGCCATACTTGCGTACAGCAATGGCCCCGATTTCGGAGCGAATACCACTTCTCGCGCCTGATTGGTGATCGGTCCCGGCTGGCCGTAGTGGCGCGCGGCGATCTCCAGGGCGATGAAGAATCCGAGGGTCACCACAGTCGCCAGGGCCCACAGAATCACCCGTGGTCGACGCCACCCGGCGAATCCGCCTCTGTCCTCTGTTCGCGGAAAAAGCCGCGAGGGAGTAGATATCAATTGTTTGGCCGATATGTTAGGTATTGGACAAGTAAGTCACTTGTCGCGCTGGATGGGGCATTTTTCCGGTCAAGGGCGGGCGATGGGGGTGATCGTTCCGAGTCTGGACATGTTATCGGAGTGGCGCGAGAGGGTCTCGCGGATTACGAGCGGGGGCCGGCCGCCCCCGAGCCCGGCGGTGTGGCATCCCGGTGACGACTCGGTCCGGGCCGTCCGCAGGTCGCATGCGGTGGTCGTCCGACGCGGCCGCCTCCGGCGGCCGGGATGCGGGGAAGCGGGGACGCCGGGCTGACCTGCCACTCGTACGCACCCTGCGCGCCGCGGCCCGCGCCGCCGGGGAAGCCGTAAGGGAGGCCTCACCGTGGGTCGTTGCCGAGGCCGCTACCGGGGCTGCTGCGGAGACGGCGGCGGAAGCTGCTGCGGAGGCCGCTGCGGAACAGGGGCCGCCGAAGCTCGACGGCACCGGTGACAGGCGGCGGGGTCAGCTGGTGTCGAGGCCGTCGATCAGGCGGTTGAGGAACCGGGTGAAGGTGGCTTCGGGGGTGAGCGGGCGTACCGGCGCGGCAAGGGCTTCGGCGAGTTCCGGATGGCGGCCGTCGGCGGCGACAGCGGCGAGGTAGCGGGCCTCGGCCGCCATCCGGTCGGGGGATCGCGTGACCGCGGTCTGCGCGATCTCGTACGTGACGTGTCCGGCCACGAAGGCGGTGAGCTGGGCGAAGATCTCCAGTTTCGCCGCGCCGTCCAGTCCGGTGGGCCGCAGGGCGGCGAGCGCGTGTTCCAGGAAGGCCAGCGTGTTGGGGCCGGGCACGCGGCGGGTGGCCACGACGGCGGGCAGCCAGGGGTGTCGCAGCATGTGGGCGCGCTGCAGGTGGGCGATGGCCTTCAGGTCGGCCTGCCAGTCGCCCTTGGGCGGATCCGCGACCGTGAGTTCGCCGCTGACGTGGTCGACCATCAGTTCCAGCAGGGTCTCCTTGTCGGGGGCGTAGCTGTAGAGCGACATGACTCCGGCTCCGACCTCGGCGGCGACCCGCCGCATGGTCACCGCCTCGAGTCCCTCCGCGTCCGCCAGCGCGACGGCCGCCAGGACGATCGCCTCCCGGGTGAAGGAGGGTCTGCGGCCCCGGCGAGGCTCGGTGGGGCGCAGCCAGAGCTGTTCGGGGTCGACGCCCGCGGCGCCGGACCCGCCGTCCTGGGGCATGGTCACGCCCTCCTTCCCGCAACGCTCCAGCGGCTGTTGCGAAGCACATCCAAGCATCCCCTATTCTCGTACAGTGTACGTAATGAAGATGGGGGAACGATGACATCACGCACGCCCGAGGCCGCGACCGGTCCTGCCCGGGTGCCGCCCGCCGGAAAACCGCCGCTGTCCGCCCGGATGCTGAGGGCGACCTGGCGCGGACTCCCGGCCCGACGGCACGAGGCCGGACGAGAGCCGGGACTGGTGGTGCCGGCCGCCGACGGCAGCCCGCTGATCACCGACCACTACTTCCCGCGCGCGGAGGGCGACTTCCCCACCCTCCTGGTCCGCTCGCCTTACGGCCGGGGCCTGCCCTGGGCTCCCATGTACGGCATGCTCTTCGCGGAACAGGGCTTCCACGTGGTCCTGCAGAGCTGCCGCGGCACCGGCGGTTCGGGCGGGGCGTTCGACCTGTGGCGCAACGAGGCCGTCGACGGCCGGGCCACGACGGCCTGGCTGCGCGGACAACCGTGGTTCAACGGAACGCTGGGGACCGTCGGCCCCAGCTATCTGGGCTACGTGCAGTGGGCCCTCGCCCTGGACCCGCCACCGGAACTGAAGGCGATGGTGGTGCAGGCGGGGCTGCACGACCCCTACGCCCTGTTCCACTCCGACGGCGCGCTCCGCCTGGAGAACGCCCTCGCCATCGGCGTGGGCATGACCTACCAGCACCGGGGCATGGCACCGTTCGTGAAGGCGACCCTGCGCCTGCGGCGCCGGCTGTCCACCGTCACCACCGCCGAGCCCCTGCGCGGGGCACACGTGTCCGCCCTCGGGGGCGAAGTGCCCTGGCTGGACGACGTGATGACGCATCCCGACGCCAAGAGCGCCTACTGGCGCGGGGCGTCGGCGGGGGAGGCGGCGGAACGGCTTCGCGTGCCCGCCGCCCTGATCACCGGGTGGCACGACGTGCTGGCCGACCAGACCCTCGAGCAGTACGACCGGCTGCGTCGGGCCGGCTGCGAGGCCGCCCTGCTCGTCGGCCCCTGGACCCACACCTCCGCCCTCCAGCAGGGCTGGCCGGAGGTGTTCGCCGAAAGCCTCGCGTGGCTGCGCGCCCACCTGTGCGACGACCCCTCCGGCCTGCGTCCGACCGCGGTGCGGGTGCACGTGGGCGGCCACGACACCTGGCGGGACCTCGGCGACTGGCCGGCGACCCCCGCCGCCGCCCCGTGGTACCCGGCCCCGGACGGGCATCTCACCCAGCAGGCCCCCACGGACTCCGCGCCGCTGACGTCGTTCCGCTACGACCCGGCCGACCCCACCCCGTCCCTCGGCGGCCCTCTGCTCTCCCGCACCGCCGGTCCCCGCGACAACAGGGGTCTGGAGGCGCGGGACGACGTCCTGACGTTCACCGGTCCGCCGCTGACCGAGCCCGTGGAGATCCTGGGCCCGGTCTCCGCACGGCTGAGCGTCTCCACGGACACCGGGCACGCCGACGTCTTCACCCGGTTGTGCGACGTGGACGCGGAAGGCCGTTCCGTCAACGTCTGCGACGGGCTGGGCCGGCTGCGCACGACGGAACACGTGCCCTCGCAGGTCACCGTGCCGATGAGCGCCACCGCCCACCGCTTCGCCGTCGGTCACCGCATTCGCTGGCAGATCAGCGGGGGCGCCCATCCGCGCTACGCCCGCAGCCCCGGCACGGGGGAGCCGCCCGCGGAGGCCACCACCTTCGTACCGGTGCGCATCACGCTGCACTCGGACTCCGCCCTGTTGCTTCCCCGCGGACCGGAGCCGGCGCGGGCCTCCCGGTACCCGTAGCAGAGCGCGGCCGCCGCGCTGCCGGCCACGGGGGACATCGTCAGCGGCAGGGGACATCGTCCCGCCTCTCGCCACGTCACCCGAACCCCAGCCCGGGCGGCGCGGCGAGACGCTCGCGGGACCTTCGTGGCGCCCGCATCCACCGGGTGGCGCGGCGAGACGCTCGCGGAACCCTCGTGCCGCCCGCGTCACCCGCACCCGGCAGCGCGGCGAGACGCTCGCGGAACCTTCGCGGCGCCCAGGTGACCCGCATCCACCCGGGTGGCGCGGTGACACGCTCGCGGGACCGTACTCACGGGTGGGAGACGCCCGACAGGTCGATCGGCTGCATGCCGGCGGCGAGCCGGGCCCGCACGCTGGTGCGGGCCCGCTGCCCCGCACGCACCGCCAGGGTGGAACCGGTGGCGGTAGCGGTGACATCGCCGGTGACGGCGAGCCGGGTGACCGCGCGGCTGCCCGCCGCGAGGACGAACCACGAACCCTTCGGGGACCGCCAGCGCGTCCGCACGACGATGTGCTGCCCGAACCTGCCGCACGCGCCGGTCGCCCGCAGCCTCGACACGAGCCGCGCCTGCTCGCCAGCCGGCGCCCCCGCCATGCGCAGGGTCACCGTCACGTCCCCCGGGCCGCTCCACGTGTCGGCTCGGGAACACGTCCACACCGCGTGCCCCGCACCGTCCGGCAGCTCCTGCTCCGCGAAGTCCCAGGCGTTGACCGCCCTGACCCCGGTGCCCCGCAGCGAAGCGATGGCGCAGCCCTCCCGGGCCCAGGCGAGCAGTGCGGCCGGACCGGTGGCCTCCCGCGGCTGCCGCGAGGGCGATCCGTGCCCGGGAAGGGGCGTGTACGTGAGGTGTACGGGGGTCATGTCGCCGAGGCCGGCCAGCAGGAAAGCATGGTGTTCGGCGATGCGGGACGACGACCTCAGTTGCAGCACGGTACGCCTGCCGCAGCCGTCGCCCGCCGCGAAGAGCGGCACCGGCACGGTCAGTCCGTCCGGGAACACCCCCAGCCGGCGGGCCGGCACGTTCGGCCGCATCAGATCCCGCGTCCGCGACTCGGCCACCCAGGGGGCGAGCAGATAGCGCACGGCCCCACCGCGCGCGCTCACGGCCACGGCGGCCGCCGTCGTCACATCCGCGTGGTCCACACGGGCCAGGTCCAGGGACCGGCTGCCGGGCCGCACGGACTCGCTGTACAGGGCGAGGCGCTGTCCGTCGTGCAACAGCACCACGCTCCTGCCGTCGACCGGTCCCGCGTAGAGCAGGTGCGGGGTGCCGAGGGGCGGTCCCGCGGAGGTTCCGGCGGCCCGGGTGACACGCGCCGCGTCATCGTCCCCGGACCATGCCGAAAGCGCCCGGCGCAGCAACGCCCGGTCGTGCACGGCCTCCCCGCGCGCCGGCCAGACCGTGAAGTCCACCCGGGAGGTGGCGGCCCAGGCATCCGGCGCCACCTGTACGACGGTGCCGTCCGGGGGCGCGGTCCGGGGCGGCCGACGCGCTCCCGGCCCGGCGTCGGGCGCGATGAGGACACCGCCACTGACCAGCAGCGCCGCCACCGTGATGAGTGCCGCCGGTACGGCGCCGCCCGCCAGTCGCACGCGTCGACGACGACGGAGCAGATCGCTCGGCCGGGCCCGCACCGTGCACGGGTCGAACTCCTCCGACGTCAGCACCGCGGCGACGCCGCTGTCGAGCGTCGCGTCGAGCCGTAGCGCGGCCCGGAGTCCCGCCTCCACGTTCCCGAAGCCGGCCGCCTCCAGGATCTCCCGCGCCTCCGCCTCCGTCAGCCGCTCCACCCGCAGCAGGGCGAAGGCGGCCCGGGCCGTCGCCGACAGCTCGGACAGCGCCCGGCTCAGGGGGAGTTCGTCGGCTCCGCCCGCTCGGGGGAACAGTCGCAGCCCCAGGACGACGGGCAGGCGGGGCAGCAGCATCCGCGGTGCGGGGAACCGGCCGGGCCGCCCCGGCGGCCGCCGGGACAGGGCCAGGACCTCCCGCAGCACCGGCACGTACAGCGACCGGGACCCCTTGGGGGCGCCGTCCCCACCGCTGCGGGGCGCGGGCACATCGGGCGCCGCGGCGGGCAGGATCCGCTGCACCAGCGAGTGGGCCAGCAGCACCCGCCGGTGCCTGCCCACGGAAGGAGGCAGCACCAGGTACGCCAGCCGTACGAGGTCGACGTACCGCTCGGCGTGCAACAGGCGGCGGGTGGGGACCTGGGGGAAGCGGCGGAGCGAGGACAGAACCATGGCGGTGCCTTCCGCGACCTAGGAGGTGAGAGGCCGACTTTCCGGCAAACGAGTGAAGCCGACTCGGGTCACCGTCCGGCCCGCGGCGTGGTGCGTCACCGCCGGCCGCGCGACCACCGCACAGAGCCATGCCGCTGCACGGACGCGGAGCCTGGTCCCCACGCGGAGCCTCGGGCCGACGAGGCCGCGCACGCGCAGCCCTGGTCCGCGGAGACCGCGCCCTGCTACACGGACGCGGATCCTCGGTCCGCTGAGGCCGCGCCCTGGTACACGGACGCGGATCCTCGGTCCGCTGAGGCCGCGCCCTGGTACACGGACGCGGATCCTCGGTCCGCTGAGGCCGCGCCCCGGTGCACGGACGCGGATCCTCGGTCCGCTGAGGCCGCGCCCCGGTGCACGTACACGGAACCTCGGTTCGCAGACGCAGAGACCCGGGTCACAGCGGCGGGACGCAGGCCATGATCGCGGATCCGCCGTCCCGGAGGCCTGATCCATGACCGTCACGGAGGCCCGATCCATGATCGTGGGCGGTCGTGCTTTCACGCCGGCTGGGCGCCCGTGATATTGCTAGTGAACCCGGATGGCCCTGACATAGGTGAACGCAGCTGTGGTACCCGCCCGGGCAAGTGCCGCTTCGGGCGAGGTGGGAATGGCTGACCGGAAGGACAAGGCACATGAAGGCGAGTGTCGCGGCGCGGCGGACGCCGAGGCGATGGAGACGACGCTCGCCCTGTCCGGCGGCCCCGGGTGCATCGCCGAAGCCCGCCGGAGGGCCACCGCTTTCCTGACCCTGGACACGGCCGGACACCGCTCGGGGGTGTCCGAACGCATCGTGAGCCTGACCGAGCTGGTGGTCAGCGAGCTGGTCACCAACGCCTGCAAATACGCCCCGGGACCCATTCTGGTGTGCCTGCGTCTCTTCGCGGAAGCCGTGGAGGTGGAGGTGTGGGACAGCCATCCGGCCCTGCCGGCGGCGCGGCGGACGGACCCGGCACGGGTGGGGCAGCACGGTCTGGAGATCGTGAAGGCCGTGGCCGCCGACCTCGCCGTACTGCGGGAGACGGTCGGCAAGCGCGTCATCGCCCGCATCCTCCTGGAGCCGGGCCCCGCGGCCGACGGCGACTGAAGCGGGTCACCGGCGGCCACCGGACCCGCGGCCGGCGGGGACTGAAGCGGGTCACCGGCGGCCACCGGACCGGCGAGCACCCGCCCCGAGCCGTCGGCCGGGCGGCCTCTATCATCGCTCCAGGCCCGGTCGTGGCGGGATGGAGGCAGTCGCGGGTGTTCTCGGTACAGGTCAGAACGTCTCCGCGAGGGCGGATCGTCGCGCTGCGGGGCGAGCTGGACCACGCGAGCGCCGTTCAGCTGCAGGAAGCGGCCGAGACGGTGTTCGCCGGGACGCAGCGGCCGACGCTGGTGGTGATCGACTGCGCCGACCTGGAGTTCTGCGACTCCTCGGGCATCAACAGCCTGGTCCGGATGCACTTGCGGCTTGCCGGGCACGGCGGTGTGCTGCGCCTGGCCGCTGTGCCGGCGTCGGTGGCGCGGGTCTTCGCGCTCACGGGGCTGGACCAGGTGATTCCCATGCACGACACGGCGGAGGAGGCCGTGGCGGCCGGCGGCGCCGGAGAAGATCCTGGTGAGGGCGGTCCGTCCGCACCGCGTTCCGGCGAGTGGGAGGTGGCAGGGGAATGACACGCTTTCCGGAGCAGCAGCCGTCATTCGGTGACTCCACGGCATTCGGTGACTCCACGGGCAGCGAGGCGTCTTTCGCCGACGGGGCGGAGAAGGACCTGCGGGCGCTGTTCGGCCAGACCACAGCCGTTTTCGCGTCTCTGGCGGGGCCCGCGCACGTGGTGGAGGCCGCCAACGCGGCCTTTTTCACCGCGATCGGCGGCGGTGACCGGGTGCGCACCGGGGTACCCCTGAGCCGGCTGCTGCCGGAACTCGTCGACCAGGGCTTCGTCCGCCTGCTCGACCGCGTCTACCGCACGGGGGAGCGGCACGTCGGCCGGAACGCCCGCGTGCTGCTGGGCACCGGCCCCGCCGTGCGGGAGGCGTTCTTCGACTTCACGTACGAGCCCCGCCTGGACGCGGGCGGCAACGTGGCCGGCGTACGGGTCATCGGCGTGGAGACCACCCAGGTCATGCACGCGCAGCGGCTGACGGCCGAGCACCGGGCGCTGCTGGAGCAGATCGCCCGCCAGGCCCCCCTGGAGCAGGTGCTCGAAGGCATGGCCCGCGTCATCGAGGACCTCGCGCCCGAAGAGGTGCTCGTCTCCGTGCTGCTCGCCGACGACGACGCCCGGCACCTGCGGCACGGTGCCGCGCCCAGCCTGCCCGACTTCTACAACCGGGCCATCGACGGCATCGCCACCGGCGAGGGAGTCGGTTCCTGCGGCACCGCCGCCCACCGGCGCGAGCCGGTCATCGTCACCGACATCGCCACCGATCCCTTCTGGGACGACTTCCGCGACCTGGCCGACCGGGCGCGGCTGGCGGCCTGCTGGTCGACCCCGATCCTGGCCAGGGACGGTGCCCTGCTCGGCACCTTCGCCATGTACCATCGCGTCCCGCGCGCCCCGCAGGAGTCCGACCTGGCGCTGGCGAGGGTGTTCACCGACACAGCCGCCCTGGCCATCGAACGCCACCGCGCCGAGCGGGCCCGAGCGGCCGCCGAGGCGAAGGAGGAGGCCCTCCGCGACGACCTGGCCTTCCTGCTGCAGGCCAGCACCTCCCTGTCCGCCGACCTGGACTACACCCAGACCCTGCAGCGTCTGGCCATCCTGTGCGCGCCCAAGCTGGCGCCGCTGTGCGCCGTCGACGTCGTCGACGCCGGCCGTGTCCGCCGGGTCGCCGTCGCCGCGCCCACCAGCCGCGACGACAAGCTCCTCGCCTCCCACATCCCGGTCTACGACGCCGACGACGACGCCGTCGCCCGCGTCCTGGCCTCCGGCCTGAGCGAGGTCGCCCGCCGCACCCCCACCGGCCCCGGCCCCTGGCACGATCTGGAGGTCACCGGTTATCTGTGCGTGCCGCTGCTCGACCGCGGCCGTGCCTTCGGCGCCCTGACCCTGCTGACCACGGGTGAGGACACCTTCGACGGGCACACCGTCGCCCTGGCCGAGGAACTGGCCCGGCGCGCCGCCGCGGCCGCCCTCAACGCCCGCCAGTACACCCAGCGCGTCACCCTCGCCCGGGATCTCCAGGCCGGGCTCCTGCTGCCCGAGGTCCCCGCACTTCGCGGCGCCGAGATCGCCACCTACTACCACCCCGCCGGCGAGGGACTGGAGATCGGCGGCGACTTCTACGACGTCTTCCCGCTGACCGGTGACTCGTGGGCGTTCATGCTCGGGGACGTCTGCGGCCGCGGTGCCACCGCCGCCGCCACCACGGCCCTCGTCCGGCACACGGCCCGAGCCGTCGCCCCCCTCCTGCCCGGCCCCGAAGCAGTCGTCCGGGCGGTCAACAAAGCTCTGCTCGACCGGCCCCACAGCCATGGCACCGGCTTCGTCACGCTCGTCTACGGCCATCTCGTCCCCGCCCGGAACGGCGGCTTCGACATCACGCTGGTACGCGCCGGGCACACCCTCCCCGTCCACATCGACGCACGGCACGCAGCGCACCCCGTCGCCGGCGAAGGCTCCCTCCTCGGCATCGCCCCCGACCCCCGCCTGACCGCCCGCCACCTGCACCTGCGCCCGGCCGAAAGCCTGCTCCTCTACACCGACGGCATCACCGAGGCCCGCAGCCCCGAGGGGGAGCAGTTCGGTGAAGAGCGCCTCGTTCACACCCTGACCGCCACCGCGCACCCCGCGACCGCCGAAGAGGTCGTCACCGCCCTCACCCGCTCGGTGCGCACCTTCACCGGTGCCCACGGCATAGACGACGACCAGGCCGCCCTCGTCCTGACGGCCACGCCCGACGAGCAGGGCGTGCGACGCACGGACGAGCCGGGAGTGTTCCCACCGGAGCGGGACGCGGCTGTACGCGCGTCCCGGGACGCGTAGACCTGGAGACCCGGCAGCCGGCCCGCCGGCGACCGGGTGCCGGCCGTGCAGGTCGGCCGTCCGGCGGCGGGCCCGGCAGATCGGTGCCCGGAAGGGCCGCGTCGGTGGTGGCGCACACCCGGCTCGAGGACTGCGAGACGTTGCCGGCCGCATCGAACGCCGCGACGGCGACGGTGTACGCGGTGGACGGGGTCGGGTGGGGAACGAACGACGGGGGCCTGCCGCACAGGGCGGCCCCCGCCGCACGGTTCCGTCCGGGACGGAACCTACTCGATGTTGATCTTGAACGTGCTGGTCCTGTTGCGGATGTCCTCGGCGTTGCCGCTGATCCGCAGGTTGCGGAAGGTGGCCTCGCCGACTGCCGGGCCCTGGCCGGGCTCCGGCAACTCGTTGGCCCAGACACCGAATCCGGACTTGGCGTCGAAAGCGTCCCCGCTCTTCCTGGAGTTGGTGATGGAGATGTCGGTGAAGACGGTGTCCTTCACCGGGAACTGCGGCTGGCCGCCGACGTAGTTGGTCTGGAACATCACGCCCCCGTAGGTGGAGTCGTCGATGTCCACGTCGTTGACCCGGATGCCCTGGAAGACCTTGGAGGCGGAGAACGCCCAGATGGCCGGGAAGACCTGCGAGCCCCAGAAGTGGCCGCCCGTCCGCTCCAGGGAGACGTTCTCGATCGTCGTGGGCTCGGTCCCGAAGCCGTTCATCGGATAGCCGAAGTCCAGCGAGGAGATCGTGATCCCGGAGTACACCAGGGTGTCCGCGATGCGGATGTTGCGGAACGTGTTGTTGTAGCCGCCGTAGACGGCCACGCCCGCGGCCCGCCAGGTCAGCGTGGAGGTGAGGTTCTCATAGAGGTTGTCCTTCTCGTCGGCGCCGCCCGCGTCGATCGCGGAGAAGAGGGCGAAGCTGTCGTCCCCGGTGGCCCGGGCGTCGTTGTTGACCACGTGGTTGTCCGTGGAGCCGTTGGTCATGTTGATGCCGTCGGCGAACATGTCCCGGATGCGGGAGTTCCTGATGGTCATGCCGTCGGTGTTGGCGCCCCAGTACAGGCACACCATGTGCTCGACCCAGATGTCGTCGATGGTGATGTCGGAGACGTTCGAGAAGTCGAACACCTTGCCCGGCCCGTCGATCCGGGACGTGTAGTTGCCGAAGTAGGCGAAACCCGAGAACGAGGAGCCCTTGGCGCTCGCCTCGGCCCGGAAGCCCACATCGGTGTTCTCCTGTGAGGAAGGCGCGTGGAAGCGGGTGAACCACGGCCCGGCACCGACGACCTTCACCGCCTTGCCGTAGACCTGGAACTTGCTCGAGGTCTCGTAGTCGCCGGCGGGCAGGTAGACGCCGACGAGCTTGCCCGTGGTGTCCATGCGGACCTTGTCGAGGGCGTTCTGCACGTCCTGGTGCGAGAAGCCGGCCGGGACCGTGTAGGCGGCCGGGTCCGGGTTCGCGGCGGCCGTCGCCTGCTCGGTGTTGACGAAGTCGATGGCGTAGCTGGAGGTGTTGGCCGCGTCCTTCTGGAGCCGTATCTTCGAACCGGCCGGAACGGTCTTGCCGAGCAGCAGGTTCGCCTCGTCGTAGATGTGCCGCGGGGCTCCGGAGCCGGGCGAGTTCCCGGGGGAGGTCTCGTTGCCGTACAGCCAGGCGTACTTCGAGGTCAGGTCGATCGCCTTGAGGAACTGGCCGTCCACGTAGACGTTCAGCGTGGTGGTGGTGCCGTCCGGGATCGAGAAGCGGGTCACGAGGGTGTTGGTCGCCGCGCGGGTGGTCCACTCGACGTACTGGCCGGTCCCGGTCAGGGTCACGGCCTTGCGGCCGCTCGCCTCACCGGCGAGGTCGCCGATGGTCCGGTTCGGGCCGACGACCTTGGCACCGCCGCCGAGCGTGCCGTCCTCGGCCTCGTACATGTCGTACGGCATGTCCGCGCCGCGGCCGACGAAGAGGGACTGCGTCGTGGTGTTGTTGCCGCGCTTGACCGGCAGTTCGTTGGCGTCGTCGGCGACGACCGTCTTGACGGTGTACTTGCCGTTGCCGGCCGTCCACGAGCCCAGGCCGACGGGCGCGGTCGTCTGCCCGGCCGCGACGACCCCGTTGTAGGAACCGCTCAGCGTCTTCACGGTGGCGCCCTTGGCGTCCTGGACCGTGAGCGTCACGCCGTGCGCGCCGGAGGCGGAGTCCGTCGTGCCCTGGTTCTTGATCGCCACCGAGAACTTGACGTCGTCACCCGCCGAGGCGCTGGAGGGCGTCCAGGAGACCGGCGAGGCGACCAGGTCGGAGCTGGAGACGGGCTTGACGACGAGGGCGTCGGAGCGGGTGAAGGCGTTGTTCGCCTCGTTCTGTTCGATGACCTTGTTCGTCGGGTCCACCTGGGCGCCGACCGGATAGCTGCCGGCGTCCCGTGTCCCGATGCTCGCCGTGACGGTCTTCGACTCGCCCGCCGCGAGAGCGGGGACGTCGGCGGTGGCGACCTTGGTGCCGCCGAGTGTGAAGTTCAGGTCGGTGGCCTTCGCCGGTTTGCTGCCGTTGTTGGTGACGGTCGCCGTGAGGCTGATGGCGTCCGACTCCACCGGGGCGGCGGGCGTGCTGGTGATGCCGGTGACCCTGAGGTCGGGGTTGGCGGACGGCGTGCCGATCACCTGGAACTCCGCGACCTGCGCGCCCGGCGCGCCGGTGTTCTTGGTGAACTTGAGCTGGATGTCGGCAGCCGAGCCGGAGACCGGGATCGTCACCGTGTTGCCGCTGCCGGGCGAGAAGGTGTAGTCCTTCGCCGCCGCGAGACTCGTGAAGCCCGTCGCGTCCTGGTCGCGGCCGAGCACCTCGATTTTCTGGGTGCGTGTGGACCAGGCGGCGTCCGGGTTGAGCTTGACCACGATCTGGCCCAGGTCCGCGTTGGCGCCGAGCCTGGTGGTGAGGGTGGCCGGGTAGGCGCCGCCCGCGCTCTCCCAGTATGTGCTGGTCAGGCCGTCGTTGGCGTTGGCGGCGAGGTAGGTGAAGGTGTCCGAGGAGGCCTCGATCGGCTTGCCCTGGGCGAGGTTGGAGCCGGGACCGCCGGGCGAGCCGGGCCGGGTGACGCTGTTGCTCGGCGCCGACACGTTGCCGGCGGCGTCCTTCGCCTTCACGTAGTAGGTGACGGTGGAGGTCGCCGCCGGACTGTCGGTGTACGTCGTCACGTCG
The DNA here is from genome assembly GCF_040426375.1 of Streptomyces sp. NPDC096012. Classification (NCBI taxonomy): domain Bacteria; kingdom Bacillati; phylum Actinomycetota; class Actinomycetes; order Kitasatosporales; family Streptomycetaceae; genus Streptomyces; species Streptomyces sp. NPDC096012. Next base: position 16,293 of record NZ_JBEOTD010000071.1, read on the forward strand.
CCCGCCACCGACCTGACGAGCCGGTCGTCGGCGTAGACGTCGTAACCGGTGACCTTGACGTTGTCGCTGGACGCCTGCCACGTGAGCAACACGTCGCCGCCGGACTGCGTGTAGGCGAGGTTGCCGGGCGCGGTGGGGGCCTGGGTGTCGCCGCCGGTTCCCTTGCGGGTCACGCTGTTGCTGTTGGAGGAGACGTTGCCCGCCGCGTCCTTGGCACGGACGAAGTACGTGATGTCGCTGCCGGCGGACTGGGTGTCGGTGTACGTCAGAACGTTGCCGGCGACGCTCGCGCGTAGCTGGCCGTTGGCGTAGACGTCGTATCCGGTGACGCCCGTGTCGTCGGTGGCCGCGTTCCAGGTGAGCCTGATCTGCCCGCTGCCGGGCTCGGTGTAGCTCAGGTTGGCGGGGGCGGTGGGCGCCTGGGTGTCACCGGTCGCCGGCCCGTACACCTCCAGCTCGGACAACTGCCCTGCGGGCCAGCCGGTGTTGGCGGTGACGAGCACGCGCACGTACCGCGTCGTGGTGGTGTCGAAGCCGATGGTCGCCGACTGGTCGTTGCCGCTGTCGAAGGTGTACGCCTTGGAGGCCGTCAGGTCGGTGAAGTTCCGGTTGTCGGCCGAGCCCTGGATCTTGAGCGTCTGGCTGCGGCCGGGCCACCCGCCGGGCAACCGCAACGTCACCTGGTTCACCTTGACCGAGGAGCCGAGATCGACCTGCACCCACTGCGGGAAGGCGTTGTTCGTGCTCTCCCAGTAGGTCGCGCGGTTGCCGTCACCGGCGTTGGCCGCACCGTAGACGTCGGCGTGCCCGCTCTCGCTGAAGGGCTTGCCCTGGGCGAGGTTGGGCGTCGAGGCGTCGGTGGTGAGCACCTCCATCTCGGCGAGCTGAGCGGTGCCGGAGACCGAGTTGACGCTGAAGTCGGCCCGGACGTAACGAGCGAGGGTCGCGGGGAAGGAGATCTTCACCGTGTTGCCGTTGCCGGGGCTGAAGACGTACCGCGCCGACGACTTGAGCGTGGCGAAGTTCTTGCCGTCGGCGCTGCCCTGCACCGCGAGCGTCTGTGCGCGGGTCTGCCACCGGACGGGCAGACGCAGCACGACCTGGCGGACCCGCTGGGACCTCCCGAGGTCGGTCTGCACCCACTGCGCCGACTTCTTCCCGGCCTGCCAGTAGGTGCTGGTGTCGCCGTCGCTCACAGCGGCGGCGGAGTGGCCGCCGAGGGCGCTGCCGGCTCTGGCACCGGCGTCGGCTGCCGCGTCGGGCCCGCCCGCGGCCTGCGCGCCGAGGGCGGGCAGCCCTAGGACAAGGACACTGGAGACCAGCGCGGCGGTGGCTGCGCGCCGTCTCCAGCAGATGCGTCTGTATCGAGTCATGCGGGGTCTCTCCCTGGAGAGGCTCACGCACCGGCAAGGGGCGCGCGAGGGCGGCTCGTATCGGGGCGGTGCGGTGGCGCGTTACGACCTGACGGCAGGGGCCGTCCTTCCGGGGGCACGGCGGCACCGGCTCCTCCCGCGGTGGCCAGGAGCCGGCAGTACATGCGTCGCCGAGGTAGGGCAGGGACCAGCGGCGGAACGCGCGCAGTTTCTTGCGTTGATTCATCGCTATATTGCAGAGGAATCGCGGGTCCGTCCACGGGTGTGGCACCGCGAGTTTCGCCAGAAGCGGGCGTCACTGGAGGGGGAGCAAGACATCTGCCGGGCCCCGGCCCGGTGAACGGGCAGGTGGGCCCGGTGCCGAGAGGTGCCACGGGTGACCGTCTTCCCTCGCGTCGGCAGCCAACTGATACCTGGGTATGGCTCCTTGGGCGCGCCGCGTGCCCCGCTGCCGTGAGCGGGGGCCGAGCCGGACGTCCGGGAGGGCGATCCCGGCCGCCGGCCGGCAGAGCGCTTTTCGACTTCCGAAGGCTCACGTCGAAAACTTGCGAGAAGAGCGCAAGTTTTTGCGTGCGCGTGCGTCGCCACGCGCCGACTTGCGCAATCGCGTGGGGGCGGACCAACACGCGTGCGGGTGTACCAACTTGCGTGCGGACAAACCGACTTGCGTGCGGGCGGACCGACCGACTCGCGGGCGAGTGCACCGACTCCGTATCGCGTCCGGGTGCGTTGCCCGTGAGCGCGTGGACGGTGCACGTGCCGGTGACTGCGGGGTGAAGGCGGTGTGCGGGAGTTGTCGTATCTGGGCGACGGGCGTAGCGCGTCTCGCGACGGCTGCGGTTGTGTCATGGAGGTATCTCCAACCCCCCACCCCTCTTGGAGACTTCATGCGCCGCGCCGTGTTCGGCCTGCCCGCGCCCGTCCCGCCGGTGACCAGTGCCGCTTCGGTGCCGACCGAGGTGTCACCGGTGTCCGGGGGGTGACATGTCCATGACATAAACATCGGTCTTCACCCGCCGTACCGGCAGACAACCTCTGCCGTCGAACCGGCCGGGCCCACACCGGCCGGACAACCCCCCACTTGAGGAGCCTGTGTGACCTCCCGCTACGCGCGTCACTCGCACATCGCTTTGGCCGTCGCCTCTGCCGTCGCCGGAGCGCTCCTGACCACCGCGCTGAACTCCACGGCCGTGGCGCAACCCGCCACCGGCAGGATCCAGCTCGCCGCGGCCCCGGCGTCGCTGTCCGCCGCTGCCCGTACCACCCTGATCCAGCAGGCCAGGGCCGGCGCCGTCGAGACCGCGCGGCACATAGGCCTCGGCGCGAA
>NZ_JBEOTD010000072.1:0-18668 GCF_040426375.1 Streptomyces sp. NPDC096012
CGGACCGCTGCCGGCGCCCCGCGACCTCGTGCGGGCCGTGCGGGACCGTGCGGTGACCGCGCTGAGGGGGCCCGGCCGCGGCCCCGGCGCCGCCCCCGCCGGCGACGAGCTGACCCGCTCGTGCGAACTGGTCGTACGGCTCGCCCTGTCCTTCGTGGCGGCGCCACCGGAGGAGGACGGCATGGCGGAGCTGGTGCGTGCGGTACTGCCGCGGCAGCCGGTGTAGCCGACCACCCGCTTCCGGTCCGGTGCTCTCCGGCTCTGCGGCGCCCCAGGCGGCCCCGGCCCGAAGTCCCCCCGCCTCACCGCGCCGGCAGCCGGGGCCGCGGGCGGCACGGCGGTCCCCAGCAGCCCTGCTCACCCAACCGTCCCGGCAGAACCCGTATCACCCAGCCGTCTGCAACCCCCGGCCGTCCAGCAGCTGCAACCCCCGGCGATCCAGCCGTCCCCGCAACCCCCGGCCGTCCAGCCGTCCCGCGACCGCTAGGGCGTGTCTGACAAAGGATCTTGATGGCTAGTGTGCTGGCCGGCTCGTGCGGTCAGGTGGTGGGGCGGCTGCCGGGGGTGTGGCCGAAGGTACGGCGGAAGACGTCAATGAAGGTGCTGGCGGATGACCAGCCGCAGTGGTGGGCGACCACGGTGACGGGGGTGTCGTCGGCGAGGAGGATCAGCGCGCGGTGGAGCCTGATCTGGGTGCGCCACTGGGGGTAGGTGAGGCCGACGTCGTTGCGGAGGCGGCGGGAGAGGGTGCGGGCACTGGCGCCGATCTGGCGTCCGAGGTCGTCGAGCGAACGGTTGTCGGCCGGGTCTGCGCGCAGGATGTCGTGCAGTTCACGGAGCAGAGGGTCGGTGGGGGCCGGCAGGTGCAGGGGTCGTTCGGGGGAGATGGTGAGCTGGTCGAGCATGACCGCGCGCAGGCGTAGGTGGGGTGGGCTGTCGTTGTCAGGGTCGCGGGTATAGGCGACGACGAGTTCGCGTAGGAGGGGACTGACGGCGAGGACAGCAGGTTTGTCGAGGCCGAGGGGGTTCTCGGTGGCGGGCAGGCCGACGAGGTGGAGGTCGAGCTCGCCGTGGGCCTGGTGCTGGTGGACGGTGCCTGCGGGGATCCAGAGCGCGCGGGTGGCGGGGGCGATCCAGGAGCCTGCGTCGGTGGTCACCGCGATCGTGCCTTTGCTTGCGTAGGCGATCTGGTGGTCGTCGTGGCGGTGCGCGTCAATCTCGCCGCCGGACGCCAGGCGCTGGGTCCGGGTCGGCGCGACAGGAGAGTGGCGGATTTTCTGCATCACTTGTCAATCTATCGAAAGCGCGACACTCGGTGGTTCTCTCAGCATGGGATGGGTGCGAAGGAATACACCGATCCTGCTGCTGGCCGTGGGACACGCCTGTGTTGACATCTACCAGGGCGCCGTAGCGGCGCTGATCCCGTTCTTCGTGGCCGAACGGGACTACACCTACGCGGTAGCCTCCGGCATCGTGCTGGCCGCGTCCCTGCTGTCGTCGGTGGCCCAGCCGGTCTTCGGCGCGCTCACCGACCGGTGGGCGCTGCCGTGGCTGCTGCCGGTCAGCACCCTGCTGGGCGGTGTGGGCATCGCGCTCAGCGGTCTGAGCGGCTCCTACAGGCTCACCCTTCTCTTCGTCGCCGTCTCCGGCATCGGCGTGGCCGCCTACCACCCCGAGTCCGCCCGCGTGGCCCGGCTGGCCAGCAAGGGCAGCCACAAGGCGATGAGCTGGTTCTCCCTCGGCGGCAACATCGGCTTCGCGCTCGCCCCGTTGATGGTGTCGGCCGCGATCGGACACGGCTCCCTGCACTGGACACCCGTCCTCGTCCTCCCCGCGCTCGCCGGCGCCGCCCTGTGCGTGCCCGTCCTGCGGATGCTCGCCCGGCCTCAGACCGGCTCGGCCAAGACACAGGGGTCCCGAAGCGGGGACGATGTGGTCTCGTTCGTGAAGCTGTCCCTGGCGGTCGTCTTCCGCTCCATCGTCTTCACCGGCCTGAGCACCTTCATCTCCCTCTACGCCCAGCAACGCATACAAGACAGCACCACCGCGGGGACCGTCGCCCTGTTTCTGCTGTTCCTTGGTGGCGCCGTCGGCTCGGTCTTGGGCGGATCCCTGGCCAGCCGCTACGACCGCGTCCGCGTCTCCCGCTGGTCCTACCTGCTCTCCAGCGCCGCCGTCACCGGAGCGATCTACGCACCCGGCCCGGCCATATTCCTCTTCGTGGCCCTCACCTCCGCCGGCCTGTGCGTCCCCTTCTCCCTCCAGGTCACCCTCGGCCAGGACTACCTGCCCTCTCGCATCGGCACCGCCAGCGGCATCACCCTCGGCCTCACCGTCAGCATCGGCGGCCTCATCAGCCCCCTGCTGGGACACCTCGCCGACACCACCAACCTCAAGACGGCCCTCACCCCCCTGATCGCCATGCCCGCCCTGAGCGGGCTCCTCTTCCGCACCCTGCCTGAACCCACCGCCCCCGGCACCCCGACCGCCCCACCCACGCCCGCATCCGCACGGCAAGACGCGTAGACCCGCACGAACCAGTGAGCACGCGTGTGCCCCGCCGGACGTGCCCGAAGATGGAACCTGCCGTCCGCCGGGGCGAGCTGACGGAAACGGCGTGGGAGCGCATAGTGCCCCTGCTGCCGAAAACCTGACGGGCGGGGACGCCCATGGCGGGACCACCGGCAGGTGATCAACGGCGTGCTGTGGCGCCTGCGGACCGGCGCGCCCTGGCGGGACGTGCCCGAGTGCTACGGCCCGTGGCAGACCGTCTACGAGCGCTTCGCCCGCTGGGAGACGGACGGCACCTGGGCCAAGCTGCTCGGACATGTCCAGATACGCGAAGACACAGCCGGCACGGTGCAGTGGACGATTTCGGTTGACTCCACCATCGCCCGCGCGCACCGGCACGCCTCCGGGGCCCGTGAAGAGACCCCAGCGGGGGACCAGAGAACCCGGCACGCGCCGTGGGCAACGACCAGGCGCTCGGCCGGTCCCGCGGTGGGCTGACCACGAAGGTCCACCTCGCCTGCGACGGCCGGGGCCTCCCCCTGGCCGTCGTCGTCACACCCGGCAACGTCAACGACTCCACCGTCTTCGCCACCGTCACGGAGATCTTGAGGGTGCCCCGAGCAGGTGCCGGACGACCACGATGCCGACCCGACGCGGTCATCGCGGATAAGGCGTACTCATCCCGCGCCGTCCGCCAGGCCCTGCGCGGGCGGGGTATCCGGGCAGTGATCCCAGAACGCATAGACCAGAAGGCCAACCGCGTACGGCGCGGGAAGGCCGGCGGCAGGCCACCGGCCTTCGACCGCGAGCTCTACGAGGACCGCAACGTAGTCGAGCGCTGCTTCGCTCGCCTCAAACAGTTCCGCGCGATCGCCACCCGCTTCGACAAACTGGCCAACCGCTACAGAGCCGGACTCCAGTTCGCCTCGCTCATCCTCTGGCTCCGCGAACCTGCCCGAGATCCTTTGCCAGACAGGGCCTAGTTGTATCGACCCGCGGGGTTGTTTACGCGGCTTATGGGTGGCTTGCCTCCGAGTGCGGTGTGGCAGCGGTGGTGGAGGTGTCGAGTCTTCACCGCACGGAGGTCTTCGTCCCACCGTAGTGCCCGGCTACACCGGAGGTCTTCGCCATGATCAAGTCCGGCCGGTGTCAACAACGCTTGTGGTCAATACCCCTAGTGCGTGGACCCCGACAGCTGAAGGCCGATGACACCGACGATGACCAGGCTGATGGAGACGATCTTCAGGGTGGAGACCAGGTCGCCGAGGAAGACCATGCCGTAGATGGCGGTGCCGGCCGCGCCGATCCCCGTCCACACGGCGTAGGCGGGGCCGACGTCGAGCTTGCGCAGCGAGAGGGTCAGCAGGCCGAAGCTGCCGAGCGCGAACGAGGCGAACGCGATCGTCGGCCACAGACGGGTGAACCCGTGCGAGAGCTTCAGGCACACGGCGAAACCGGTCTCCAGAATTCCGGCCACTATGACCAGCAGCCACGCCATGCGCTGTCCTCCCGTTGGTCCGGATCTCCGGCTCGGTGCGATTATGCACTTGCCGCACTCCGGCCCCCGCAAACAACGCGGTGCTCAGTCGCCTTCCCTGCGCTCCCGCGTGGACAGCAGCCGGCGCAGGGAGTACAGCCGCGCCGGGTCCGCGTGACCCTCCTCGACCCACGCGTCCAGCGCGCAGTCCGGCTCGTCGTGACTGCACGCGCGCGGACAGCCCTCCGTGCCCGGCTCCAGGTCGGGGAAGGCGTGGATCACGCGCGACGGGTCGATGTGCGCGAGCCCGAAGGAACGCACGCCCGGGGTGTCGACGACCCACCCCTGCGCACCGGTCAGCGGCAGGGCGAGAGCCGAGGTGGTGGTGTGGCGGCCCCGGCCGGTCACCGCGTTCACATGACCCGTCGTACGGCGGCGCTCCTCGGGGACCAGGGCGTTGACCAGGGTCGTCTTGCCCACGCCCGAGTGGCCCACGAAGGCGGTGATCCTGCCGTCCAGGTAGGAGCGCACCCGGTCCGCCGCATCCCCGTTCTCCAGCTCCTGCCGGCTGGTGACGACGTACGGGATGTCGAGGTCGCCGTACAGCTCCAGCAGTTTGTCCGGTGAGGCAAGGTCCGACTTGGTCAGTACCAGCAGCGGTTCCAGCCCGGCGTCGTAGGCCGCGACCAGACAGCGGTCGATCAGGCGGGGGCGCGGCTCGGGGTCGGCCAGGGCCGTGACGACCGCCAGCTGGTCGGCGTTGGCGACGACCACCCGCTCGAAGGGGTCGTCGTCGTCGGCCGTGCGCCGCAGGACGGAGGCGCGCTCCTCGATGCGCACGATCCGCGCGAGGGTGTCCTTCAGGCCGGACAGATCACCCACCAGGGCCACCCGGTCGCCGACGACGGCCGCCTTGCGGCCCAGCTCGCGCGCCTTCATGGCCATCACGATCCGGTCCTCGACCAGGCAGGTCAGCCGTCCCCGGTCGACGGTGAGGACCATGCCCTCGGCGGCGTCCTCGTGCTTGGGCCGGATGTGCGTCCGCGGCCGGTTGCCCTTGCGGTTGGGACGGCTGCGGATGTCGTCCTCGTCGGTGTGCTTGCCGTAGCGGCGCATGGCGTGTGTCCCTACTGCCCGAGCATCCCGGTCCACAGCTCCGGGAAGTCCGGGAGGGTCTTCGCCGTCGTCGCCACGTTCTCGATGCGCACGCCCTCGACCGCCAGGCCGATGATCGCGCCGGCCGTCGCCATGCGGTGGTCCTCGTAGGTGTGGAAGGTCCCGCCGTGCAGCGGGCGCGGGCGGATGTGCAGGCCGTCGGCCGTCTCGGTCACGTCACCGCCGAGTTCGTTGATCTCCTTGGTGAGCGCGGCCAGCCGGTCGGTCTCGTGCAGCCGCAGATGCGCCACGCCCCGCAGGGTCGAGGGGGAGTCGGCGAGCGCGGCGACCACCGCGATGCCGGGGGTCAGCTCGCCGACGTCGCCGAGGTCGACGTCGATGCCGTGGATGGCGCCCGAGCCGGTGAACACGAGGCCGTACTCGGTCAGTTCGCAGGAGCCACCCATCTCGGTGAAGATCTCCCGCAGCCGGTCACCCGGCTGGGTGGTGCGGGCCGGCCAGTCCGGGATCAGCACCTTGCCGCCGGTCACCAGGGCCGCCGCCAGGAAGGGCTGCGCGTTGGACAGGTCCGGCTCGATCGTCAGGTCCCGGCCGAGCAGCGCGCCCGGCGTCACCCGCCACACGTTCGGCTCGCCGCCCGACTCCGGGGTGTCCACCTGGGCGCCGACCGCGCGCAGCATGTCCACCGTCATTCGGATGTGCGGCAGGGACGGCAGGGTCGCGCCGGTGTGCCGGACCTCGACGCCCTGGTTGAAGCGGGGACCCGACAGCAGCAGCGCCGAGACGAACTGGGAGGACGAGGAGGCGTCGACCGACACCGGGCCGCCGTCCAGGGCGCCGCCGCCGTGCACGGTCAGCGGCAGCGCGCCCCGGCCGTCGTCGTCGATCCGGGCGCCGAGCACGCGCAGCGCGTCGATCACGCCGTTCAGCGGACGCTCGTAGGACCGCGGGTCCCCGTCGAAGCGGATCGGGCCGTCGGCCAGCGCGGCCACCGGGGGCAGGAAGCGCATGACGGTGCCCGCGTTGCCGACGTCGACCGTGGCCGGGCCGTGCAGGCCCGTGGGCAGCACGCGCCAGGCCTCGCCGGTGCCGTCGGGGCCGACCCCCTCCTCGATCTCCACGCCCATGGCCCGCAGCGCACCGGCCATCAGGAGCGTGTCGCGGGAGCGCAGCGGGCGGCGCAGCCAGCCGGGCTCGGAGGCCAGGGCGGCGAGGACCAGGGCGCGGTTGGTCACCGACTTGGACCCCGGCACGTGGACCGTCGCGTCGACGGCTCCGCTCGCGTGCGGGGCGGGCCAGAGGGCGGTAGGGGCGGTGTTCGGGGCCATGGGCCCACTTTATAAGGAGGGCCGGGTCTCAACCTTCCAGCAGCCAGCGTCCGGCGCCGATCAGCGAGCACAGCGACACCGCGTGGAACAGGAACAGCCACAGGCCCGCCGGCACATGGGTCAGCCGGGACAACTGGTCCGCGTCCGACTCCCCGGCTCCGCCACGCGACCGCTTGGCCTGCAGCTCGAACGGCGGCCGTACGCCGCCGAACAGCAGGAACCACACCACCGCGTACGCGAAGGCCGCCTGCACCTGCGCTCCGGCCAGCCAGGACACCAGCAGGAAGGCACCGCCGGCGAGGACGACCGTCAGTACGCCGTAGGCGTTGCGGATCATCACGAGCATCGCCACCAGCAGGGCGGTCGCCGCCCACAGCAGCAGTGTGATGCGCCCGGCGGCCAGCAGGGCGGCCCCGCCGAGGCCGAGCAGCGACGGCGCCGTGTACCCGGCGGCGGCCGTGAGGATCATGCCCAGGCCGTGCGGCTTGCCCCGGCTCAGCGTGAGCCCGCTGGTGTCCGAGTGCAGGCGGATGCCGGTGAGCCGGCGGCCGGTGAACAGGGCCACCAGACCGTGGCCCCCCTCGTGCGCGATGGTGATCGCGTTGCGGGATATCCGCCACACCGGGTGCGGGACGACCACGGCGAGCGCGGCGGTCAGCGTGACCAGCACCACCCACAGGTCGGGGTCGGGCTGGGTGCCGGTGACCCGGTCCCAGAGGCCGGGCAGCGCGAGGGCGGCGAGGCTGTCCATGTGTCCGAGTGGCTCCCTGTACTGGAGAGGGTGGGGTCGGCGCGGAGCGCCGTCGTCGGGGGTGGTGGCCCCGTGACGGGTGGGCCTGGCAGTGTGGCACGTATGTGCGGACGGTATGCATCCAGTCGTAGGCCCGAGGATCTCGCGGGCGTCTTCGAGATCGAGAAGTGGGAGCCCGAGGAGACTCTGGAGCCGGACTACAACGTGGCGCCGACCAAGGAGGTCTACGCCGTTCTCGACCGCCCACTGAAAGACGCGGACTCCCCGCGTCCGGTTCGCCAGCTGCGGAAGCTGAAGTGGGGCCTGGTGCCCTCCTGGGCCAAGACGCCCGAGGGCGCCGCCCGGATGATCAACGCCCGCGCCGAGACCGTCCACGAGAAGCCCTCCTACCGCCGGGCCTTCGCCGCCCGCCGCTGCATCCTGCCCGCCGACGGCTACTTCGAGTGGGTCACCGGCAAGGAGGAGCGCGAGCTGGAGACCGAGGGCAAGAAGAAGCGCCCGCGCAAGCAGCCGTACTTCGTGCTGCCCGCCGACGGCTCGGTGTTCGCGATGGCCGGGCTGTACGAGTTCTGGCGCGACGGCACGCTGCCCGAGGACCACCCCGGGGCCTGGTGGGTGACCTGCTCGGTGATCACCACGGAGGCGGAGACGAGCCCCCTGGCCGTCGCTCCCGCCGAGGGGCCGCACTCCCTCGCCGAGATCCACCCCCGGATGCCGCTGATGCTGACCCCGGACCGCTGGGACGCCTGGCTGGACCCGGCCCGCACCGACCCGGAGGCCCTGCGCGAGCTGCTGGCCCCGCCACCGGCCGGCCTGATGCGCGCCTACCCCGTCTCCACGGCCGTCAGCAACGTCCGCAACAACGGACCGGAGCTGCTGGAGGAGCTGGCGGCACCGGAGGAGGGCACACTCTTCTGACGTGACTACACAGACGGTCGGCACGGCGGCCGGGGACGCCCGGATCACCTGGCACAGGGCACGGAAGGCCCGGCTGGTGCTGGCCGTGAGCCATGGGGCGGGCGGCGGCATCGAGGCCCGCGACCTGCAGGCGCTCGCGCGGACCCTGCCCGGGCACGGGGTGACCGTGGCCCTCGTCGAGCAGCCGTGGCGGGTCGCCGGCAAGAGGCTCGCGCCCGCGCCGGGGACCCTGGACACCGGCTGGCGCGGCCTGTGGCCCGCACTCACGGAACCCGGCCTCCCGGTGGTCTCCGGCGGGCGCAGCGCCGGCGCCCGGGTCGCCTGCCGCACGGCGGGCGAGCTGGGCGCGCACGCCGTGCTCGCGCTGAGCTTCCCGCTGCACCCGCCGGGCAGGCCGGAGCGGTCCCGCGCCGGGGAGCTGCTCGGCGCCGGGGTGCCCGCCCTGGTCGTGCAGGGCGGGAACGATCCCTTCGGCAAGCCGGAGGAGTTCCCCGAGGGCGACTTCGAACTCGTCGAGGTGCCCGGCGGTGATCACGGCTTCGCCGTACCCAAGCGCGCGCACCTCACGCAGGAGCAGGCCCTGGAGGTCATCTGCGACCGGGTCGCCGCGTGGACCGGAACGCTCCGGTGATCGTCGGGAATGCTCCGCGACGGGCCGCTGTTGTGACCGACGGAAGTGCTGAGGCCTCGGCACCGATGTCGTAGGAGAGGAAGTCCGCCGCATGGGTTCGACCATCTGTCCGAGCCGCCGCAGCGCCAGTGACCTGGACTGGACGGTGCTGCATGCGGCCAGGACCGCTCCTATTCGAGGGGCGGCAGGCACCGGTCGTGTTCTATCCTCCGAAACGAGTGGGACCGGTCTCGGTCCTGCCCGTGATCTTGAGGAGGTGGTTCCGGTCACTGGGACCGACGCAGGGACCGACAACGGCCAGGCGGAGCTGCCCGAGGGCCGGGGCGTGAGCGCGGAGACTTCCTCCGAGTCCACCACGGAGCGCAGCGCGCGCTTCGAACGGGACGCGCTCGAATTCCTCGACCAGATGTACTCGGCCGCGCTGCGCATGACGCGCAATCCCGCCGACGCCGAGGACCTGGTGCAGGAGACGTACGCGAAGGCGTACGCGTCCTTCCACCAGTTCCGTGAGGGCACCAACCTGAAGGCCTGGCTGTACCGGATCCTCACCAACACGTTCATCAACTCGTACCGCAAGAAGCAGCGCGAACCCCAGCGCTCCGCCGCGGAGGAGATCGAGGACTGGCAGCTCGCCCGCGCCGAGTCGCACATGTCGACGGGTCTGCGCTCCGCCGAGTCGCAGGCGCTCGACCACCTGCCCGACTCGGACGTGAAGTCGGCGCTCCAGGCGATCCCCGAGGAGTTCCGCATCGCCGTCTATCTCGCGGACGTCGAGGGCTTTGCGTACAAGGAGATCGCGGACATCATGGGGACACCCATCGGTACGGTGATGTCCCGGCTGCACCGGGGCCGCCGTCAGCTGCGCGGCATGCTGGAGGGCTACGCCCGGGAGCGCGGGCTGGTCCCGGCCGGCGCCGGAGACTCGGACGAAGCGAAAGGCTCGGGCTCATGAGCTGCGGAGAGCCGCACGAGACGGACTGCAGTGAGGTCCTCGACCACCTGTACGAGTTCCTCGACAGCGAGATGCCGGACGTCGACCGCGACAAGTTCCAGCACCACTTCGAGGAATGCTCGCCGTGCCTGGAGAAGTACGGTCTGGAGCAGGCCGTGAAGAAGCTGGTCAAGCGGTGCTGCGGGCATGACGACGTGCCCGCCGACCTGCGGGCGAAGGTCATGGGCCGGATCGACCTGATCCGCTCCGGGCAGGCCGTCCCCGAGCACGACGTGACCGCCACCGCTCCGGAGAGCTGAACGCCCGGTCCTCACCCGAACGTGCTAATCCTCAGGTCGTAGGCCCCGCTTCCCGACCGCCCGTCCTAGGCTCCGAGCCTGGGCAGGGTCCGGGGAGGGACGCGATGGAGGGGCTACCGGCGAGGGCACGCGGCTACGTGGCCTGTGTCGCCCTGCTGACCGTGCCGTGCCTGCTGCCGCTGCCGCGGACCCACGCCCCCTGGTGGGCGATCGCCCTGCTCGCCGCGCTGTACGCGGCCTGTGAGCACGTCGTACGGCGCCGCTTCGGCGGCACGTTCTACCCGGTGCTGCTCGCCGGGGCGTTCCTGCTGCCCCCGCCGGCCGCGGCCCTCGTCCCGTTGCCCGCCGCACTGCTGTCCCCCGTGGAGCACCGGCCCAAGGCCGCGCGCCGTGTCTGGCGGGCCGCGCAGCCCTCGCTCGCCGTCTGGGGCGCCGGGCAGGTGCACTGGGCGCTCGGCGGCCGGGACGCCGTCGCCGGCTGCGACTTCCCCTACGCGCTGCTGCCCGCCGGCGCGGCCGTGCTCGCCTTCTGCCTGATCGTCACCGCCCTGGACGGCGGCATCCTCGCCGTCGCCGAGCGCGTGCCGCTGCGCCGGGCCTGGCGCGGACTGCTGTCCCGCTCGCTCGCGCCGGTGGCGGTGCACGGGCTGGCCGGGCTGATGATGGCCGTGCTGTGGCGCAGTCCGTACGGCCCCGTGGCCGCGCTGCTCGTGCTGCTGCCGATGTGCGTCTCCTGCTGGGTGTTCGCCCAGTACCACCGCGAACGCGCGGCCCACCAGGCCACCATCCGCGCGCTCGTCCAGGCCGTCGACATCAAGGACGGCTACACCCGCGGCCACAGCGAACGCGTCGGCCACGCCTCGGTGCTGATCGCCCGCGAACTCGGCATGGACGACGAACGCGTCGAGGTGCTGCGGTTCGCCGGCATCCTGCACGACGTCGGCAAGCTGGGCGTCCCCACCCGGCTGCTGCGCAAGGACGGGCCGCTCACCCCCGAGGAGCGGCGGATCATCGAACTGCACCCCGAGTACGGGCACGAGATGGTCCGCGGCATCTCCTTCCTCGGCGAGGCCCGCGCGGCGATCCTGCACCACCACGAACGCCTCGACGGCAGCGGCTACCCGTACGGCCTGGCCGGCACCCAGATCCCCGAGTGCGCCCGGGTGGTCGCCGTCGCGGACGCCTTCGACGCGATGACCTCCACCCGCTCCTACCGCAGGGCCCGCCCGGTCGAGGCCGCCGTCGCCGAGCTGGAGCGCTGTGCCGGGGCCCAGTTCGACCCCCGCATGGTCGCCGCCCTCGCCCGCGCCCTGCGCGACTACGGCTGGCACCCCAGGGTCACCGCGGACGAGCCGTCGTACGCCGGGACGCCCGAGCAGCGGATCCCCAGCCCCGGCAGGCCGCGATGACGACGACCCTGCGGCTGATCCACGGCGCCGCGGCCCTCGTCGCGGCCGGCGGCCTGGCCGTCGTCCTGTGGACCGGCCTGGAGGACCGGGGCGTGGCGCTCGCCTTCGGGGTGCTGATCGCGGTCGGCGAGCTGACCCGATGGAGCGGTGCCCCGGACCGGCAGGCCGCACCCCTCGGAGCCGCCGGATCACTGTCGTACGCGCTGCTGGGCGCCGACGCCGGGCGGCCCTCCCCGCACGGCGCCGCCGAGGTCGTCACCGTCGTCCTCGTCGCGGCCCTGCTCGGCAGCGTCCCGCACGTGTGGTCCGGCCGCCCCACCCTCGACCATCTGGCCCGCCGCGTCCTCACCGTCGGCTTCGCCGCCGTCTGCTTCCAACCGCTCTACGACCGGGGCGCGTTCGACGGCTGGGACGGCTCCGCCTACGCCCTGCTCCTCGTGGCGCTGCTCGGTCTCACCGCCCTGTGCGACGCCGTGCTCGCCGCCGCCCTCGCGCACTGCCGCACCCGCTGGCCGTTCGGCCCGCTGCTGCGTGAGGAACTGCACGGGCTGCTGGGCATCGGCTCCGCCGTGTGCGCGACCGGCGCCGTGATGGCGCTCGCGGTCGCGGTCGCCGGCCTGTGGGCGCTGCCGGTCTTCTGCCTGCCCCTGCTGCTCACCCAGCTCTCCCTGCGCCGCTACGCGGCCGTGCGCGCCACCTACCGGCAGACCATCGCCTCGCTCGCCCGCGCCACCGAGGTGGCCGGCTGCACCCCCGCCGGCCACGCCCACCGCGTCGCCGCGCTCGGCCTCGCGGTCGGCCGGGATCTCGGCCTGACCGGGCCCGAGCTGACCGTGCTGGAGTACGCGGCCCTCATGCACGACATCGGGCAGCTGAGCCTGGTCGACCCGGTGCCCGGCGGCGCCACCGCCGGCCTGCCGCGGGCGGAGCAGCGGCGCATCGCCCTGCTCGGCGGGGCCGTCGTCCGGCAGACCGGCGTGGCCGCGGCCGTCGCCGTCGTCGTGGAGCGGCAGGCCGACCCCTCTGCCGAGCAGCCGCCCGCCGCGCGGATCGTGCGGGCCGTGAACGCCTACGAGGAGATGACCCGGGACGCGGGGCCCGAGGGACCGCTGCGGGCGCTGGAGAGGCTGCGCCTCGGCACCGCGGGGGACTACGCTCCCGAGGTCGTGGAGTCGCTCGCCCGGGTACTCGCCCAGCCCGGAGGGTGGCGGGAGGGCGGCCCGGCGGGGGACGGTGGGAGACGAACGGCACTGTCTGACCCCGCTGCGGGCTGGGTAACCCATGGGTAATGAGCACCTTTCCCACGGCACGTGGTTGGATGCGAGGGAGAGGGTGTCCGGGGGCACAAGCCAGCCCACTGTGCGGAACTGGAACTGGCAGGCGGGAATCGTGAGGATCTTCGGAAAGGGACGGCACCGGCCCTCCGCCTCCTGGCGGCAGGCCACCGACCGGGCGTTCACGCTCATCGGTGACGGCCGGTACGAGGACGCGGGCGAGCTGCTGACGCGGGCCGCCGATCTGGAACCCTGGCTTGCGGAGTCCTGGTTCAACCTCGCTCTGCTGCACAAGTTCCGGCACGACTGGGAGCAGGCCCGCGCCGCCGGACTGCGCGCCGTGGCCCTCCTGGACCGCGAGTCCGGCGCCCCGGACTGGTGGAACGTCGGCATCGCCGCCACCGCCCTGCAGGACTGGCCGCTGGCCCGCCGCGCCTGGCAGGCGTACGGGCTGAAGGTCCCCGGCGGCACCGGTGTCTCCGCTGAACCCGCCGGCATGGAGCTGGGCAGCGCGGCCGTACGCCTCTCCCCGGAGGGCGAGGCCGAGGTCGTGTGGGGCCGGCGGCTGGACCCGGCGCGCATGGAGGTGCTGTCCATCCCGCTTCCCTCGTCCGGACGGCGCTGGGGTGAGGTCGTCCTGCACGACGGCGTCCCGCACGGCGAGCGCACGACGTCCACCGGGCACTCCTACCCGGTCTTCGACGAGATCGAGCTGTGGGCGCCGTCCCCCGTCCCCACCTGGGTGGTCCTGCTGGAGGCGGCCACGGAGGCGGACCGGGACGCGCTGGAGCAGCTGGCCTCGGACGCGGGGTTCGCCGCGGAGGACTGGTCGTCCTCGGTGCGGCTGCTGTGCCGGATGTGCTCGGAGTCCCGGATGCCGTCCGACGAGGGCGAGGGCGTGCACCTGGACCCGCACGACCACAGCGAGCCCGGCCACCCCGGACCGCTCGGCCACCGCACGGACGGCCAGCTGTGGGTGCCCGAGCGGGAGTGCGGCGTCGCGGCGCCGGCCGCGCTGGTCAGGGGACTGCTCGACGGATGGGTCGCGGACAGCCCGGACTCCAGGGACTGGCGCGATCTGGAAGAGGTTTGCTGAGCCGCCGGTGACCGGCCACCTTTAGGCTGTACTCGCAGAATTTTCCAGGCTTGCAGGAAGGCGTACGTCGGTCATGGCGCAGCAGGACACCGATCAGCAGCACGCGGGCGTGCTCCCCGTCGACGACGAGGGCTATGTCGTCGACACGGAGGACTGCGAGGAGCGCGAGACGGCCTGGCGGGAGCGCGGGACCTCCCGCCCGATCACGGTCGTCGGCAACCCGGTGCTGCACCGGGAGTGCGGGGACGTCACCGAGTTCGGCGAGGAGCTGCAGCAGCTGGTCGCCGACATGTTCGCCAGCCAGCGCACCGCCGAGGGCGTGGGCCTGGCCGCCAACCAGATCGGGGTGGACCGGAAGGTCTTCGTCTACGACTGCCCCGACGACGAGGGCGTCCGGCACGTCGGCGTGGTGTGCAACCCGAAGCTGGTCGAGCTGCCCGCCGACCGGCGCCGGCTGGACGACAGCAACGAGGGCTGCCTGTCCGTGCCGACGGCGTACGCGCCGCTCGCCCGTCCCGACTACGCCGAGCTGACCGGCCAGGACGAGAAGGGCAACCCGATCAAGGTCCGGGGCACCGGCTACTTCGCACGCTGTTTGCAGCACGAGACCGACCACCTGTACGGCTACCTCTACATCGACCGCCTGTCCAAGCGGGACCGCAAGGACGCGCTGCGGCAGATGGCCGAGAACGAGCCACGCTACCCCGTGGTCGCCAACGACTAGCGGACACCGTGCCGTTGGGGCGCCCGACCGGAGTCACTCCCGGTCGGGCGCCCTTCGTACGACCCCGGTTCGCTCGTCCGTGCGTCGTACAACCGGTCGGATCCACGCCCCTAGTGATCCTCAACCAGTCAGGCAAGGGGGGATTCTCAGCATCCAGGGGTAGTGAATGGAGCAAATCCGTTCCCACGGCGGTCAGTTGTGGTGCTGAATGGGAAGTGCGGGGATACGCAACGGCGCACGCCCGGCACAACGAGGGGTGTGCGCTCCTGGCGGCTGAGAGGGGTTTGTTCCGTGCAAGCTTTCCCACACGGCACCACAGCGACGCCGACGGCGGTCGCAGTCCCACCCTCACTGGCACTGCCGGTGATCGAGTCCCACTTTTCCCGGCAACTGCACCCCTATTGGCCGCGGCTCCAGGAGAAGACGCGGCTCTGGTTGCTGGAAAAGCGGCTCATGCCGGCGGACAAGGTCCGAGAATATGCCGATGGCCTGTGCTACACGGACCTCATGGCGGGCTACTACACGGACGCCCCGGACGAGGTCCTGCAGGCCATAGCCGACTACAGCGCCTGGTTCTTCGTCTGGGACGACCGGCACGACCGCTGCGTCGTCCACGGCCGGGCCGGCGACTGGCGGCGGCTGAAGTACCGCCTGCACGCGGCCCTCGACGCGCCCAGGCACCATCTGCACCACCCCGACCCGCTGGTGGCGGGCTTCGCCGACAGTGTGCTGCGGCTGTACGGCTTCCTGCCGCACACCTGGAACCAGCGGTTCGCCCGGCACTTCCACGCGGTGATCGAGGCCTACGACCGCGAGTTCCGCAACCGCACCGAGGGATATGTGCCCGGTGTCGAGGAGTACCTCGCCCTGCGCCGGCACACCTTCGCGCACTGGATATGGACGGACCTGCTCGAGGCAAGTGCCGGGTGTGAACTCCCGGACCGGGTGCGAAAACACCCGGCCTACCGCCGGGCCGCACTGCTCAGCCAGGAATTCGCCGCCTGGTACAACGACCTGTGCTCACTGCCGAAGGAGATAGCGGGCGACGAGGTCCACAATCTCGGAATCAGTCTCGTCACCCATGAGGGAATGACTCTGGAAGAGGCGGTGGACGAAGTCAGGCGGCGCGTCGAGAAAAGCATAGGCGACTTTCTCGAAGTCGAGCAGGAGGTCCTGCGATTCGCTGAAGAAATCGACGACGGCACGGTCCGCGGCAAGGAATTGAGCGCCGCGGTCCGCGCCTGCACCGGCAATATGCGCAACTGGTTCAGCTCCGTCTACTGGTTCCACCACGAGTCGGGCCGGTACATGGTGGACAGCTGGGACGACCGTTCCACGCCCCCGTACGTCACCAACGAAGCGGCAGGTGAGTAATGACTCTCGAGTCCGTGAAACCCGTGACCCCCGAAGCCACCGAACTGCGCGAACCGCCCCTGGCCGGGGGTGCCGTACCAGGCCTCGGACACGGTCTGAAACTGGTCCGCGACCCGCTCGCGTTCATGTCCGGGCTGGGCCGGGACGGCGACGTCGTACGCCTCAGGCTCGGCCCCAAGACGGTGTACGCCGTCACCACGCCGGCGCTCACCGGCGCACTCGCCCTGAGCCCCGACTTCAAGATCGACGGACCGCTGTGGGAGTCCCTGGAAGGGCTGCTCGGCAAGGAGGGCGTGGCCACCGCCAACGGCCCCCGGCACCGGCGTCAGCGGCGCACCATACAGCCCGCGTTCCGGCTGGACGCGATACCGGGCTACGGGCCGGTCATGGAGGAGGAGGCGCACGCGCTGACCGAGCGCTGGCGGCCCGGCGAGACCGTCGACTGCACCTCGGAGTCCTTCCGGGTGGCCGTCCGCATCGCCGCCCGCTGCCTGCTGCGCGGCGACTTCATGGACGAGCGCGCGGAACGGCTGAGCATCGATCTCGCCACCGTCTTCCGCGGGATGTACCGCAGGATGGTGGTTCCGCTCGGACCGCTGTACCGGCTGCCGTTTCCGGCCAACCGCGAATTCAACCGGGCGCTGGCCGATCTGCATCTGCTGGTCGACGAGATCGTCGCCGAGCGGAGGGCATCTGGTCAAAAGCCGGACGATTTGCTGACGGCATTGCTGGAGGCGAAGGACGACAATGGCGACCCCATCGGGGAACAGGAGATCCACGACCAGGTGGTCGCGATACTCACCCCCGGCAGCGAAACCGTCGCATCCACGATCATGTGGCTGCTGCAGGTCCTCGCGGAACATCCGGAACACGCGGAGAAGGTGCGGGACGAGGTCGAATCCGTGACGGGTGGCCGGCCGATCGGATTCGAGCACGTTCGCGTGCTCAAGCACACCAACAATGTCGTCGTCGAGGCCATGCGGCTCAGGCCCGCCGTATGGATATTGACGCGGCGCGCGGTCACCGACACCACGCTCGGCGGCTATCGCATTCCGGCCGGGGCGGACATCGTGTACAGCCCGTACGCCATCCAGCGCGACGCCCGCTCCTACGACCGCCACCTCGACTTCGACCCCGACCGCTGGCTGCCCGAGCGGGCGGGGGAGGTGCCGAAGTACGCCATGAGCCCCTTCAGCGTGGGCAACCGGAAGTGCCCGAGTGACCACTTCTCCATGACCCAGCTGAGCCTGATCACCGCGGCGATCTCGGCGAAGTACCGCTTCGAGCAGGTCGGCGGGTCGGACGACGCCACCCGGGTGGGCATCACCCTCCGGCCGCAGAACCTGCTGCTGCGGCCGATGCCCTGGTAGGACACCTGCTACCGGCGCGCGCTCAGGCGGCCTGCGGGCCGCGGAACGCGCGCCGGTAGGCGTTCGGGGTCGTCCCGAGCGCCCGGACGAACTGGTGCCGCAGCGCGGCCGCCGTACCGAACCCGGTGCGCCAGGCGACGGCGTCCATCGTCTCGTCCGTGCGCTCCAGCAACTCCTGTGCCAGCAGCACCCGTTGACGAAGGATCCACCGGTAGGGGGTGGTCCCCGTCTCCTGCTGGAAGCGCCGGGCGAACGTGCGCGGCGACATGTGGGCGCGGGCGGCGAGCTGCTCGACGGTCACCTCCTGGTCGAGATGGGCCTCCATCCACGCCAGGACCTCTCCGACGGTGTCGCACGAGGTCTTCGGCAGCGGCCGCTCGATGTACTGGGCCTGACCGCCGTCCCGGTGCGGGGGCACCACCATCCGGCGGGCGATCTTGTTGGCGACCTCCGGGCCCTGTTCCTTGCGCACCAGGTGCAGACACGCGTCGATCCCCGCGGCGGTGCCGGCGGAGGTGATCACCGGGTCCTCGTCCACGTACAGGACGTCCGGCTCGACGCTCAGCCGGGGGTAGCGCCGGGCGAGCTGCCCGGCGTGGTGCCAGTGCACCGCGCACCGCCGCCCGTCCAGCAGGCCCGCGGCCGCGAGCACGAAGACCCCGGAGCAGACGCTGAGCACCCGGGCGCCCCGGTCGACCGCCCGCCGCAGCGCCGCCAGCAGCTCCGGCGGATACTCCCGCTCCGCGTACGCCTCACCGGCCGGCACGGCGATCAGGTCGGCGTCCTCCAGCCGGTCGATCCCGTGCGGCGTCGAGACGGTGAACCCGCAGTGGGTCGCGAGATCGGGTCCCTCGGCCGAGACCACGGCGAAGTCGTACACCGGCAGTCCCTCGTCGCTGCGGTCGATGCCGAACACCTCGCACACGACACCCAGTTCGAAGGGGTGTACCCCCTCCAGCAGTACGGCGGCCACATTCGTCAGCATGCTGCCAGTGTGCCCGGCCCATGGCAGGAAATCGAGGGCCTACGGCAGTCCTGCCACTCCCGGTAAGGAGTCTCCGGCGCGACAGTGGTGTCATGAACGGAAACCAGATCGAAGGCCTCATCGGAATGCTCGTCACCCTCGGGATCCTGGTCGTCATGATCCTCCCCTCCGTTTTCGGCGTGGTGCGCGACCGGCGCATCGACCGCCAGCTCAGGGCGGCGGAGCGGGGCGAGGCGCCCGCGGTCCCCGTGTCCGCGCAGCCCACGGCTCCCACGGCCGCGCGGCCGACGGCCCCGCGGACGGGCGACGCCCGCGGGCGCCGCGGCCTGGCCCGGCACGCCTGACCGGAAAACGGACGGCGCCCCCCACCCCCCACCCTAGAGACGGTGCGGCGGGGGGGCGGCGCGCGGGGGGGGGGGCTCAGGAGTCCACGAGCAACGCCACGGTGGCCGA
>NZ_JBEOTD010000073.1:0-17554 GCF_040426375.1 Streptomyces sp. NPDC096012
TGAGGAGCTCGTTGGTCACCCCGTGCCCGGGATCGACCGCCCTGCCCGACCGCGCACCGGCGATCTCCTCCACCTCGTCGATGAACAGCAGCACCAGCAGGTGCCCGAGCAGCTCGTCCTCGACGAGGCGCTCCCGCAGCGGCGCGTCCGCGTGGTCCAGCACGCGGGCCAGGGCCTCGCCGTAGACCTCGGTCAGCAGGGTCACCGCCTCCAGCGCCGGGCCGGGCGCGGACTCCAACTGCGCCAGCACCTCGTCCAGCCGGGCGAGCCGTGCCTCCACAGCCGGGTCCGGCAGCCGGACGGCGTCAGCCATGGTTCGCCCCGTACGTGGGCGAGTGCACGGTGGTCAGGGTCTTGCCCTTGCCCATGTACATGTGCACGCCGCACGGCAGGCACGGGTCGAAGCTGCGGACCGTGCGCATGATGTCGACGCCCTTGAAGTCGTCGGGGCCGTTCTCCTCGAAGATCGGCTGGCCCTGCACGGCGTCCTCGTACGGGCCCGGGGTGCCGTAGATGTCGCGGGGGCTGGCGTTCCACGGGGTGGGCGGGTACGGGTGGTAGTTGGCGATCTTCCTGTCCCTGATCACCAGGTGGTGCGAGAGGACACCGCGCACGGCCTCGTGGAAGCCACAGCCGATCGCCTCGTCGGGCACCTCGAAGTTCTCGAAGACCTTGGTGTCGCCGTCGCGGAGCATGCCCATCGCCTCCTCCAGGAACTGCAGGGCCATGGCGGCGGCGTAGGCGACGAAGTACGGCCGGGCACGGTCCCTCTCAATGGTGTTGCTCCACTTCGGGATGTGCCACTCCAGCGTGGTCTCCGGCAGCGATTCGCCCTTGGGCAGGGAGATGCGCACGCTGCTGCCGGTGGCCTTCACGTACGGGGTGTCGACCAGGCCGCTCAGCGCGGTCGACCACAGCCGGGCGAGGGGGCCGCCGCCGGTGTCCAGCGCCAGGTGCTCGCCGGTGTCCGGGTGCAGCCAGCGCGGGCTCATCACCCAGCTGTAGTTGCCGTCGAAGTCACGCTTCTGCGGCACCGGGACCGTCGTCTGGTTCCACGGGTGGCGCATGTCGACGGGGTTGCCGAGCGGGTCGTGGGTGACGAACGGCTGCTCGTTGACCCAGTCCTCGTAGAAGGAGCTGCCCAGCATGATGCGCAGGCCGAGGTTGATGTCGATCAGGTTGTTGGTGACCAGCTTGCCGTCCACGACGATGCCCGGGGTGACGTACATCGCCTTGCCCCACCGGTTCATGTTCTCGTAGCGGTAGTCGACGACGTCCGGGTCCTGCCAGGCGCCCCAGCAGCCGAGCAGGATGCGCCGCTTGCCGACCTCCTCGTAGCCGGGCAGGGCCTCGTAGAAGAAGTCGAAGACGTCGTCGTTCATGGCCACCGCCTTCTTCACGAAGTCGATGACGCGCATCAGCCGGGCCAGGTAGTCGGTGAAGGTGTTCGGCTGCGGCATCGTGCCCACGCCGCCCGGGTACAGCGTGGACGGGTGGACGTGCCGCCCCTCCATCAGGCAGAACATCTCCCGGGTGACCCGGCTGACCTTCAGCGCCTCCTTGTAGACCTCTCCCTCGAAGGGGTTGAAGGCCTTCATGATGTCGGCGATCGTGCGGTAGCCGTGGATGTCCCCGCGGGGCGCGTCGGTGCGCTCGGCGCGGGCCAGGACACCGGGGTTGGTCGCCTTGACCATGGCCTCGCAGAAGTCCACGAACACCAGGTTGTCCTGGAAGAGCGTGTGGTCGAACATGTACTCGGCGGCCTCGCCGAGGTTGGTGATGTGCTCGGCCAGCTTCGGCGGTTTCACGCCGTAGGCCATCTGCTGGGCGTAGTTGGAGCAGGTGGTGTGGTTGTCGCCGCAGATCCCGCAGATCCGCGAGGTGATGAACCCGGCGTCACGCGGGTCCTTGCCCTTCATGAAGACCGAGTAGCCGCGGAAGAGCGACGAGGTGCTGCGGCACTCGACGACTTCCTGGTTGGCGAAGTCGATCTTCGTGTAGATGCCCAGGTTGCCGATGATCCGGGTGATCGGATCCCAGGACATGTCGACGATCTGGGCCGGTTTGCGTGCCGTGCCCCGGGAGTCGGTGGTGGTCATGTGCGGTGGTGCCCCTAGCTGGTCGGGTCCTGCGGGACTGAGGCGGGTCGGGGGAAGGGTGAGGTCACGCGCGCCAGCGCGGGTCGAAGCCGCTGGTCAGCTTCTGTTTGTTGTGGCGCCACTTGGGCTCGTGGTTGACCATGTCGTTGGTCAGTCCGCGCAGCCGCCGCATGACGGCGCCGTACGGCTTGATGATGAGGGACGACAGCGTGCCGCCCGGCGGCTCGTCCATGAACGGCATGAACGCGTCGGGGAAGCCCGGCATCGTGCAGCCGATGCAGATGCCGCCCACGTTCGGGCAGCCGCCGATCCCCGCCATCCAGCCCCGCTTGGGCACGTTGCAGTTCACGACCGGCCCCCAGCAGCCCGTCTTCACCAGGCACTTGGGCGAGTTGTAGTCGAGGCCGAAGTCGCCCTGCTCGTAGTACGAGCCCCGGTCACAGCCCTCGTGCACGGTCTTTCCGAACAGCCACTGCGGGCGCAGCATGTGGTCCAGCGGTGGCGGGGGAGCGGCACCGGCCGCGTGCTGGAGCACCCAGATCAGGGTCTCCATGAAGTTCTCCGGCTGGATGGGACAGCCGGGCACGTTCACCACGGGAAGTCCGGCCTGCGACGTGAAGTCCCAGCCGAGGTAGTCCGCGAGCCCCATGCAGCCGGTCGGGTTGCCGGCCATGGCGTGGATCCCGCCGTACGTGGCGCAGGTGCCGGCGGCCACCACAGCCCAGGCCTTCGGCGCGAGCTGGTCGATCCACCAGTTCAGGGTCTGCGGTTCGCCGGTATCCGGGTCGTTGCCGAACGACGTCCAGTAGCCGTCGCCGTCGATGATGTTCTGGTTCGGGATGGACCCCTCGATGACGAGGATGAACGGGGCCAGTTCGCCCCGTGCGGCCGCCCGGTAGGGCGCCAGGAAGTCCTCACCGCCCAGGCTCGGCGACAGCACCTTGTTGACGAGGTTCACCTTCGGCAGGCCCGGGATCAGACCGAGCACCACGTCCTCGATGGACGGCTGGTCCGCGGCGGTCAGCGAGACGGTGTCACCGTCGCAGCTCATGCCCTCCGAGATCCACAGGATATGGATCTCGTCGATCCCCTTGCGCGCCTCGGCCCTGTCGGGCTCGGAGCCGACCTGGCTCGTTCCGCTGTGTGTGGTCATGTCTGCGGCCTCCGTTGCAGCCGTTCTCGGAGTGGGTCGTGGGCTGCGGCCGTCGGGGCCGCGAGGGTCGGTACGGGGAATCCGGCGGGGCCGTCCCCGTGCGGACGGGCCGGTGCCTCCCCCTTCGGCCGGAACGGCCGCCCGGTCATCGGGCGGTCGTGCGCCGGCGCCTCAGGTGCGGCCATCGAACCGTCCTTCCTCCGGCCGGTCGGCCGGACGCGCGGGCCGCGGGGACTGCGGCCCGGCCGGCCGGACCGCACCCGGGCCGTCGGCGCCGGGTCCGGCCGGCCGGACCGCAGCCGGCCCCCCGGCACCGTCGAGCGGCTCGACCTCGTCGGGGCGGAAGTAGTGGAACCGGCCGTACCAGCCGTGCAGTTCGGCCGCGGGGTCGTCGTCCACGGTGACGGCCAGATGCACACTGCCGTCGACGTCGTGGAAGACGGCGGACACCCGTGCGGTCCGCCCGTCGAGGAACATGTCCTGCGCGTCGGCGCCCCGGCCGCGCGGCCGCAGCCGTACCCGGCTGCCGCCGCCGACGATCACCCCGTCCACCAGCACCGTGTCGGTCGACGGGGACAGCCCGTCGTCCCCGCCCTCCTGCCACCAGGCGGGCCGCCCGGCGGCCGGAGCCGGCGCGGGAGCCGCGCGGCCGGCGCTCCCGGAGCGTCCGGCGGCTTCCGGTCCGGTCCGTGCCGGGGCCAGGGAGCGGATGGTGCCGTGCAGCCGGGCGAGGATCTCCGGGGGCATGGTGTCCACCCGGTCGAGGATCTGCGCGGCCCGCGGATCGGTGGCCCGCGCCTCGGCCTTCTCCTCGTCGGTCAGAAGCATCGTGCGCAGCGTGAGGATCTCGTCGATCTCGGCGGCGTCATGGAGATCGCCGGGGCTCTCGGGCGCCACCTGCGGACGGTCCGGCAGGATGATCGGCGCGGAGAGCATGACGACCCCGGTATCGCCGTCCTCGGTATCGCCCCGCGTCCCGCTTCCCCGCGGTCCACGGACGGCGGAGACCGTTCCGCTCTCCCGCGGTGCGCCGCCGAGCACGGGAAACGTGAACTCGTTGCGGCATGCGCGCACCCGCTCGGCCAGGGCCGCGGGCGGATCGATCAGCGAGACCAGCTCCACGCCGTCCCCGCCGACCAGGGTGTGCGTGGCGATCAGCGCCTGCCGCAGTGCCGCGCCGCGTGGCGCCCCCGGGTCCACCGCCTCCCCGGAGTTCTCGGTCCGCACCCGCAGCCGGCACAGGCCCGGTGCGAGCCGCTCGGCGACGACGGTCGTGCGGGCCCGTACCTCGAGGCGGCGACGCACCGTCCGTCCCGCTCCCGCCGGCAGCGGCTCGAACTCCGCACCGGCGGGCGCGCCCACGGCGACGGTACGCCCGCCGCGCAGCAGTTCCTCCAGCGGCACCGTCAGCTCGCTCTCGCGCGGCACCGCCTCCTCGAACGTCAGATGGCTGACACCGTCGTCCGTCCGCAGGGACTCGACCGGGCGGTGCCCGCCGCCCCCGTCGGCCGCCTCCACCTGCTTGTCCTGCATCTGCAGATACCGCACCCGCACCCGCACGGCCGCGTCGTCGCGCCGGACGCGCAGCAGGCACTCGGTCTGCTGGTACCACGAGTCGGCCGAGCCGGAGATCCCGGGCGTGACCGGGCCCTGCCGCTTCACCCAGTTCCGGGGCAGCAGCACCCCGAACTGCCAGCGGACCCGGTTCTTCGCCGAGGAGCGGCGGTACGGGTACAGCAGGTAGCCCTCGTACAGCACGGCGTCCGCGACGGCACCCAGCTGCTCGAACGCGTCGCCGGGACGACCCCGGGCCGCGTCCGCGCCGTCCATCACGGCAGTGCTCGCCGTGCCCGCCGCGCCGGCTCCGTCCGCCATGCCGCCTCCTCGCCATCGGTGCACCGGGGCATCACTTCCACCACGGTCACACCCGTCACCGGCCCACGCCCCTCCGGCGCACCGAGATTGGGCCGGTCAGGCGAAACGGGGCGAGTGCGGGCCCACCGGCGGGTGCGGGCCCGTCGTCCGGTGCGCGGGACGGCACGTCCGCGACGGGCTGTTCTGCGGATTCCGGTTCAGGTCGTCACGCAGTACTGGTCACGAGGGGCTGCTCACGGGTGCCGGTTCCTCGTCAGGCAGTCCTGGTCACGAGGGGCTGCTCACGGATGCCGGTTCCCGCGGCGCCGGTCACGAGGGCCTGTTCACGACGGTCTGCCGGGCCGTTCCGGCGGCAGGCCGGTCAGGCGGTCGGTCCGCGGCGGTGTGCGCACGCCGCTGCGTGGGTCCTTCCGGCAGCCCGTCCGGCAGCCCGTCCGGCAGGCGCTCGCTCGCGGCCGCGGCCGCGTCGTCGTTCGTCCCGCGTCCGCCCACCGGCGCACGGTTCCGGGCTCACCCTCAGCAGGCGCCCGGCCTGGACAATGCTGTACCTCGGCAGCCAAGGACCCCAACCGCCCCGTCCCGGTGGGACCGCGCACCGTTTCGCCATCGCCACGTGCCGGTCACCCGGTCGTCGAGCCGCTGCCCAGGCTGCCGTGGAGACGCGCGGGCGCCTCTCGATTCAGCCGGCCGTGTTGTCGACGCGCAACCGCACCTGCTCCTCCAGGCGCGTCAGACTGCCCTCGAGGGCGTCGTTCACCGCGCCCTCGCCCGGGTCGTGGCCCTTGTCGAAGAAGGACAGGTGCACGGTCACCTCGCTGGCGCCGCTGCCGATGCCGGCCACCTGGAGCCAGCCGGCGTAGCTGCCCTGCTCCCGGGTGCCCCACTCCAGACGCATCTGGTCGGGCTCGGCCCGCAGCAGGGCCGGCAGGTCCTGGCCCGAGCGGTCCTCGTGGACGGTCACGGCAGGCGGGTCCTCCACGTCGACGTGCAGGGCGCGGGGGAGCCAGGCATCGAACTGGGCCACGTTGGCCGCCTGGTCGAAGACGTGCTCGGGCTGTGCCGGCATGGTGCGGGAACGCTCGTACTCGGCCATGGTCGTACCGGCCCCTCCGGTCGGAAGTCGTACCCCGACCGCGTGCCCAGTCGGAGGCACGCGAAAAGCCCCCTGTCCGTGCCAAGGGTGCCGGCCGGCGAAGTCTCCCGTCCCACAGCCCCGGCGCGATGGCCGTGCGGGTGGGTCACGCCACCAGGTCGCGTGCCGGCCGTCCCGGGCAGCCGTCATGCCACCACGTCGCGTGGCCGCCCTCCCGGGTAGTCGTCATGCCACCGCATTGCGTGCTGGTCCGGGGCAGCCGTCATGTCACCGCGTCGCGTGCCGGCCGTCCCGGGCAGTCGTCATGCCACCGCGTTGGGTGCCGGTCCGGGGTGGCCGTCATGGCACCGCATTGCGTGCCGGCCGTCCTGGGCAGCCGTCATGCCACCGCGTCGCGGGCCGTGCGCTCCACCAGGGAGATGCCGTCGTTCATGGACGTGCTGCCGTTGGACAGGACCGCGACGAGGTGCCGGTGCCCCTTCACGGTGACCAGGCCGATGCTGTTGACGTCCCACAGGCCGGACGTGTCGCGCTGCAGCCACCCGTTCTTCAGCGCCCGCGGGGATCCGGAGCCGGACACCGCGGTGACGCCCCAGCTCTGCTCCGGTGCGACATGGCTCATCAGGCCGCGGATGTAGGCCTGGGAGCGCGCGTCGAGCGCGGGGGAGTGGGCGTTCGCCGTCGTACCACCGTCGAACACGGCGCGCAGCAGCCGTATCTGGTCGCTCGCCGTCGTCCGGGTCAGCCCCCACCTGGGGCCGGTGCCGCCTGTGGTCGAGGTCAGTCCCAGCCGCTTGTTGGCCGCGGCCAGCCCGGAGGCCCCGCCGATCTCCCGCCACAGGGCGTTGGCCGCCGCGTTGTCACTGCGCCGGATCATCGGCTCGGCCCGCCCGCGCTCCTCGGCGGTGAGGTCGCGTTTCGCGTCCTGCGCCTTCAGCAGCAGGGCCGCGAGGATGTCGACCTTGACGATGCTCGCGGTGTCGTACGCCGTGTCCGCACCGCGGATCACGGGGGTACGGCCGCTGCCGTCCAGGTCGAGCACGGCCGCCGTCGCGTGCGGCGCCTTGTCCTGGCCGGGCGCGGCGTCGGCGGCCGCCGCCGGGGATGGGGCCAGGAGGCCGAGACAGAGCAGGGCGCCGGCGGAGGCGGCGAGCGCGGCCGCCATGGAGTGCGCGATCGGGGAGCGGTGGGACGACATGGGTCATGAACGTAGGCAAAAAGCGCGCGGCGCGACGTGGTTCCCGTCACTTCGGAGCCCGTTCCGCCCCGATTGTGAGAAGAGCCACCGTTGGGGCGCATTGGGGGCTCAGGTCGCTTTCGTGACGGCGTGTACGCGCGGCCGGGGGTCGGACCTCGCTTATCGTCGGCCAGATACCGACATCCGGAGTGATAATGAAAAAATCGGATGAATTGGTCGGTGTGGCGGAGGGTGTGGCGGTCGTACCCGTCGCTCCGCCCCTGCGCCGCATCCGGCCGTGGCCCCTCGGCGCCGCACTCGCGATCGCTGCCGGTGCGACGGCCGTGCTCCTCCTCGCGGACGCGCAGTGGCTGAACCGCCCGGCCGTCCAGGCCTGGCGCACCGTATGCCTGGCGATCACCATTCAGGCCCTCCCCTTCCTCCTCCTCGGCACCGCCCTGTCGGGCGCCATCAACGCCTTCGTCCCGGCGGACCTGTTCACCCGGGTGCTGCCCAAGCGGGCCGCGCTGGCCGTGCCGGTCGCGGGCATGGCGGGCGCGGTGCTGCCGGGCTGCGAGTGCGCCTCCGTCCCCGTCGCCAACAGCCTGATCCGCCGAGGCGTCACTCCGGCCGCCGCCTTCGCGTTCCTGCTCTCCGCGCCCGCGATCAACCCCGTCGTGCTGACGGCCACCGCCGTCGCCTTCCCGGGCGAACCCGCCATGGTGGCCGCCCGGCTGCTCGCCTCACTCGTCACGGCGGCCGCCATGGGCTGGCTGTGGCTCTGGCTGGGCAAGGAGAAGTGGCTGCGGCCCGTCCTGCGGCACCGGCACACCGGTCACCACCACGGCCACAGCCGCTGGAACGAGTTCCGCGCCGGCTTCCAGCACGACTTCCTGCACGCCGGCGGCTTCCTCGTACTCGGCGCCATGGCCGCCGCCACCTTCAACGTCGCCGTGCCGCGCTCCGTCCTCGACACCTTCTCCGGCTCACCCTGGCTGTCGGTGATCTTCCTGGCCGGGCTCGCCGTACTGCTGGCGGTCTGCTCCGAGGCGGACGCGTTCGTCGCCGCCTCGCTCACCGGCTTCTCCTCCACCGCCCGTCTCGCGTTCATGGTCGTCGGCCCGATGGTCGACCTGAAGCTCATCGCCCTGCAGGCGGGGACCTTCGGCCGGGCCTTCGCCTGGCGGTTCTCCACGGCGACCACGGTGGTGGCCGTCACCGTGAGCGTCCTGATCGGAGGCGCGCTGCTGTGAACCGCCCGGTCCAGACCCTGCTGCTGACGCTGTCCGGCATCGGCCTGCTGCACGTGGCACTCTTCACCGACCTCTACCTGCGCTACGTCAAGGCCGGACTGCGTGCCCCTTTGATCGTCTCCGGAGCGGTCCTGCTCCTGCTGGGACTGGCGGGCGCGGCCACCCGGGGCGGCCGGCACGCCGCCCGGGACGACACCGGACGCGAGCACGAGCACGGGCAAGCACGTGAGCACGGGCACGGGCGTGAGCACGGGCACGGGCGTGACCACGAGGACGGGCACGGGCACGGGCACGATCATTCGGCCACCCCGCGCATCGCCTGGCTGCTGTTCCTCCCGGCGCTGAGCCTGCTCTGGTACGCCCCGCCCGCCCTCGGCGCCTACACGGCGGCACGCTCGAACACGAAACCGGTCGTCGTGCAGAAGGGATTCGCCCCGCTGCCCGCGGCCTCTCCGCTGCCGCTGACCCTCACGGACTTCACCAAGCGCGTCCAGCAGGACCGCAGCGGGGCGATCAAGAGCCGTGCCGTCCAGCTGACCGGCTTCGTGACCCCGTCCGAGGAGGACGACGGCTGGTACCTCACCCGCATCATCTTCACCTGCTGCGCCGCGGACTCCCAGACGGTCAAGGTGCGGATGTACGGCACCGAGGCGCCACCCGCCGACACCTGGCTGGCGGTGACCGGCACCTGGCACCCCGGGGGCGCCCTCGGGACGAGGTCGGCCGAGGCGGCGCTCGACGTCACGGCCGCCCGGCCCATCGCCCAGCCGGTGAACGCCTACACCGACGACCTGCCCCTGCGACCGTCCTGACCCGCGCCTGCCGTGCCACGCCTCGGCACTGCCCGCGCCGGCGATGCCACGCACCGGCGTGCGCCCCGGCCCGGTGGGGGGCGATTCCGGTGGCCGGCGCGGACGCGTGGAGGGGGCCGGTGCGAGGCCGCCGTACGCGATCCCGGCCTCACACGGCCGCGATCCGGGCGGGGGTGCACGATGGAGTTGTGGGCCTCGGTGGCTCGGTGCGGTGGACCGCCCCGGGTGCCGTCCGGCATCCGCCTCGCGCGATACCTGCCGGGAGCGGCGGACGTGCGGTGCGCTGCCCGGAGCGGTTCGTGCACCCGGAGCCGCCGTAGCCCGGCGGACCGGTACCCGGAGCTGCCGGACGTCGCGCGGACCGGTGCGCCGTGGAGCGGAGCCACGGCGCACGAGAGGAGGCGGTGACGATGACCCGTACACCCTCCAGGACGGTCACGCCGCTACGGCTGTGGCGATGGCGGAGCAACCCGCTGCGGCGGCACAGCGACGCCGTCGAGGCCTGGATCGTGCTGGCCACCTGGGTGCTGGCCCTCCTGGGCGGGGTCCTCGCGGGTGTCGTGGCGGCCCAGGCCTCCGACGCGGCGTTCTCGGCGCGCCGGGCCCAGCTGCACACCGTGTCCGCCGTCCTCACCGACGACGCGGCGAGGACCCCGCCCAACGCGTCCGGTTACGACGACGGGCGGGTGTGGGCCGCGGTGCGGTGGACGGAGGCGGACGGTTCGGTGCACACCGACCGGACGAAGGTCTTCGCGGGCGCCCCCGCGGGGAGCGGGGTGACGGTGTGGGCGAACGCGGCGCACCGGGTGGTCCCGGCGCCCGTCACCGGAGCCTCCGCGGGCCTGCAGGCGGCCCTCACCGGCGCCCTGGTGGCCCCGTCGGCCGCCGCTGCCGTCCTGGGCGTGGGCTGGGTCGTACGCGGCCGGCTCATCCGGCGGCGCATGGCCGAGTGGGACGAGGAGTGGAAGCAGATCGGACCCCGGTGGGGAAACCTCAGCGGCGCCTGACCGGCGACTCCGAAGCCGGCGGCAGGGCGCGGCGACTGCCCGTCGTTCTCCGGGGTGGGCGCGGCCCCGCGCGAGCGCGGGCCTGACGGCGGTACGGCACACTCCCCGCCCCTGCGCACGCTGTTCGGCGCTGCCGCCTCCCTTGTCCTCGGCTCTCTCCCCGCGCGACGAGCCCGCCGCCGCGAGGAGACCGCCGGAGAGCGGGAGGCATCCCCTTGCCTGCGCCGAGCAGCGGCCGGGCGGAGCCGTCGGTCATGCCCAGGGGACCGTTCCGCACGTGATCCGTCCTACGGCAGACCCGCCCGGGGCATACCGGACGCGACGAGGAGGCACCCCTTCGGGCTGAGCCCCGAACTCCCTCAACCGGCTGGCGCACGCGGCGAGTTGCTCTCGGCCACGGCAAGGCCTGCGTCTGCCGTCGACCCGGCTCGATAGCATGCGACGCATGGCCATCAGACTTGAGAACGTCGGCATCGCCGTTCGCGACCTCGAAGCGGCGATCTCCTTTTTCACCGACCTCGGCCTGACGGTGTCGGCCGTGACACGGTCAGTGGTGAGTGGACCGACACCGCCGTCGGCCTTGACGGCAATCACGCGAAGATCGCGATGCTCCAGACGCCGGACGGTCACGGTCGCCTCGAACTCTTCGAGTACATCAACCCCGCGGCGATCGAGACGCAGCCCACCCGGCCCAACGACATCGGCATGCACCGCGTCGCCTTCTCGGTCGACGACATCGACAAAGCCCTCGAGACAGCGGCGAAGCACGGATGCCGTCCGCTTCGCGGTGTCGCGACCTACGAGGACGTCTACAGACTCACGTACGTCCGCGGTCCCAGCGGCATCCTCGTGATGCTCGCCGAGGAGCTGAAGAAGGACTGACGGCCGGTCGGGTCGATCCGCCTCCCGCTCGGCCGAGTCGGGCTGCCGGCCTCGGCTCAGCAGCAGGCGGCGTGGACCAGGGTCCACTCGCTGCCCAGGCGGGCGGCGCGGGTGTCCGTGTACATCGTGGTCTCGCCGTCCGACCAGCGGATGACGAGGTCGTCGGTACGGCCGTTGCCGGTGAACTCGCCGGTCGTCATGACCGTGTCGTGCTTCCAGAGGTCGTTCTTGTCCAGGATGCGCTGTTCCTTGCCCAGGCCCGACGTGCCGGTGCCGACGTAGTTGTCGAGCTCGCCGTCGGTCCAGCGCACCATGAGGTCCCACTTCGCGCCGCCGGAGTACTCGCCGGCGGTCAGCAGGGTGGCGTCCCGCCAGGTGTCGTTCTTGCCCTTCAGCTTGTGTTCCTGGCCGAACGTGCCGGCGCCGACGCCGGTGTAGAGGGTGACTTCGCCGTCGATCCAACGCACGATCAGGTCGGTGACGTACGGGGAGGAGCCGAAGCGGCCCGCCGCGATCTGCGTCGCGTTCTTCCAGAGTCCGTTGGGCTTGACCATCTGGACACCGGCCCAGTTCAGGCCCTTGGTGCCGACGTCGCCGTACAGCGTCACCTCGCCGTCGGTCCACCGCACCAGCAGGTCGAACCGGTTGGAGCCGGTGAAGTCGCCCGCGGTGACGGTCACCGCGTGCTTCCAGGTGTCGTTCGTGCCCAGCAGCCGCCGCTCGCCGGTGAAGTGGCCCTTGCCGTCGCTGTTGTAGAGGGTGGTCTCACCGTCGGTCCACACCACGATCATGTCGCTGTGGCCGTTGCCGTTGAAGTCACCCGAAGCCATCAGCCTGGCGTTTTTCCAGGTCGAACCCGCTCCCATGGTGTACGGCAGGCCCGGCTGCCGGTAGGGGCCGTAGTCGGGGTTGCGGCCCTTCTGGGCGTCCGCGTAGAGCTTGAAGAAGCGGTCGCCGTACAGCGGGCTGTAGCTGATCTCGTTGTACCGGTGGTCGGTCTGCGGTACGTCCGGACCGCCCTGCAGGAAGCCGCCCACGTTCCCGATGATCGTGCCGGTGCTGCCGGAGGCGTCGAGGCTGGAGAACCACGGCCCGCCGGAGACCCCGCCCCACATGCCCGCGCAGTTGATCTGCATCTGGTAGTAGCCGGACAGCGCGGTCGTGGAGATGCCGGGGCAACGGACCGGCTGGTCCTGAGGGTTGTGCGCGATCGCCGGGTAGCCGACGACCGTCACACTGTTGGCATACCCGGGCGTACGGGCGAGCGTGTTGGCGCCCACGACGTCCTGGACGTTCTTGGGGCCGTTGGGCTTCAGGCTCGCGAAGGCGTAGTCCAGGTCGGAGTTCTTGCTCTTGTCCGAGGCGTACCACTTGTCACGGAACCATGTGTCCACCGCCCAGACCCCGTTCGGCTGCTGGGAGGCGTCCCTGGTGGGGTCGTACAGGGGGACGAACATGGACTTCCCGCCGACGCAGTGCCCGGCGGTGAGGATCAGGTTGTGGCCCGCGCTGCGCACGACACTGGCCGAACAGCGGTGGCCCTTCAGCCCGGCGCCGGTGCTGAAGATGGTGCCGACGGACTTGACGCCCTTGAAGTGCTGGGCGGTGATGCCGGTGGCGGAACCCTGCTGACGCGCCGTCGCCACGCTCTTCGGCGGGACGGTCCGGCCCGAGGGGTCGGTGGCCGCGGCCATGCGCTCGGGCGTCCAGAAGCGGGTGGCGTCCTGGGCGGTCCAGTCGTCGTCGGCGGCCGGCACCGGCGTGACGGAGCCCGGGGGTTCGGCCGCGGGACCGGCCGAGAGCGTGGGAGCGGGGCCGGCGGCGTGCGGTGGCATCGGCGCCGCGGCCAGGGGCGCGCTCCGCGACGGGGCGCCCGGAACGGGGGCCGCGGTACCGGCCTGGGCCGTCGCGGCGCTGCCCAGCATCAGCGCGGCGCTCAGCACCGCGACGGACCCGCGGCGTATTCGTGTATCCAGCACTTCTGGTTTCTCCTACTGAGGCGGGCCGACAGCGGCACGGGAGTTCGCGGCAGGCCACCGCCAGGCGACGTCGGCGAGCCGCTGTCGCGGACTCCGACGCGTGATCCCCCGCCGACGGTCTGCGCCGCGCTCACGGCGTACCACCGGTGAATTCCCCCGTGCCGCCGTGCGGCGGCTGTCGACCGACCGTGGTCAGCGGTCGCGGCGGCCATGATCGCACGGCCGCCGTACGCGTGCACACGACAATTCACGCGCTACCCGGCGACGCACCCGCTTCTCCGTCTGCTCCTCACCGCAACCGCGGTGAGCCCAGCTCGATGTCGAGGCCGCATACCTGCGCCCGCACATGACGTCCCTTCGCATCCGTCATCTCGACGAGGGAACCGTCCTCGGCGTGCGGGGGCACGACGCTGATCCTGGGGTCGTACTCGGCCGAGACCTCGCAACCGCCGCCCGGAGCGGCCGTCGCGTCGTAGAAGAGCGGGAACTCCACCGTGTGGCCCGGGTTCAGCTCCACGTCGACCGGCGTGGCACCCTTCTTCGGCTTCCCGTCGGCCGACGGCCCCTTGCCGACGTACACGTCGATGTCCGGGTAGCCGTCGAAGGCGCAGGACTTCGACCCCGTGTTCTCCGCGCTGAGCGCGGCCGCCGGGGCGTCTTGCCGCCTGCCGGGCAGACGGGTCATCTTCCAGGCCAGCTGGGACGTCCGGCACCTGTCGGTACGCGTGTCGGACGAGCTTCCGTCGGTGCCGCAGGCCGCGGTGCCCAGCAGTACCGCCAGGCCGAGAGCGGAAACCGCCAGTGTCCGCCGTGCCATGGGAATCCCCCTGGTGAAAGCATCCCTGCGGGACCCGGTGCCACCGCTCCTGCCTCACCGCACAGCTAGATGCGGGCCGTGCGGCGCAGGTTCCAGGGAATGCCACGCGCACGAGTACAAGCGGCACAGGCGACGATCCGTGCCCCGGGCAGCCGGGTGGTCAGGGCAGGAGAGGGCGGGAAGGGCCATCCACTTCTCGCGGATCCTGATTGCGCGGTGCACGGTTCCGAGACCGTTTCCCCGCGTCTGTCCGGAGTCCTTCCCGCCGGTTACAGCACACCACGAAAACCGCCCTGCCACCAGGGCTGGACCGGCTGGAAGCGCCCTCAGGCCTCCATGGCCTCGCGGACGCTCGGGTAGCAGTCGATGAGAGTGGTGAGGCCGACGAGCTCCAGGGTGCGCAGAACGGGCCTGCGCACACCCGCCAGCGAAAGCCGCCCGGTCGCGCCATGGGCCTGGTGGGCGGCGATGAGGGCGTTGATGCCGCTGGAGTCCATGAAGTCCACCCCGGCGAAGTCCGCGACGGTGCGCGCCGCCTGCGAAGGATCCTCGGGTGCCAGGGCGTGCCGCAGGAGACCGGAGGTGTGGTGGTCGATCTCCCCGGTGACCGTGACGACGGTGACGCCGTCCACGACGGACCGGCTGATCCCCAGCCGGTCCGTTCCCGCCGTTCCCTCGGTGTCTGCTGTGTCCGCCACGAGTTCCTCGACAACACTCGACGATCTTTGACCAGAGCTTCGCCCTACCGGGTGGCTTCCCAGGATCGCGCCGACGATGCCCGCGGATCGCGTCCGCGTTCGGCAGGCGTGCCCCGCGCGAACCCGGGTATACACCCGTGCGTGAACGGCGTGACGCGACGCAACGCAGAGGAGTCGGGTGCCTTCGACGAGGGCCCCGTCGGGGTCGGCCGCGGGCCACTGCACACCACGCTCGAGCTGGACGGCCTCGACGGCGGATGCATCGCCGAGGCCCGCGATCGGGCGGAGCTCTTCCTCACCCGGGTGCAGGCGGCCCACGGTGTGCCGGTGACGGCGCGCACGATGGATCTGACCCGCCTGGTGGTCAGCGAGTTGGTCACGAACGCCTGCAAGTACGCGCCGGGACCGGTGCTGCTGCGGGTGGAGATCACCGGCGAGGCGGTGGAGGTCGAGGTCTGGGACAGCGACCCCGCCCTCCCGCTGGCCAGGGCCGCCGACCCGGGCCGGGTGGGCCAGCACGGTCTGGAGATCGTGATGGCCGTCGTGCAGGGCTTCGAGGCGCGACGGGAGCCGGTGGGCAAGTGCATCACCGCCCGGATCGCCCTCTGGGACGACCCCGTCGGCGGCCTCACCGGCCCCGCATCCGACTGAGCCGGCCCGGCCTCGCCTCTCACCGAGCCGGTCCGTCCTCGCCTCTCACCGAGCCTGTCGGGCCACGCCTCTCACCGAGGCGGACCGACCTCGCCTGCGGCTTGACCGGCTTGAGCCGGTCCGTCCTCGCCTGTCGCTTCGCCGGCCTGAGCCGGTCCGGCCTCGCCGGCCCCGCTTCCCGCTGACGCGCACCGGCGTCGTGCACCCAGGGGATCCCGCCCCTCACCGCTGCCTCTTCCCCCACCTGGGGAGCCGCGCGGCAAAAGCAGCGCGCCCCGCCGGATCACCTGGTCCGGCGGAGCGCTGGTGCGGGGCGGGTGGTGCGGGGACCGTCCCGGTGCCGTCAGTGCCGTACCTTCACCCGGCTCAGTGCGGCCACGCCCACCGCCGCGAGGGCGACCTGGATGAGCCATTCGATCCAGTCGACGCCCTTGGTGTTCGCGACACCGAAGCCGGCTGCCACGGCGCTTCCCACGAAGGCGGCGACGATGCCGATCACGATCGTCCACAGGATGCCGATCCGCTGACGGCCGGGGACGGCGAGCCGGCCGAGAACGCCGATCACGATGCCGATGATGATCGCACTGATGATCCCGGAAATCTCCATGACTGGTGGGCCACCCCTCTCTCGTTGGTGACCTACAGGTGCCCGCTCGGCATCGCGACACGCCTGCCGGTGCGGAGCACGAACCTGAGCGTACGTCAGGCGGTGCCGGCCGGCGCTCCCCGGTGGGCGGAACGCCATAGGGTGGCCTGTCGTGGACACGCTTTCAGGGACCGGCATGGTGGCCGTGCCCGCAGGGCGGGTGACGCTCTCGGACCGGCGGACGGAACGCAGTTGGCAGGTCGAGGTGGCGTCGTTCGAGATGTCCGCCTTCCCGGTCACCCAGGCGTGGTACGCGCAGGTCACCGGCCGTCGGCCGAGCGCCGCCCGGGGTGACCGGCTGCCGGTCGAGGGCGTGTCGTGGTGGGACGCGGTCCGGTTCTGCAACGACGCGTCCCGCAGCGCGGGGCTGGCGCCCGCGTACCACCTGCGGGAGGCCGACGGGACGGCCGGCTGGGACACCCGCGCCGACGGATTCCGGCTGCCGACGGAGGCCGAGTGGGAGCACGCCTGCCGGGCCGGTACGACCGGCCCGCGGTACGGCCGCCTGGACGACATCGCCTGGTACCGGGACAACTCGGGCGAACAGGTCCATGTGGTGGGCGGTAAGCAGCCCAACGCGTGGGGGCTGCACGACATGCTGGGCAACGTCTGGGACTGGTGCTGGGACCTGTACGACGCGGAGGTCTACGGCAGCTACCGGGTACTGCGCGGCGGGGGCTGGTCGGACGAGCACTGGAGCTGCCGCGCGTCGGTACGGCGCCGCAGTCATCCGACGTACCGGATCGACGACGTCGGATTCCGCGTCGTACGCTCCGCCTCCGCGGCCGGCGAGTGACGGCCTGTCAGGGCGACCGGCATCCGTCCCGCGGCCTTCCGCCGGTAGCCGTCCCGTGGTCCCGACCTGTCCGCGGCCTTCGGCCGGTACTCATCCGCGTCTTTGGCCCCTCACGCAGTCTCCGGCCGGTAGCCGTCCCGCGGCCCCCGGCCCGCTCCGCGGTCTCCGTCCGCATCCGACGTCGTCGCCGCCCGGCGGTTGCATGAGATGCCTCACCTGTGAATTGCGTGCGGATCTGTGCTGTTCGGACTCCGGGTTTGTTACATTGCGCAACTGAGCAACCAAGGTGAACCGCCGCTTCACCTGCCCGTACACCGCCGCGCTGAGTCCGGCCGTCCATTCCGACGCCCAGGCCTGACGGGCCCGACCGTTCATGGGAGTGGGAGATGAGTGACCCGTGGGACGGGCCGGCCGGTCAGGCCACGCGTAGCCCCGGCGTACGGGTGCCGGGACAGCGCGCCGCCGGGCCCGACGGTGCGCGACCGCCCGGCGGCCGGGCGGGGGGCCGGGCGGGGGGCGGGCGGGGGGGCCGCGGGGCCCGGGCGGGGGGGCGGGGCCGGGGGGGGGGGGGGGTGCGGGGGGGCGGGCTCGGCGGGCGGGTGGGGGTGGCCGCCGG
>NZ_JBEOTD010000074.1:0-17534 GCF_040426375.1 Streptomyces sp. NPDC096012
TTGTTTTTTCTCCCGGCGCGGGCCCCCCCCGGCCCCCCCCCCCCGCCCGCGGCGTCAGGAATTCGGTATCAGGTGATCGGGGAGTGTGTGGCGTCAGTGGGTCGCGCTGCCCGCGACCCACTCGCTCCACGGCATGTTCCAGTCGCTGAGGCCGTTGTCCGGGGCCAGCACGGTCTTGTCCGGGGAGTTCTTGACGATCACGACGTCACCGATCATCGAGTTGTCGAAGAACCACGCGGCGGGCTGCCTGCCGTCACCGCCGTCCCTGACGTCCTTCAGGCCCACGCAGCCGTGGCTGGTGTTGACCTTGCCGAAGACGGCGTCGGAACCCCAGTAGTTGCCGTGGACGAAGGTGCCCGAGGCGGTCAGGCGCATGGCGTGCGGTACGGCCTCGATGTCGTAGGAGGGCTTGCCGTCCTTTTCCGTGAGGCCGACGGTCGCACCGTTCATGTGGACGTGCCGGAACTTCTCCGAGATGACCATCTGGCCGTTGTACGTCGGGTGCTCGGCGCTGCCGGACGAGATCGGGATGGTCCTGATCGTCCTGCCGTCCCGTACGACGGTCATCTGCTTCGTCTTGGCGTCCACGGTGCTGATCTGGCTGCGGCCGATCTTGAACGTGACCGTCTTCTGGACGCCGTCGAGGTCGAGCCTGACGGTGACGGTGGACCCGGGCGTCCAGTAGCTCTCGGGGCGGAAGTCCAGGCGGTTGCCGTTGAACCAGTGGCCGACGGCCTGCTGGCCGCTGCTGGAGCTGACCTGGATCTTCGACTCCACGGCGGCCTTGTCGCCGATCGCCTTGCCGAAGTCGACCGTCACCGGCATGCCCACGCCGACGGTCGAGCCGTTCTCGGGGGAGAGGTGCCCGACGAAGTCGTTCGCCGGGGAGACCGTGCTGATCGTGGCGCTCCCGGTGGCGGAGCGGCCCTTGGCGTCGGCGGCCTCGGCGGTGATCTGGTACTTGGTGGCCTGCTCCAGCCGGCCGTCCGGCTTCCAGGACGTGCCGTCGGCGGACAGGGTGCCCGGAACCTCGGTACCGGTCGCGACGTCGGTCATGGTCACCTTGGTGAGCCTGCCGTTGGCGACGGCGACCTTGACGGGGCCGTCGATCCCCACGCCGTAGGCACCCTGGCCGGGCGTGATCGCTATTCGGGCGTCGGAGGCGTCCTGGGCGGCCGCCTGGTCCGAAGGCGCCGGCACCGGCGCCTGCACCGGCACCGGCGCCTGCGACGTCGGGTGACTCCCGGCGTCGTTGCCGCCGGAAGCGGCGTTGCTGGTACCGCCGAGGGCCGTGAGCGAGAGCACTCCGGAGAGGACGGCGACAGCAGCCATCAGCCGGGTGCGTCCCTTACGTGCCGTAGTCAAACGTCTCTCCCGTGTCACTGTCGGAGGGGGACCCCAGGAGCCGGATGCCAAGGGGTGCGGCTATCCATGAAACTACTTATATGGGCCTATCTGTCCGGAAACGGGCAAACTGTGGTGAAGCCCACGCGCTGTCGAGCGCACCGCCGAGGCCCTGCCCGACCGGGGTCAGGAGCGGTGCGCCTGCGCCTCGCGGCGCTGCCGGCCGGGGTCAGGAGCGGTGCGCCTCCGCCTCGCGGCGCTGCCGCAGCGCCGCCATCACCGCGTACACCAGGATGCCGACGAAGAGGAACAGCACGCCCTGGTACACCGCCGCGTAACCGGCGCCCGCCATCAGCCAGACCGAGAAGCCGGCCGCCACCGCGGTGACCACCGAGTCCCGCACCAGCCGCGCCCGGTCGACCGGCCCGCGCCCCGCGATCAGGTGGAAGAGCTGGGCGGCCGTGGCCAGCAGGTACGGCACGGTCGCGGTGAACGTGGTGACGAGCACCAGTACCTCGAAGACCTTTCCCGAGCCGGACAGGTAGTTGTACGCGGTGAGCAGCGAGGACAGTACGACGGTCACGCCGACCCCGAAGGTCGGCACGCCCCGGCGGCGGCGCGCGAAGGCCGCCGGGAACAGGCCGTCCTTCGCCGCGGCGTACGGGGTCTGGGCGCTCAGCAGTGTCCAGCCGTTGAGGCAGCCGGTCATCGACACCAGCGCGGCCAGCGCCACCGCCGTGCCGCCCCAGCGGCCGCCGAACATCGAGTCCACGGCGTCCGAGAACGGCGCCGTGGAGGTGACCAGGCGGTTGTGCGCGACGGTCCCGAAGACGGACAGCGTGCCCAGCAGGTAGACGAGCGCCGCGCCCGCGGTGCCGATGACGGTGGCCCGCCCCACGTTGCGGCGGGCGTCCCTGACCTCCCCCGCGCTCACGGCGGCCGACTCCACCCCGAGGTAGGAGAAGAGCAGCAGGGCCGCCGCGGCGGACACCGCGCCGACCGCGCCGTGGCCACTGGAGTTGAAGGGCCCGAGGCGGGACGGGTCGAAGAAGAACAGGCCGCCCACCGCGACGAGCAGCAGCGGTACGAACTTCAGCACCGTGGAGACCAGCTGGACGGCGCCCACGTAGCGGGTACCGGCGAAGTTGGCCAGTGCGGGCAGCCATTGCAGCGCCAGGGCCGCGAGGCACGCGGTCCAGCGGTGGCCGCTGACCGGGATCAGGACGTCGAGATAGCCCACGGCGGCCACGGCGAGCGCGGCGTTCGACACCCAGGTGGTGATCCAGTACGCCCAGGCGGCGAGGAAACCGGCGAAGTCGCCGAAGGCCTCGCGGGCGTAGACGTACGGGCCGCCGGTACGGGGGTCGCGCGCCGCGAGCCGGCCGAAGACCAGGGCCAGGGCGATGGCGCCGACGGTCAGGACGCCGAAGGCGACCAGGCTGACCGTGCCGTAGGGGGCGATGGAGGCGGGGAGCAGGAAGATGCCGCCGCCGATGATGTTGCCCATGACCAGAGCGGTGGCCACGGGAAGGCCGAACCGGCGGGCGTGCCTGCCGGTGTCGCCGTGCGGGTCCTCGACGGGGGCCGTGCCGCTCTCCGCCGGGGCCGGAGCCGACTGGGGGACGGTTCCGGTGCTGTGCATGGGTGGTGCGCCTCTCATGGAATTGACGTGCCCGGGATCGCCGGGGCCGTTCCATGGTCCGGGATCCTTGGAGTCGGCTCAAAATCGCCGCTCCTTGTCCCGTCAGGCCCACCCGGTCGTGAAAAAAGCGCCGTGTGGCGGCCTCCGCGCCGATGGATGTCCTGTCTGGGCGGGAGTGAGGGGGCTGGTGCCTGCGGAAACGGGCCAGATGCTGAAGTGCAGGGAGTGCAGGGAGTGCAGGGAGTGCAGGGAGTGCATCTTGTGCACCTGGTGCAGGTAGTGCAGCTAGTGACAGGGGTGCTTGGAGTTGCACTGCTTGCCTGGATCGCGCCTGGATCGCAGGAGTGAGGTGAGCGTACTGAGGCAGGTGGAGAGGGCGGGTGCGCGGGGCCGGGTGTCCGCGGTCAGTCCGCCGTGGCCCACAGGCCGCGGACGTGCCCCAGGTGCCGGGTCATGATCTCCCGTACGGCCCTCTCGTCGCCCGTCAGCAGGGCGTCGAGGAGCTCCAGGTGCTCCTGGGCGGAGGCCAGCAGCCGGCCCGCCTCCACCAGCGCGGTGAGCCCGTAGAGGCGGGAGCGTTTGCGCAGGTCGGCAACCACCTCCACCAGGTGCGCGTTGCCCGCGAGGGCCAGCAGGCCGAGATGGAAGCGGGTGTCGGCCTCGACATAGGCGATGAGGTCACCCGCCACCGCGGCGGTGACGATCTCGCGGGCCGCCGGCCGCAGCGCCTCCAGCGAGACACGGTCGGCCGTGCGGGCCAGGCCGGTCACGGTGGGGATCTCGACGAGCGCGCGGATGTGCGTGTACTCGTCCAGCTGCCGGTCGGAGACCGCGGTGACCCGGAAGCCCTTGTTGGGCACCGTGTCGACCAGCCCCTCCTTGGCCAGGTCCAGCATCGCCTCCCGCA
The DNA here is from genome assembly GCF_040426375.1 of Streptomyces sp. NPDC096012. NCBI lineage: Bacteria > Bacillati > Actinomycetota > Actinomycetes > Kitasatosporales > Streptomycetaceae > Streptomyces > Streptomyces sp. NPDC096012. Next base: position 3,894 of record NZ_JBEOTD010000074.1, read on the forward strand.
CGGGCGTCGCCGACACCCCGAAGCGCGCCGCGAGCGACGGCGCCGAGTAGACCTCCCCGGGCCGCAGCTCGCCCGCGATCAGCGCGGCGCGCAGCGCGTCGGCCACCCGCTCGCGGAAGCTGCTCCGGCGGCCGCCCAGCCGGGGGAGGGAGGGGGCGCCGCCGCCCTGCGGGGTCTGTGCCATGTCACGCATCACCGGCAGGAGTCTAGAGGACGAATCCTTCGGGGAACGGATCGGTCGGGTCCAGCAGGTACTGCGCGGTCCCGGTGATCCACGCCCGGCCGGTGAACTCGGGCAGCACCGCCGGGACGCCGGCGACCTCCGTCGTCCCGAGCAGCCGCCCGGTGAACCGGGTGCCGATGAAGGACTCGTTCACGAACCCGGTGTGCAACGGGAGTTCGCCGCGCGCGTGCAGCTGCGCCATGCGCGCGCTCGTTCCCGTGCCGCACGGGGACCGGTCGAACCAGCCCGGATGGATGACCATCGCGTGCCGGGAGTGCCGGGCGGTGGCACCGGGCGCGTAGAGGTGGACGTGGTGGCAGCCGCGGATCGACGGGTCCTCGGGGTGCACCGGCTCCGACTCCGCGTCGATCGCCCGCATGAGGGCCAGGCCGGCCGCGAGGATGTCGTCCTTGCGCGAGCGTTCGAAGGGCAGGCCGAGGGCGTCGAGGGGGAGGATAGCGTAGAAGTTGCCCCCGTAGGCGAGGTCGTACGTCACCGTACGGCCCCCGGGGAGGGTGATCGTGCGGTCGAGGGCGACGGCGAACGACGGGACGTTTCTGAGGGTCACGTTCCGCGCGGCGCCGTTCTCCACGGCCACCTCGGCGACCACCACACCGGCCGGGGTGTCGAGCCGGATCGTCGTCACCGGCTCCACGACCTCCACCATGCCGGTCTCGACCAGCACGGTGGCGACCCCGATCGTGCCGTGCCCGCACATCGGCAGGTATCCGGAGACCTCGATGTAGATGACACCCCAGTCGCAGTCGGGGCGGCTCGGCGGCTGCAGGACCGCGCCGCTCATCGCGGAGTGGCCGCGCGGCTCGTTCATCAGCAACCGCTTGACGTGGTCGCGGTGTTCACGGAAGTACAGCCGCCGCTCGTTCATCGAGGCGCCCGGTACCGGGCCGATCCCGCCGGTGACGACGCGGGTCGGCATGCCCTCGGTGTGCGAGTCGACGGCGTGCAGGACGAGCTTGCTGCGCATGCTCCGGCCTCCTGGTCAGACGAGCCCCGCGGCCACGGCCTCCTCGGTGGCCGCGCGTACCGCGGCCGCCTGTCCGGACGGCAGTGGGCGGCGCGGTGGGCGCACCGGGCCGCCGTGCCGCCCGACGACGTCCATGGACAGCTTGATCGCCTGCACGAACTCCACCCGTGAGTCCCAGCGCAGCAGCGGGTGCAGTCGCCGGTAGAGGGGGAGCGCGGTGGTGAGGTCCTGGGCCACGGCCGCACGGTACAGCTCGGCCGAGGCCCGGGGCAGCGCGTTGGGACAGCCCGCCACCCAGCCCTTGGCGCCGGCCACGGCCAGCTCCAGCAGCACGTCGTCCGCACCGGCCAACAGGTCGAGGTCCGGAGCGAGTTCGGCGATCCGGTAGGCGCGCCGGACATCCCCGGAGAACTCCTTGACGCCGTGGACGTGCCCCTCGCCGTGCAGCCGGGCGAGGAGTTCGGGCACCAGGTCGACCTTGGTGTCGACGGGGTTGTTGTACGCCACCACGGGCAGGCCGGCCCGTGCGACCTCGGCGTAGTGGGCGAGGACGGACCGCTCGTCGGCGCGGTAGGCGTTGGGCGGCAGCAGCATCACCGAGGCGCAGCCGGCCTCGGCCGCCTGCTCGGCCCAGTGGCGGGCCTCGGCGGAGCCGTACGCGCCGACGCCCGGCATCACCCGCTCACCCCCGACGGCGTCCACGGCCGTCCGCACGACCCGGGCGCGCTCCTCGGGGGTGAGCACCTGGTACTCGCCGAGCGAGCCGTTCGGTACGACGCCGTCGCAGCCGTTGCCGACCAGCCAGGCGCAGTGCTCGGCATAGCGGTCGAAGTCGACCGAGAGGTCGTCGCGGAGGGGGAGCGCGGTGGCGACGAGGACGCCGCGCCAGGGGCGGGAGCGCTCGAGGGTCATGGTGATCCCCAATCGATAGGGTGTGACATATTACTGGGCCGGACGGTCGCGGAAGAGCTGAGCGGTCGGTCAGTCCGGTCGGGTAGGGCGGCCGGTGCGCCGTGCGGTCGGTGAGTCGGGTTCGGCCAGGGCGGCTGGTATGCCGTGCGGTCGGTCAGTCGGGTTCGGTCAGGGCGGCCGGTGCGCCGTGCGGTCGGAGTCGGGTTCGGTCAGGGCGGCCGGTACCCCGAGCGGTCGGTCAATCCGGTTCGGGCAGGGCGGCCAGTACGCCGAGCGGCACCGGCCGGGCGAACGGCCGGCGCCCCGCGGGAAGCGGCGGGCAGCCGGTCAGGGCCGCCACGGCGGGCGCGCACATCCGGCCCTGGCACCAGCCCATCCCGGCCCGGGTGAGCAGCTTCACGGAGCGCGGATCGCAGGCGCCGAGCGTGCCCGCGGCCGTACGGACCTCCCCGGCGGTGACCTCCTCGCAGCGGCACACCAGCGTGTCGTCGGTGACCTGTTCGGCCCAGCCGGCCGGCGGCTCGCACACCGCGTCGAGCGCCGCGTAGAAGTGCCGCAGCCGGGTCCTGGCCCGGGCGGCGGCCGCCCAGCGGCGCGGGTCCGCGGGGGCGCCGCGCAGCCGGGCGGCGATCGAGCGGCCGGCGATGTGGCCCTCGGCCAGGGCGAGGGCCGCGCCGCCGATGCCGGTGGTCTCCCCGGCGGCCCACACACCGGGCACGTCCGTGCGCTGCTCGTCGTCGACCCGCACACCGGTGCCGGACAGGGTGCAGCCGAGCGTCTCGGCGAGGTCGGTGTGCGGCAGCATGCCATGGCCGACGGCGAGGGTGTCGCACGGGATCAGGAGCGAGCCGCCGGGTCCGGTCCGGCCGCCCCGGTCGAGCGCCGCCACGGTGACCGCCGTCAGCCGCTCGGTGCCGTGCGCCTCCACCACGGTGTGCCGGAGCACCGTGCGTACACCGTGGCGCAGCAGCCGGGCGGCGTATCCGGCGCCCTCGGCGAGCTTGTCCGGGCGCGCCGCCAGGGCCGCCATCCGGCGCGGCACCGCCGCGGGGTCGGCGGACTCGACCAGCGCGGCCACGCGCGCCCCGGCCGCCGCGAGCCCCGTGGCCACGGGCAGCAGCAGCGGCCCGGTCCCGGCGACGACGGCCGTCCGGCCGGGCAGCACCAAACCGCCCTTCAGCATGGCCTGCGCGCCACCCGCCGTGACGACGCCGGGCAGCGTCCAGCCCGGGAAGGGCAGGACGCGCTCGTAGCCGCCGGTGGCGAGCAGCACGGCGTCGGCGCGGACCGCCACACCCTCCTCCTGGGCGGGGCCGTGCAAGGCGTGCACGGTGACACCACCGGACCCGGGCTTCCGCTCCACGCACCAGACGTGATGATCGGTCAGGTGGGTGATCGAACCCGTGGCACGGTGCCGGTCCAGTCCGTCCCGCAGCCGCTCCCAGGCGCGCCACTGGTGGTGCAGGGCCTGTGGCCGGCGGGCGCCCAGGGCGGCGGCGGGCTGCCGGTAGAACTGCCCGCCCGCCTGGTCGGCCGCGTCGACGAGGGTCACGCCGATGCCCCGGGCGGCCGCCGCCAGCGCCCCGGCCAGTCCTGCCGGGCCCGCGCCGACGACGACGAGACGCGGTCGCTCAGTCATCGCACCGGCCCGTCCCGCGCTGGGTGCGGATCACATCGCCCGCCCGCACCGGTACCAGGCAAGCGCGTTGGTTCGGCAGGTCGTTGACCGTCACGAGACAGTCGAAACACACTCCGGTCCCGCAGAAGACGCCCCGGGGACGGCCCGCGCCGCGGGTGCTGCGCCAGGTCGTCACCCCCGCCGCCCACAGGGCCGCCGCGACGGTCCGGCCCGGCAGTGCCTCCAGGGGCCGGCCGTCGAAGGTGACGGTGCAGGTCTCGCCGGGCCCGGCCCGGGCCAGCTCCTCCGGATTCACGGTGTGTCGCCCCCCTCCGCGTCGAACCGCTCCGGCCGGAACGGTGTGAGGTCCAGGTCCGGCGTCTTCCCGGTGAGCTTCTGCGCGATCAACCGCCCCGTGCCGGTGGCGAGTCCGATGCCGGCCCCCTCGTGCCCGCAGGCGTGGAACATCCCGGGCGCCCGCGGGTCGGGGCCGATCGCCGGGAGATGGTCGGGCAGGTACGGCCGAAAGCCCGCGTACGTCCGCAGGGCGCGGACCCGCTCCAGGAACGGGAACAGCCCGATCGCCCCGGCCGCCAGCGCCCGTACCGCCGCGAGCGACAACGAGCGGTCGAATCCCACCCGTTCGCGGCTCGCGCCGATCAGGACCGGCCCGGCGGCCGTGCCCTCCACGACCGGCGAGGTGCGCAGGGCGGCCGAGTCGCTCGCCACGTCGGCCACATAGTCCGCCGCGTACACCTTGTGCCGGACCATCCGCGGCAGCGGCTCGGTGACCAGCACGAAGCCGCGCCGGGGGAGGACCGGCAACCGGACGCCCGCGAGAGCCGCGAGGTCACCGCCCCAGGTGCCGGCCGCGTTCACCACCGCGGGCGCGTGCAGGTCGCCCCGGTCGGTGCGGACGCCGCGCACCGTGCCGTCCGCCGCGCGCAGCACGCCCGTCACCGTCCGGCCCGTGTGCAGCGGGGCACCGCAGGCGCGCAGCAGGTGGGCCGCGGCGAGCGCGGGCATCACCTGGGCGTCCTGGGGATAGCGCACCCCGCCGGCCATGCCGGGCGACAAGCGGGGTTCGAGGCCCGGCAGTTCGTCCGCACCGACCGGCTCGGCGGTGACGCCGGCGGTCCGTTGCCCCGCGGCGAACTTCGTCAGCGCGGCGAGGGAGCGGGGCGTCGAGGCCACCACGAGGCCGCCCTTGGACTCGTACTCGATCACCGGGCCCAGCTCCTCCGCGAGGTCCGCCCACAACCGGGCCGACAGGAGGGCCAGTTCCAGCTCGGGGCCCGGTTCCTTGTCGGAGACGAGGAGGTTGCCCTCGCCCGCGCCGGTGGTGCCGCCGGCCACCGGTCCCCGGTCCACCACCCTCACGTCGAGACCGGCCCGCGCGGCGTACAGCGCACAGGCGGCGCCCACCATTCCGGCTCCGACGACCACGACATCGCAGGTCAGCCGCTTCGTCACGCCAGTACTATGTCACATGTCTCTGGCGCTGAGGAGACCTCGGTCGCCTTTCGTCGTTCGCCTTGCCGTCCGGCCCGGTGCACGGTCGGTGGCGGCCCGCGGGGCGATGCGGGGAGTGCTCGCACGTCCTCCGGCGTGCGCCTGGTGACCCGGCCGGCGGTGACCTGCGGCAGGACCTGAGGAGTCCTCGCGCATCGTCCGGCGTTCCCCCGCCGTCCCCCCGGCGCTCGTCCGGTGTCCCCGTCGCCATTCCCCGGCGGTCGTCCGGCGCCCTTGCCATTCCCCGGCGCTCGTCCGGCGTCGCCCTCGCCATCCCTCGCCGTCCCCCGGCGCTCGTCCGGCGTCCCCCGGCGCCCGTCCAGCGTCGCCCTCGCCGTCCCCCGGCGGCCGTCCAGCGTCCCCCCGCCGTCCCCCCACCGCTCGTCCGGCGTCGCCTCGCCGGGCCGTGGGGCTCCGCGTCCGAATCCCAGGCGTGGACGCCCCCTTGACGGCGTGCGGAGCCCGATCGACACTCCAGGGAGGAAATCCTAGTGAACGGGTAGGGAATCATGACGCGTCCGGAGACGGTCGCCGGCCGAGCGGGCCGGACGCCGTTGTGCGCGCCCCTGCTCACCTCCCGGCGCCACATCGACCTGCTGCGCGTCTGCAGCGCGATCAGCGGCCGGTACTGAGTCCGGGCCCTCGCCCTCGCCCTCGTCGCCCGACGGCGCCGGCCGGCGCGCCCGTCCGCCGTGCCCGTCAGGGAGTTCATCCGCCCACGCCCAGGGGAGACGCATGTCCAGCAGTCCGCTCGCCGCCGACTCGAACGTCCACCGCACGGCTCCCCTCTTCCGGGGCCGGCTCGGCCGGGACGCCCGCAGCGGCCACTACGCCGTACCGCACCGCTACCGGCTCCATCTGTCGACCGCCTGTCCGGACGGCCTGCGCCTCGCCGCCGGCCACAGCCTCCTCGGCCTGGACGGCAGTTGTCCGGTCACCTTCCTGCCCGCCGTGCCCGACTGTCCCGGCGGTGGCCACGCGGCGCTGCGCCCGCTGTACGAGGCGAGCGCCCACCACTACACCGGGCCGGCCCTCGCCCCCGTCCTCAGCGACGACTGGTCCGGACGCATCGTCAGCACCCACGCCCCGGACATCCTGCGCGACCTGGACCGCTTCCCGCGTGACGGGCGGTCCTCGCTGTACCCGTCCGGAACGCGCTCGGTGATCGACGCCGTGGAACGGATGTGCGCCGACGGCGTCGAGGACGCCGCCCAGCGTGCCGGACGGGCAGGCGCCGGTCCCGCCGAGCGGGCCGCCGCCCTCGACGTGCTGCTCGACACCCTGGGCCGGCTGGAGCGGCGGCTGAGCGGTGCGGAGTACCTGGTCGGCGACCGGCTGACCGCCGCCGACGTGGAACTCTGGGTGGCCCTGGTGCAGCTCGACACCGTCCACCGCTGCCACCTCGACGCCTCCGCCGTGCACCGGATCGCCGGCCACCACGCGCTGTGGGCGTACGCCCGCCGCCTGGCCGCCCGCCCCGCCTTCGGCCGGCACCTGGACCTCGACGGCATCGCCCGCCGCCACCACGGCAGTTGCCGGGGGCTGGAGGCCGCCGGAGCGGCTGTCCAGATCCTGGACTGGGCGGCCCACGCCGCGCAGGTCCCGGACGCTTCCCGCAGGTGAGAGCCGGCCCTCAGGGTCCGCTCCGCGGACGGCCGTTGACATTCGAACGGGCGACTGCCTTACTTGCCACTCAGAAAGGTCATGAGCGTCAGCGCCAAGCCCTGGCTCGCTGACCGGCAACCCTCGCACGCGGTGGGGTGCCCCAGGTGACGACCGGACCGGACGACGTATTCGGTAAGCGCGAGGCCCCCCCGGGGGCCGGAACAGTGACAGGTGACGCCATGTACGCAGCTCCCAGGACGGCCCCTCGCCGTTCCCCGGGCTGCGTACCGCCGTACGCCCAGCTCCTGGTCGCCGACCGGGCCGTCGATCTGGTCCGCGTCAGCAGCGCACTGTGTACCGCACCGGGCTCCGCCCGCCGTCGGGGCTGACCTCAGCGTCCCAGCCCGCGCGTTCCGCACGTACCCCGTGCGTGTGATGTGCCGTTGCCCGCCCAGCCCCCGGTTCCGCCGCGTCTCCCGTGCGCCGTCTCGTGCCCCAGTGCCGTCGCGGCCCGCGCGCCCGCCGCCGTCCCGGGGGTGCCCGATTCCGCCCGGAGTCCGCCCATGAGTGAATCCCCAGGCGCCGCCCTCTCCCTCGCCGAGAGGCCCTCGCACCCCGGCGAGGCGCCGGTTCCGCCGCCCGCACGGAGAGTTCGGCCGCGGCGCAGACCCGGCCGGTGGATCGTCACCGCCGTCGTCCTCGTCCTCGTCGCGCAGATCCTGCACGGACTGGTCACCAACCCCTTCTACCAGTGGGACCGGTTCCGCTACTGGTTCCTGCGCCCGGCCGTCCTCGACGGCCTCCTCGTCACGCTCGAGGTCGCCGCCCTGAGCGCGGTGCTGGGGCTGGCCGGCGGCATCCTGCTGGCGCTCGGCCGGCTCTCCGCGAGCCCGGTGCCGCGCGCGGTCAGCTGGACGTACACCTGGCTGTTCCGCTCCACCCCGCTGATCGTCGTGCTGATATTCCTGTACAACTTCTCCGCCCTGTACCGGACGTTGAGCCTGGGCGTGCCCTTCGGCCCGTCCTTCGTGCGCTTCGACGAGTCGAGGCTCGCCACCGACATGACGATCGCCGTCGTGGGCCTCAGCCTCAACGAGGCGGCCTACGCGGCGGAGGTGGTCCGCGGCGGCCTCCTCTCCGTCGACCAGGGGCAGCACGAGGCGGCATCCGCGCTCGGTCTGCCCAAGGGTTACCGGTTCCGCCGGATCGTCCTCCCGCAGGCCCTCAGGTCCATCGTCCCGAACTACGTCAACCAGCTGATCGGGCTCATCAAGAGCACGTCCCTGGTGTTCTACGTGTCCCTGCTCGACCTCTTCGGCGTGGTGCAGTCGATGGGCAACACCTACCCCGGGGACGTCGTACCGCTGCTGATGGTGGCGACCGCCTGGTACCTGCTCCTGACCAGCGCCGTGTCCGTCGTCCAGTACTACGTCGAGCGGTACTACGCGCGGGGCGCCACCCGCGGCCTGCCGCCGACGCCGTTGCAGAGAGCCCGGGCCGCCGCGGCCGGCCTGGGTGCCCGCCTGCGCAAGGAGGCCGCCGTATGACCGGCGCCCAGACCCCCGGCACGCCCGTCGCCGCCGCGCTCGAAGTGCACGGCGTCCACAAGTGGTACGGCTCCCACCACGTCCTCGACGGCATCGACCTGACCGTCCGGCCCGGCGAGGTCACGGTGATCCTCGGGCCCTCCGGCTCCGGCAAGTCGACGCTGCTGAGGGTCGTCAACCACCTGGAGAAACCCGAGACCGGCCACGTCAGCGTCGGCGGCGAGCTGATCGGCGTCAAGCGGTACGGGGACCGGCTCAGGGAACTCGGCGAGCGCGCCATCCTCGCCCAGCGCCGCCGGATCGGCTTCGTCTTCCAGAACTTCAACCTCTTCCCGCACCTGACCGCTCTCGACAACGTCGCCGCGGCCCCCCTGGCCACCGGCCGGACGACCAGGCCCGCGGCCCAGGAGCTGGCGCGCGAACTGCTCACCCGGGTGGGCCTCGGCGAGAAGGCGGACGCCTATCCGCGGCAGCTGTCCGGCGGCCAGCAGCAGCGCGTGGCGATCGCCCGCGCCCTCGCCCTGCGGCCGGGGATCATCCTCTTCGACGAGCCGACCTCGGCACTCGATCCCGAACTCGTCGGCGAGGTCCTGAACGTCATCAAGGACCTCGCGGCCGGCGGCACCACCCTCGTCATCGTCACCCACGAGATCGGCTTCGCCCGCGAGGTCGCCGACCGTGTCGTCTTCATCGACCACGGCCGGATCGTCGAACAGGGGCCGCCCGGCCAGGTGCTGGACAGGCCCCGGCACGAACGGACCCGGGACTTCCTCGCCAGGGTGCTGTGACCCCCGAACTCCCGTCGCACCCACGCCACTTCGGCACTCCGGTATTTCTCCTCGCCACCACCTCACCACCCAGACAAGGACAGCCACGCCATGCCTACCCGCGTCTCCCGGCACCGTCTGATCCGGGGCATCACCGCGGCCGCCGCCGCCACCCTCGCCACCGGCCTCGCCGCCTGCGGGGGTGACGGCGAGGCCGCCGCCAAGACCACCGCCGCCGGCACGGTCACCGTGGGGCGGCTGTCCAACGGGGCGGCACAGGAGACCGAGCTGAAGGTCTCCGAGGTGAAGTCCATCAGCGCCGAACTGCCCGCCTCCGTCCGCCGGAGCGGCAAGCTCGTCATCGGCGTCGGAGCCCTGCCCTCGGGTTCCGCGCCGCTCAACTACGTGGGCAGCGACCAGAAGACCCTCACCGGCTCCGAACCGGACTTCGGACGCCTGGTGGCCGCGGTGCTCGGCCTGAAGCCCGAGATCAGGAACTCCACCTGGGAGAACCTCTTCGTCGGCATCGACAGCGGCAAGGTCGACGTGGCCTTCTCCAACGTCACCGACACGGAGGAGCGCAAGAAGAAGTACGAGTTCGCCTCCTACCGGAAGGACAACCTGGCCTTCGAGGTGCTGAAGAAGGACGCCTGGGACTTCGGCGGCGACTACGAGAACCTGGCGGGCAGGACGGTCTCCGTGGGCTCCGGCACCAACCAGGAGAGGATCCTGCTGGAGTGGAAGGCCAAGCTGGCCCAGGAGGGCAAGAAGCTCGACATCAAGTACTTCCCGGACCAGAACTCCATCAACCTGGCGCTGACCAGCGGAAGGATCGACGCCTACTTCGGCCCCAACCCCAGCGTCGCCTACCGCGTCCGGCAGACCGCGCACACGCCCGAGCCGACCCGCAACGCGGGCACCTACTCCGGCGCCGGCGGAACGCTCCAGGGCCTGATCGCCGCCACCGCCAAGAAGGGCAGCGGCCTGGCCGGACCGATCGCGGACGCCGTCAACCACCTGATCGACAACGGGCAGTACGCCAAGTGGCTGGCCGCCTACAACCTCTCCAACGAGGGTGTGGCGCAGTCGAAGGTCAACCCGCCCGGCCTGCCGCTGGACAACTCCTGACCACCCGTGACGGCGGACGACACGCCCGGATCCGCGCGCCGGGAACACCCGGGCGCGGGCGGGAGTTGTAGTAACGACGAGACGCGCCGGGCGGCCGCCGGCCAGGCGCGCCCGCGCACGACGGACGGAGGTGACGGGCATGACGGACGCGACACGCGGGCTCCCGCCGCGCGCACCGCTCCCGTCGTCGGTACGGCACCCGTACCGCTCCGTCCGCCTGCACTCCCGGCCGCACATAGACCTCCAGCGCGTGTCCGCCGCGCTCTGTCGCCACTGACCTCCTTCTCCGGCCCCTCTCCGGCCCCCGGCCCGGGTCTCCCGCCGCCGCGCCCCGCCCTGCGCCGACGCCCCGCGCCGCGAGCCGGTGGTCTCGTACGGACATCAAGGAAGGCACCGACGTGTCCTCGACTCCCGCTTCCCCGCTCCACCTCGCCGTCGCCCTGGACGGCACCGGCTGGCATCCCGCCTCCTGGCGGGAACCGGCCGCCCGCCCCCAGGACCTGTTCACCGCCCGCTACTGGGCCGACCTGGTGGCCGAGGCCGAACACGGCCTCCTCGACTTCGTCACCATCGAGGACGGCCTCGGCCCGCAGTCCTCGCACGCCCTGGAGCCCGACGAGCGCACCGACCAGGTCCGCGGCCGGCTCGACGCGGTCCTCATCGCCTCCCGGGTGGCACCGCTCACCCGGCACATAGGTCTCGTCCCGACCGTGGTGGCCACCCACACCGAGCCGTTCCACATCTCCAAGGCGATCGCCACGCTCGACTACGTGAGCACCGGACGCGCGGGCCTGCGCGTGCAGGTCACCGCCCGGGCGAACGAGGCCGCGCACTTCGGCCCCCGCACCGTCGAGCGGATCGACGCACTCGACGGCCCGGCCGGGCGACGCGTGACCGCCGAACTGTTCGAGGAGGCCACCGACTACGTGGAGGTCGTGCGCCGGCTCTGGGACAGCTGGGAGGACGACGCCGAGATCCGGGACGTGGCGACCGGCCGCTTCGTCGACCGGGACAAGCTGCACTACATCGACTTCGAGGGCCGCTTCTTCCACGTCAAGGGCCCCTCCATCACACCGCGGCCCCCGCAGGGGCAGCCGCCGGTCAGCGCCCTCGCCCACCGGAGCACCGGGTACCGGCTCGTGGCCCGCCGGGCCGACATCGGCTACGTCACCCCGCACGACGCGCGGCAGGCCCGCGCGATCGTCGCCGAGATCCGGGCCGAGCAGGAGACCGCGGGCCGCGCCGACGAGACGCTGCACGTCTTCGGTGACCTCGTCGTCTTCCTCGACGACACCCCGGGGGAGGCGAACGCCCGGCGCGAGCGCCTCGACACGCTCGCGGGCGCGCCGTACACGGGCGACGCCCCCGTCTTCACCGGTACGGCGGCCCGGCTGGCCGACCTGCTGGAGGAGCTGGCGGGGGAGGGGCTGACCGGCTTCCGGCTGCGGCCCGCCGTAGCCGGCCACGACCTGCCCCGTGTCAGCCGGGACCTGGTGCCCGAGCTGCAGCGCCGCCACCGCTTCCGTAAGGCCTACGAGGCCGCCACCCTGCGCGGCCACCTCGGGCTCGGCCGCCCCGCCGGCCGCTACTCCTCCGGGCGCCCGGCAGCACCCGAACCCGAGCCCGTGTCCGCCCCCGCACCCACACCCGCGCCCACCGCCGGCGCCTGAGCCGGAGAAAGCCATCACCATGAGCAAGCCGCTGAAGCGGATACACCTGGCCGCACACTTCCCCGGCGTCAACAACACCACCGTGTGGAGCGATCCGGCCGCCGGCAGCCACATCGAGTTCGATTCCTTCGCGCACTTCGCCCGCACCGCCGAACGCGCCAAGTTCGACTTCCTGTTCCTCGCCGAGGGACTCCGGCTGCGGGAGCAGGGCGGGCAGATCTACGACCTGGACGTCGTCGGCCGCCCCGACACCTTCACCGTGCTGGCCGCGCTGGCCGCCGTCACCGACCGGCTCGGCCTGACCGGCACGATCAACTCCACGTTCAACGAACCGTACGAGGTGGCACGCCAGTTCGCGAGCCTCGACCACCTCTCCGGCGGCCGCGCCGCCTGGAACGTGGTCACCTCCTGGGACGCCTTCACCGGGGAGAACTTCCGCCGCGGCGGCTTCCTGCCGCAGGAGGAGCGCTACTCCCGCGCCAAGGAGTTCCTCGCCACCGCGAACGAGCTGTTCGACTCCTGGCGCGGCGACGAGGTCCTCGCCGACCAGGCCACCGGCACCTTCCTGCGGGACGCCGAGGCCGGCGCGTTCGTGCACCGGGGGCGGCACTTCGACATCCACGGCCGCTTCAACGTCCCGCGTTCACCGCAGGGCCGCCCGGTGATCTTCCAGGCGGGCGACTCCGACGAGGGCCGCGAGTTCGCCGCCGCCGGCGCGGACGCGATCTTCAGCCGGTACGCCACCCTCAAGGAGGGCCAGGCCTTCTACAAGGACGTCAAGTCCCGCCTCGCCGCGTACGGCCGCCGCTCCGACCAGCTGCTCATCCTGCCCGCCGCGACCTTCGTCCTCGGCGACACCGACCAGGAGGCCGCCGAACTGGCGCGCGAGGTCCGCCGGCAGCAGGTCAGCGGCGCCACCGCCATCAAGCACCTGGAGTTCGTCTGGAACCGGGACCTGTCGGCGTACGACCCGGAGGGGCCGCTGCCCGACGTCGACCCGGTGGTGGGCGAGGAGCACATCTCCCGGGGCCGCGCCCAGGTGCGGATGTACCGGGACCCGGTGGCCGTCGCCCGCGAGTGGCGGCAACTCGCCGAGGCCAACAAGTGGTCCATCCGCGGCCTGGTCATCAACACCGGCAACCGGCAGACCTTCGTCGGCTCCCCGGACACCGTCGCACGGACCATCGACGACTTCGTGCAGGCGGACGCCTCCGACGGCTTCATCCTCGTCCCGCACATCACCCCCGGCGGCCTCGACCCGTTCGCCGACAAGGTGGTGCCGCTGCTGCAGGAACGGGGCGTCTTCCGCACCGACTACGAGGGCACCGCCCTGCGCGACCACCTGGGCCTGGCCCGGTAGCGCCCTCTCGCCGCCCGGGCGGAAGTGCCGGGCGGCGCTCACCGGCGCCTGCCCCGGCGATCGCCACGGCACGGCCGCGCTGCGATCGGATTCCGCCTCGCCCCCGCGAGCCGCGGCCGCATCCCCACCGTGGGCCGTGGGTCGCGGGATACACGCGCCGCCGACGCCGGCCGTGGCTCGCCGGGCCGGCGGTGACGCTGACGCCGGCCGTGATGCTGACGCCTGCCGTCACGCTGACGCCGTCCGCGGCCAAGCCGGTGCCAGGGGGGCGCACCGCTGCCGGCGCCGGCTCGATCACGGTCGGCGGCGGCAGC
>NZ_JBEOTD010000075.1:0-16594 GCF_040426375.1 Streptomyces sp. NPDC096012
GCGCCGTCGGGCACGAAGCCGCGCCGTCGGGCACGAAGCCGCGCCGTCGGGCACGGAACCGCGCGGGGGCCGCTCGGCCGCCCGCGCGGCCCCCGCCCCGGGTCAGGCGTCCTTCAGCTCCTGCCGCTGCCGGCCGAGTCCGGTGATCTCCAGCTCCACCACGTCGCCGGCCCGCAGGTACGGCTTCGGCTCGGGCCGCCCCATGGCCACGCCCGCCGGCGTCCCCGTGCTGATGACGTCTCCGGGGTAGAGGGTCATGAACCGGCTGACGTAGCGCACCACTTCGCCCACGGGGAAGATCTGCTCCGCCGTCGACCCGTCCTGCTTCAGCTCCCCGTTGACCCACAGCTTCAGGGAGAGCGCCTGCGGGTCCGGTACCTCGTCGGCCGTCACCAGCCACGGCCCCAGCGGGTTGAACGTCTCGCAGTTCTTGCCCTTGTCCCAGGTCCCGCCCCGCTCCATCTGGAACTCCCGCTCGGAGACGTCGTGCGCGACGGCGTACCCGGCGACGTGCGCGAGCCCCTCCTCGGGCGAGTCCAGGTAGCGGGCCGTACGCCCGATGACGACGGCGAGTTCGACCTCCCAGTCGGTCTTCGCCGAGCCGCGCGGCACCAGCACGGTGTCGTTCGGCCCGACGACCGTGTCCGGGGCCTTGAGGAAGACGACCGGCTCGGTGGGCGGCTCCGCGCCCGTCTCGCGGGCGTGGTCGTGGTAGTTGAGCCCGATGCACACGATCTTGCCGATGCGGCCGACCGGCGGCCCGATCCGCAGGCCGTCCGCGTCCAGCGCGGGCAGCCCGCCGGCCTCGGCGGCCGCGCGCACCCGGGCGAGCGCCGCGCCGTCCGCGAGGAGCGCGCCGTCGACGTCGTCCACGAGGCCGGACAGGTCGCGCAGGGTCCCCTCGGCGTCGAGCAGCGCGGGCCGCTCCGCCCCCGCCGTGCCGACTCGCAGCAGCTTCATGGTCACCATCTCCCTCGGTCGCGGGCGCCCAGCCGACGGGTGCAGCCGTCGAAAGGACTGGCCGATCCTCCAATTCCCCTGTCCACTCCGCAAGACCCTGTTCACCTACTGGACCGTGACCCCGCCGGTCAGCGGTACAGGGCGGCCCGCTCCACCGCGCTCCAGGTCGTGCTGGTGACGATGTACAGCGCCGCGGCGAGCGGTACGACGGCGACGGACACGAGCGTGAGGAAGGACAGGAACGGCATGACCCGGTTGACCGTGCCGAGGCCCGGCAGCCGCTCCGCCTCGGCCGCCTCGGCGCTGATCGGGCTCTGTGCCATCTGCGCCTTGGCCCGCCGGTAGTTGAAGGCGGCGACGGCCGCGACGACGGCGAAGAGCCCGAGGTGGACGAGCCCGGCCGGTCCGAACACCCCACCGCCGGCGAGGGCGTCGGCCCACCGGCCGCCGAGCGGCGCGGCCAGCAGCCGGTGGCCGAGCAGCGCGTTGCCGGTGCCGCCGACCGTGGAGCTGGAGAAGAGGTGGTAGAGCAGGAAGAAGGCAGGCAGTTGCAGCAGGCCGGGCAGGATGCCGGACAGCGGCGAGACCCTTTCCTCGGCATGCAGTTCGAGGACCGCCCGGCGCAGCCGCTCGGGTTCGCCGGTGTACCGCGCGCGCAGCGCGGCGATCCTCGGTCGGAGTGCGGTGCGGGCCTGCTGGCCGCGGGCGGCGGCGCGGGACAAGGGGTGGAGCAGGAGCCGTACCAGCGCGGTGAAAAGGACGATCGCGGCGGCGGTCGCAGAGCCGTGGAAGAGGGGGGTCAGCAGGTCGGCGAGTTGCTCGACCAGGCGGGCGAAGACAGCGAAGACGGACATGGGTGAGCCCTCCGGGGGGTCTCGTCGTGCCGGATGCGAACAGGGATCGGCATGACGACCCACGCGAGGTCACGTGCTGTGTACGGGGTGACGTGCCCTACGCGGCGGCCGCCGGAAGGGCCCGCCCGGGCGCCCGCGGCCGCCGCCGGCCGGGCCCGTCGGGATCGCGCTGCGGCAGGAAGGCGGTACGCCGGGCCCGGTCACGCAGCGCGGTGCGCACCCGGGTGGGCGGCACCGGGGGTGCCGACCGCGAGGCCAGCAGGGCGCAGGCGAGGAGTGCGGCGGCGGCCGCGGTGGTCGCGGCGAGCGCCACGGCGGTCGAGAGCATGCCGGTGTCGAGCAGGAACACCGGAAGGAGCAGGAAGACCGGGAGGAGCGGGAGGAGCGGCGCGAGGCGACGGGAACTGGCGAGCCTGCGGATCACCGGCTTCCCTCCCCCTGTCGACTGCCCAGCGTCTGTTCGACCTTTATACCCGACCGGCGTTCAGGCCGAGCCGGTCTCCAGGGGCTCCAGTAGGCGCCTCGGCCGCAGGAGTGCCCGGCTGACCGGGTCCGCCGGATCGCGGTCCAGTCCCGGGCCCGGCTCCATGAGCACGTCCGCGACGGGTACGACGACACGGCAGGCGGGGCACTCGCCGTACGAGCCGAGTTCCGTGCCGCAGTCCGCGTGCCGGAAGTAGCGCAGCCGCACCTCGCCGAAGTGCTCGCGTCCCCACAGACCGAGGGCCCGCAGGGTGGGCCACAGGGCGAGGGCGCGCTCGGTGGGGACGTACTCGTCGCGGGGCGGGGACTGCTGGTAGCGGCGTCTGTCGAGGATGCCCTCGGCGGTCAGGGTCTGCAGCCGGGCGGCCAGGACGGCGCGGGGGATGCCGAGGTGGACCAGGAAGTCGTTGTACCGGCGGACGCCGTACAGCGCGTCCCGGACGACGAGCAGCGTCCAGCGCTCGCCGACGATCTCGAGCGCGCGGGCGATCGAGCAGTCCTGTGTCGCGTAGTCCTTGCCCAGTGCCATGCCCTCCACTGTAGCCACTTTCCGACGTCTTGGTTCAATGACCGAACCGAGGGGTGTACGGTGACGCCGACCGGTAGGTTCAATGAACGAACCGTAAGCCGAAGGCCCCGGAAGGACAGGACTGGCCATGACCGGGCTCCGCTCCCTCACCGCCCCCGCCGCCGCGAGAACCGGCACCGCCCGCGACACCCCCCGGCACCCCCGGGCCACCCTCACCCTGACCAGCGCGGCGACCGCCGTGACCCTGATGACGTACACGGCCCCGATGGTCACCCTGCCGGATACGGCGAGCGCGCTGCACACCCCGCTCTCCGCCCAGGCGTGGCTGCTGAACGGCACCCCGCTGGGCCTCGCCGCACTGCTTCTGGTGGCCGGCAGTCTCGCCGACGACTACGGCCGCCGCCGGATCTTCCTCGCCGGCACCCTGGCTCTGGGCCTGACCACCGCCCTCGGCGCCCTCACCACGAACACCTGGCAGTTCACCCTCGCCCGCGCCGCCCAGGGCGCCGCGAGCGCGGCGATCCTGGCCAGCAGCCTGGGCCTGATCGTGCACGCCTTTCCCAGCCCGCGCGGCCGGCTGCACGCCACCGGGGTGTGGGGCGCGTTCGTCAGCGGCGGTATCGCGGTCGGCCCGCTGGTCGCCGGCGCGCTGCCGAACTGGCGGGTGGCCTACGGCGTCCTGGGCGCCGCCGCGCTCCTCGTGGCCGCGTTCGGCAGCCGGGCGCTGACGGAGTCCCGCGCCCCGCGCGGCGGCCGGCCGGACGTGGTCGGCGCACTGACCTTCGGCCTCGCCCTGGTGGCCCTGATAGCGGCCCTGACGCTGGGCCGGGACGGCTGGCTGCGGGCGCCGGTGGGCCTGCTGCTCGTGGCGGCCGTGCTCCTGGTCGCCGTGTTCGTGGTGGTGGAACGCCGGGCGGCCACCCCGATGATCGACCTCGGCCTGCTGCGCCGCACCCGCTTCCTGGCGTCCTCGGCCGGCGGCCTGTTCACGGGCCTCGCGGTGATCGGCATGTTCAGCTTCCTGCCTGCCCTGCTGCAGCAGGCGATGCGGCTCTCACCCCTGGTCACGGCATGGCTGTTCCTGCTCTGGTCGGGGCTGAGCTTCGCGGTGGCCCTGCAGGTCAAGCACCTGGCCGGCCGGGTCTCCCCGCGCGTCCAGCTCGGTCTCGGCTTCGCCCTGCACACGATCGCCGTGGTGACGATGCTCGGCGCGATCGGCTCCGGCTCCTGGACCCGGCTGCTGCCCGGCCTGATCGTCGGAGGACTGGGCAGCGGCCTGCTGAACGGGGCCCTGCCGCTGCTCGCCGTCGAGTCGGTCCCCCGGGAGCGGGCCGCCATGGGCTCGGGCGCCCAGCAGACCTTCCGCTACATCGGCTCCTGCGCCGGCGTCGCCCTCACCATCGCCCTGGCCACGTCCTCCGACACCCTCGCCGACGGCGCGAACCTCGCCCTCGCGGCCTCGGCGATCCTGGCGACGACGGGAGCGGCGAGCGTACTGCTCCTACGCGACCGCCCCACCACCTGACCCCGCCCTGCCAGACCCCGGGGACGCCCCCCGAAGGAGCGCGGGGAACAGCGCCACCAGCCACCCACCACCCGCACCCCACCGACCACGCCCAGGGAGGCGCCCCCAAAGGGGCGCGGGGAACGGCGCGACCAGCCACGGACCACCCGCACCCCACCGACCACGCCCAGGGGGGGCGCCCCCGAAGGGGCGCGGGGAACGGCGCGACCGGCCACGGACCACCCGCACCCGGCAACCGCCCCGCACCCCGACGGCGCCCCCGGCCATCGGCCGCGGCCCCCGACTGCCGGCTCCCTCAGATCGTGGCCGTGTCGATCACGAACCGGTAGCGCACGTCACTGGCCTGCACCCGCTCGTACGCCTCGTTGATCCGCTCGGCGCCGATCACCTCGATCTCCGCGCCCAGACCGTGCTCCGCGCAGAAGTCCAGCATCTCCTGGGTCTCGGCGATCCCGCCGATCCCGGAGCTGCTGATGCTGCGCCGGTGCCCGAACAGCGACTGCAGGACGATCTGCACCGGCTCCTCCGGCAGGCCGACGTTCACCATCGTGCCGTCGGTGCGCAGCAGCGACAGGTACGCGGCGAAGTCCAGCGGCGCGGACACCGTGTTGAGGATGATGTCGAAGGTGCCCGCCAGCTCCTCGAAGGTGTCCGGGTCGCCGGTGGCGTAGTAGTGGTCGGCACCCAGCCGCAGGCCGTCGTCCTTCTTGCGCAGGGACTGCGACAGGACGGTGACCTCGGCACCCATCGCGTGCGCGATCTTGACGCCCATGTGGCCGAGTCCGCCCAGGCCGACGACGGCGACCTTCTTGCCGGGGCCGGCGCCCCAGTGCCGCAGCGGCGAGTAGGTCGTGATGCCCGCGCACAGCAGCGGCGCGGCCTCGTCCAGCGCCAGTCCCTCGGGAACGCGCACGACGTAGTTCTCGTCGACGACGACCTTCTCGGAGTAGCCGCCGTAGGTGGGCTCGCCGTCCTTGCCGGTGTCGTTGTAGGTCCAGGTGGGTCCGCCCTTGAGGCAGTACTGCTCGAGGCCGGCCCGGCAGTTGTCGCACTCGCGGCAGGAGTCGACCATGCAGCCGACGCCCACCCGGTCACCGACGGCGAACCGCGTCACACCGGAGCCGACCTCCGAGACGACGCCGGCGATCTCGTGGCCGGGGACCATCGGGAAGGTGCCGGGACGCCAGCCGTCCTGGACCTGGTGGATGTCGGAATGGCAGATACCGGCGAACTTGATGTCGATCAGGACGTCGTGTTCGCCGACCGCGCGCCGCTCGATGGTGGTCCGCTCCAGCGGAGCCTTCGGTGCGGGCGCGGCGTAAGCAGCAACAGTGGTCATGCCCGGAATCTCCTAGCAGAAGGATTCGCTTCCGGCCGCCGTCCGGCCGGGAACGTCTTCCAGGCTGCGGCTTCCCGCGATCGCCGCCCAGCCCACCACTTTGCGTACGACTGCTGTGCCTACCACCGGCAGGATCAGGCTCCTGTGCGTACGACCATGAATACTGGGACGTATGGAGAGCAGGGACGAACAGCCGCCGGCGACGGCCGCCGCCGGCCGGCCCCTGGACCGGCGCGCCGAGCTGAGCGAGTTCCTGCGCAGCCGGCGGGCCCGGCTGAAGCCGCAGGACGTGGGCCTGCCCGACTTCGGGCGGCACCGCCGGGTGCCGGGCCTGCGCCGCGAGGAGCTGGCGCAGCTGGCCGGGGTGTCGGTGGCGTACTACACCCGCCTGGAACAGGGCAACGGCCGCAACGTCTCGACTGAGGTGCTGGGCTCGATCGCCCGTGCCCTGCGGCTGACGGACGCCGAGCACGCCCACCTCACCCACCTGGCCAAGCCGAAGGCGCACAAGAAGAAGCCGGTGGCGCGACAGCAGCAGGTGCGCTCCTCCCTGCACCGGTTGCTGGACACGATGGACGGCGTACCGGCGTACATCGTGGGCCGCCGTGCCGAGATCCTCGCCTGGAACCGCATGGCGGCGGCCGTCTTCGGCGACTGGGCGGAGCTGCCGGCCGCCGAGCGCAACTGGGCCCGCCTGGTGTTCCTGCGCCCCGCCTACCGCGAACTGTTCGTCGACTGGGAGCAGAAGGCGATCGACATCGTCTGCGCCCTGCGCATGGACGCGGGCTGCTATCCGGACGATCCGCGGCTGTCCGCGCTGGTGGGTGAGCTGTCCGTGAAGAGCGGGGAGTTCGGCCGCCTGTGGGCCACCCATGACGTCAAGGAGAAGAGCCACGGCGTCAAGCTGCTGCACCACCCCCTGGTGGGCGAGCTGACCTTGAACTTCGAGTCGTTCCGGCTGACGGACGACACGGACCAGTCCCTGCTCACCTACCACGCCGAACCGGGCTCCCCGTCCGCCGAGTCGCTGCGTCTGCTGGCCAGCTGGGGGGCGGACGCGGCACACGCGACGACGCGGTGACGACACGGTGAGGGGCACACCGCGGGCCGTCGCGGTGTGCCCCTCGTCAGGTGGTGCCGCGGATCACTTGCCGAAGTAGGCGTCGTAGATCGTGATCTGCGACGTGTTGTCCTTCTTGTCGGTGATCTTGGCCCGGAAGGAGACGGACTTGCCCTTCGCGGGGTTCTTCACGGTGATCCTGCCGCTGCGGACGTCGACCTTCCTGAAGGTCTTGCCGTCGTAGGAGACGTACACGGCGAGGGACTTCAGGTTGCCGCCCGCGGCCGCACCCTCGACGCTGACCGGGAAGGTGGCCTTCCGGCCGGCGGCGACCCGGCTGTCCAGGCCGGTCGCGGCACCGAAGTGGGCGACGGAGGCCGGCAGCCGGATGAGGTCGGCCGACACCTTCTTCGACCGGAACGTCCAGGTCGCGTCGATCCGCGAGGACGCCGCAGCGACCTTGGCCGAGCGCTTGACGGAGGTGCTCAGCCGGTAGGCCGCGTCACCGGCGGGGACCTTGAAGGTCTTGCCGCCGAACAGCGGGTCGTCGTTGGTGCCGACCTTGGTGCCGTTGCGGTACAGGGTCGTGACCGCCGAGGTGAAGTCCGAGTACCCGGCGTGCCTGGCCGAGTCGGCGAACAGCGGCAGCGAGCCGGAGATCTCGTTGCCCGAGCGGAACAGGCCGAAGTCCCCGGAGAGGTGCGGGCCGAAGACCGCGGTGTTGACCGTCTTCGTGTAGGTCTTGCCGGCCTTGAAGGTGAACCGGCCCAGCGAGTAGGCGGCGTCGGTGACCGAGAACCCGTCCCGGTCCAGGCCGCCGGTCTGCTCGAACTCCAGCTGCCAGGTCACACCGCCCTGCGCGGACAGGTGCAGGGTGCGGGTGCCGGGCAGCTTCTGCTGGAGGCTGACGGAGGCGGCCCCGGAGCTGCCGGGCAGCCAGCCGACGGCGGTGATCGAACCGGTCTTGCCGCTCGCGGCGGCACCGAGCCGGGCCTTGACCGTGGTCAGGTCGCCCGCCTTGTAGTGCTTGGTGTAACCGGTGGCGAGCCGCTCGACCTGGCCGCCCGAGGTGACGTCGTACTCCTCGGCCGCGCCCTTGCTCCAGTGGGCGTCCCACTGCTGGCGCAGCGTCCCGGCGGGCAGCGCCGGACCCAGGTGGGCGGTGCGGAAGTTCTTGTACGAGTCCAGGAACCAGCCGTAGCCGTACTGGCCGCCGCCGACCGTGAGGTCGTACCCCGGCGCGGCGAACTGCGATGTCAGGCCCGAGGCGGGCACGGTGATGTCCACCGGCCTGGCCTTGCGCGCGTCGACGGTGATCGTCTGCTTCCCCGCGACGGTCAGCTTCGGCTGGACGATCCAGTCGATGCCCTTGGTGCCGTCCTCGGGGTCGACGTAGGTGGCGGTGTTGAGGATGTACGTGCCCTTCGGCGCGCGCACCTTCACCGTGCCGGACTTGTCGTACGGGGTCATCGAGACGCCCGCGGCCAGGCCGCCCACCCCGCTCAGGTCGGCCGCGTAGTACGGGGCCGGCCTGCCGTCACGGCCGGTGAACTTCAGCGTGACGTCGTACGACTCCACCTCGCGCTGGACCGCGGCGGCCGTGCGGACGCTCTGGCCGGCGCCCGTCGCCGTCACGTACGCCGAGTAGGCGCCGTCCAGCGTGCCGCCGAGCCTGGTGTCGGCGGTGAGGTCGGCCGAGGCCGTGCCGTGCGCCGGGACGGTCAGCTTCGCCGCGCCGAGCCTGAAGAAGCCCGAGGGGGCCGCCTTGCCCTTGGGGTCGGTGCCGGTGACGGCCAGGGCGAGGGTGGCGTCCTGGTCGCCGAGGTTGCGGTAGGTCAGCTTCCGGGTGACCGGCTTGTCGTCGGTGTGGGGCCACTGCTGGACCCCGAAGTTCAGCGACACCGGGTCGGCGACGACCGACTGCTTGATGGCCTTGTCGACCTGGATCCGGCCCGCCCCCTGCTGGAACGGGGTGTACTTGCCGTCCTTGGCGGAACCGGTCAGGGCGGCCTTGAGCTGGGCGTAGCCCCAGTCGGGGTGCTCCTGCTTCAGGATCGCGGCGGCGCCCGCGACGTGCGGGGTGGCCATCGAGGTGCCGGAGATGGTCAGGTAGCCCTCGGGCTTCTCGCCGACCTCCTGGTCGATGACGCTGCCCTTGGCCGCGGCGGCGGTGATGTCCACGCCGGGCGCGGTGACGTCCGGCTTGACGGCGCCGTCGCCGGTGCGCGGTCCGGTGGAGGAGAAGTCCGCCAGCTTGTCCTTCTTGTCGACGGCGCCGACGGTGAGCGCGGCGTCCGCGCTGCCCGGCGAACCGATCGACTGGGGGCCGTCGTTGCCCGCGGCGATCGCGAACAGGACGCCCTTCTCGGCGGAGAGCTTGTCGACCTCGGCCTCGAGCGGGTCGGTCTCGGGGGTGTCGTAGCCGCCGAGGCTCAGATTGATGACGGAGGCGCCCTGCGCGACCGCCCACTCCATGCCGGCGAGGATTCCGGAGTCGTCACCCGAGCCGGTGTCGTCCAGCACCTTGCCGTTGAGGATCCTGGCGTCGGGGGCGACGCCCTTGTACTTGCCGCCCGACCCGGCGCCGGTGCCGGCCACGATGGAGGCGACGTGGGTGCCGTGCCCGAAGTGGTCGGTGGCGTCGGCGGCGGCGGTGAAGTTCCTGGACTCGACCACCTGGTCCTTGAGGTCCGGGTGGCGCGTGTCCACGCCGGTGTCCAGGACGGCGACCTTCACGCCCTTGCCGGTGTAGCCGGCCTTCCAGGCGGTCGGGGCGCCGATCTGCGGCACGGACTTGTCGAGGGAGGCCTTGCGGACCCCGTCGAGCCAGACGTGCGCGATACCGGTGGCGGTCCCGCCGTCGTCCGTGACCGCGTCCCACAGCCGCGCGGTGTCCTCGACGGGGGTCTGCACGGCGTCCGCGTCGAGCGCCGTCAGGCTGCGGCGCAGGGTGCCCGCGTCCCGGACCCGGGTCTTGGCGGTGGCGGCGGTGCCGCGGTAGCCGACGATGACCTTCAGGCCGTTGCGCTGCGCCTTGCGGGTGGCGGCCTTGTCCAGCTCGGTGATGTCGAACAGGCGCCGGTCGAGCTTGCCGGAGGCGACCAGGCGGGCCGCGTCGGCCGGGACGACCAGCGTGTGTCCGGCGGCCCTGCGGACCTGGAAGGGTATGTGTGCGCGCCCCTTGGCCCGCTCCAGGCCGACGACGCGGCCCTTGGCGTCGAGGGCGACACGGTCACCGGTGATGAGGGTGACGTGGTGCCCGCCGGTGAGGGCGGATGCAGCGGCCGGGGCGTGTGCTGGTCTCGCCGACGCCGGGCTGGTCATTCCCGCTGCGAGGGCGACGGCCGCGGCCGTCGCCACACCGGCCGCTGCTGCTCTCTTCACTTGTCTGCGCAAGTTCTCCCCCTGGAGAAGAGGTACCGGGTGAATTCCCCGTTCACCCGGCCGGGGGGAGCCTCGTACATATGCGCGCCCCCGGGATCACGCAGTATGCCGGGGGGCGATCGGACGGCTCAAGAGAGCAGAGAGGGCGGGGAGGCACGCCGGGAAACTGTTACGCGGTCTCCGGAACCCCGTTACGCGGCCGCGAACTTCCCGGGGTTTGAAGCGTGTTACGGGGGACGAGCGATCCAGGGGGAGGGCGGGAAGGCGGCGGCCCGGTCCGGCACCGGGCCGGAGAACACCGATGCCGCCCCCTGGGGGGGCGGCATCGAGGGCTGTGCGGGGGGACGGCGTCAGACGGCCGAACCCGCCTTCCACTGGGCCCAGTCCAGGTTCCAGCCGTTGAGGCCGTTGTCCGGGGAGACGGTCTTGTCACCGGTGTTCTTGATGACCACGACGTCCCCGATCAGGGAGTGCTCGTACACCCAGGCGGCCGGCGTGTTCGGGTCGCCGGCGCCCTTGGCGTCGGGCAGGCCCACGCAGCCGTGGCTGGTGTTGACGTTGCCGAAGATGGACTTCGCGCCCCAGTAGTTGCCGTGCAGGAAGGTGCCGGAACTGGTGAGGCGGATGGCGTGCGGCACGTCCTTGATGTCGTACTCGCCCTTGCCGTCGTCGTCGGTGAAGCCCACGGTCGCGCCGTTCATGCGCGTCTGCTTGAACTTCTCGGACATCACCATGATGCCCTGGTACGTCTTGTGCTCCGGTGAACCCGCGGAGATCGGGATGGACTTGACGACCTGACCGTCCTGCGTGACCTTCATCTGCTTGGTCTTCGCGTCGACGTAGGAGATCTGGTTGCGGCCGATGTGGAAGGTGACCGTCTTCTGCTGCACGCCGTAGACGCCGTTCGCGCCCTGGACGCCGTCGAGGGCCAGCCTCAGCGTGACGGTGGAGTTCGCCTTCCAGTACGTCTCCGGACGGAAGTCGATGCGGTTGGCGTTGAACCAGTGCCCGACGACCTCCTGACCGCTGGTGGAGGTGACCGTGATGCCCTTCTGCACGGCGGCCTTGTTGGTGATCGCCTTGTCGAAGTTGATCGACACCGGCATGCCCACGCCGACGGTGGACCCGTTGTCCGGCGTGAAGTTGCCTATGAAGCTGTTGGCCGGCGAGACCGTCGTGAAGGACGCGTTCTCGTGGGCGACCCGGCCGTCGGCGTCCTTGGCCTCCGCGGAGAGCTTGTAGGTGGTCGACCGGTCGAGCTGGACGCTGGGCTTCCAGCTGGTCTTGTCGGCGGACAGCGCGCCGGCCACGGCCTTGCCGTCGGTCGTGGTCATGGACACGTCGGTGAGGGTGCCCTTGGCGACCCGGACGGAGGCCGAGTTGTTGATGGAGGCGTTGTCGGAGCCGTCCTTGGGCGTGATCGTGATCTGTGCCTCGGACGACTTCTTGGCCGCCGCCTCGTCCGTCTGCGCCTGGGAGTTGTCGCCACCGCCGGACGCCTTCGCGCCGCCGCCGCCGGAACAGCCCGTGAGTGCCAGCACACCACCGAGCAGTGCGGACGCGACCACCAGGCCCCTGCGCCGCTTACTGTCCGTCATCACACGCTTCTCCATCGTTTGCCGATTGCCGAACCCCGAGAATCCCCGTGGCGAACCCTCCACGCTACGAACGCTTCGTCCCTTTTCACATGGTTCGCATGTGTCAGGCACACCACGTCCGCCTGCGGCGGGTGGTGCGGAAGTCGTCCGTGCGCCCCCCTGAGACGACGAAACCCCGGACGGCGGTTGCCGTCCGGGGTCAAGAGTGCCCCGGGACGCTCAGCCGATGCCGCCCTCGTCGTCGTCCGCCCCATCATCCTCGTCCAGGTCCCAGTCGGGCGAATCAGGGTCGTACTCGATGCGTTCGCTGGACCAGGACGCCTGCTGCAGCTCCACTCCGGGCACCTCGCTGACCAGGTCGAACGGGTCCACGAGGTAGGCGAGGGCCTCCGCGGTGTCTTCCGTCACAGCCTCCTCGGCCTGGTTCCGCTCCTCCTGCGGCAGGTCGTGATCGGCGGCGAGCCGGCGCAGTGCCGCCTTGGTCAGCTCGCCCTCGTCCTCCACCTCCAGGACGAGTTCCACTCGAAGTCGTACAAAACGTGAGGTCTCTTCAGTGCTCATGGCGGGAGCGTACGACTGAAACCTCCCGTGACTTTCCCGTGACCCGCGATTTTCACTAACATCACCTCACCCGGCCAATTCACCAGCGTCACAAGGGGATCGATATTCCGTGTCATCCGCTCGCCGCCCGCTGCTGACCGCCACCGCCGCGGGCACCCTGCTCTGCGCACTGTGGTTCGTCCCGTCCGCGAACGCGTCGCAGGACCCCGCCGCGGGTGAGACGGCACCGAGGTCCGTCACGGCATTCTCCACGGCACACGTCACCCAGCAGGCCAGAGCGGTCTCGGCGGACACCACCGAGTCCGCGCCGCGGACGGCGGACGGGACCGAACTCGCCGACACCGGAAGCCCGGACACCACGCCGTACGTCGTGGCCGGCACCCTCTTCCTCGGGGTGGGCGCCGGATTCGTGGTGTATTCGGTGCGCCGCGAACGCCTGGGCTTTTAAATTCCTTGACGAACCTTTGACAACGCCCACATAGTTCGGCACATGAAGAGATCATCGGGCGTGCGGCTGCGCGCCGGCGCGGCTGTGAGCGTGCTGTCGCTCGCCCTTGTCACGGGCTGTTCCGAGGGGTCGAAGGACTCCGGGGACGGTAGGGGGGCGGACGGGAAGCCGGCCGTGAAGGCCCTCGGCACCGCCGAGTTGAAGAGCCTGGTCATCGCCGACGGCGACGTGCCCGGGTTCGACGTCGGGCCCGTGCCCGCCGGCCGCACCAAGCCGCTCACCACCGACAGCGCCGAATGCCGGCCGCTGGCCCGCGTCCTGTCCATGCAGCCGCCGGCCGGGACCGCGGCCCAGGCGGACCGGATGGCCACCGAGAAGCGGGCGAAGGACCCCACGGACGACGCCACGTCCCTGGACGACATGGCCGACGGCAAGTTCGCCGACGCCGTGAACAAGTCCATGGACCGGGACGTCACCTCGGTCAGCCTGTTCTCGTACGACGGGGACGGCGCGAAGCGGGCCCTCGACGCCGTCTCCTCCGCGGTGAAGGCCTGCGCGGGCGGCTTCAGCGGCAAGCAGGCGGGCACCACGGCGAAGATCGCCCGGGTCACGCGGTCGAGGCCGACGGCCACGGGGGACGAGTCGGTGGCGTTCGAGGTCGTCACCGAGAGCGACGGAGAGAAGGCTCCCTTGCACGGCGAGGTGGTCCGGCACGGGAACACCCTGGCGTCGTACTACACGATCAACCTCGGCGCGATGATGGCCAAGAAGCCGTACGCGGTGTCCGCCGCGGTGGTCAAGGCCCAGTCGGCCAAGCTGAAGTGACGTAGCGGCAGACCGCGACGGGGCCCCGCCGGACGGCGGGGCCCCGTCTGCCGCTCGGCCGCCCTACCGCAGCGGACCGGTGACCGTCTCCACCGCCGCGACCAGTTCCCCGGCGCGTACGAAGGCGTCGGCGGCGGCCAGGTCGGGCGCCAGGAACCGGTCGGGGCCGGGGCCCTGGACACCGGCGGCCCGTACGGCCTCGATGACCGCCCGCGAGGCCGGCGCCGGGGTGAGGCCCTCGCGCAGCTCGACGGCGCGGGTGGCCGCGTACAGCTCGACGGCGATGATCCGGGTGAGGTTGTCGACGGCGGTGCGCAGCTTGCGCGCCGCCGACCAGCCCATGGAGACGTGGTCCTCCTGCATGGCGGAGGACGGGATGGAGTCCGCGGAGGCCGGTACGGCGAGCCGCTTCATCTCGCTGACCAGCGCGGCCTGCGTGTACTGGGCGATCATCAGCCCCGAGTCCACACCGGCGTCGTCGGCGAGGAAGGGCGGCAGGCCGTGGCTGCGGTTCTTGTCGAGCAGCCGGTCGGTGCGGCGCTCGGCGATGGAGCCGAGGTCGGCGGCGGCGATGGCGAGGAAGTCCAGCACGTAGGCGACGGGCGCGCCGTGGAAGTTGCCGTTGGACTCGACCCGCCCGTCGGGCAGCACCACCGGGTTGTCGACGGCGGAGGCCAGCTCGCGCTCGGCGACCAGACGGGCGTGCGCGAGGGTGTCGCGGCCGGCGCCGGCCACCTGCGGGGCGCAGCGCACCGAGTAGGCGTCCTGGACGCGCGGCGCGTCGTCCTGGTGGTGCCCGGTGAGCTGGGACCCCTGCAGCACGGCGAGCATGTTGGCGGCGGAGGCGCCCTGACCCGGGTGCGGGCGGATGGCGTGCAGCTCGGGGGCGAGCACGCGGTCCGTGCCGAGCAGCGCCTCCAGGCTGAGGGCGGCGGTGATGTCGGCGGACTTGTACAGGGTGTCGAGGTCGGCGAGGGCCATGACCAGCATGCCGAGCATGCCGTCGGTGCCGTTCAGGAGGGCCAGGCCCTCCTTCTCGCGCAGTTCGACCGGCTGTATCCCGTGCTCGGCGAGCAGCTCGCCGGCGGGCCGGACGACCCCGTCGGGGCCTTCCGCGTCGCCCTCGCCCATGAGGGTCAGGGCGCAGTGGGAGAGCGGGGCCAGGTCGCCGGAGCAGCCGAGGGAGCCGTACTCGTGCACGACGGGGGTGATCCCGGCGTTCAGCACGTCGGCCATGGTCTGCGCGACCTCGGGCCGTACGCCGGTGTGCCCGGAGCAGACGGTCTTCAGGCGCAGGAACATCAGCGCCCGTACGACCTCCCGCTCCACCCGCGGACCCATGCCGGCGGCGTGCGAGCGGACGATGTTGCGCTGCAGCTGGGCACGGAGCTCCTGGCTGATGTGCCGGGTCGCCAGGGCCCCGAAGCCCGTGGAGACGCCGTAGACCGGCTCCGGCTTGGCCGCCAGCGCGTCCACGATCTCCCGGGCCGCCGCGAGGGCCGCCACCGCCTCGGCCGACAGCTCGACGCGGGCACCGCCGCGCGCCACGGCGAGCACGTCGGACGCCGTGACGCCGGACGTCCCCACCACCACAGTGTGCATATCCATATTCAGGAGCGTACGCATTGAATGCAGTGGTGTCACTAGTGGTGCGCGGGGGTGCCCCTTACCGTACGTGTGGTCTTCACCTCATGGGCGGCGCCCGCGGAAGCGGCGGCGTTCGGCGCGGGCGGGCGGCGCCTCGTCGGCCAGCCGCACGACCGGGTCGTCCGGGCCCTCCCGGCCGGCCACCACCGGCCGGCCCGCGCGCAGCGCCTTGGCGGTGTACTGCGCGGCGTCCGCCAGCCGGAACAGCCGCCGGGCGTCCTCCACCGGCCCGATCGGGTCGTCGGTGGAGGCGACCCCGCAGGCCACCCCCTCCCCCAGCTCCAGTTCCGCCGCCCTGCGGCACAGTTCGTCCGCGGCCTTCACCACGTCGTCGGCGGACGGGCCGACCGCGAGCAGGCAGAACTCGTCCCCGCCGAGCCGTGCCGCCAGAGCGCCCGGCACCATGGCCCCGCACAGCGAGAGCACCGAACCGAAGCGCTCCAGCAGACGGTCGCCGACGGAGTGCCCGAGGGTGTCGTTGACCCGCTTGAGCCCGTTGAGGTCACAGACGACGAGGCTGACGGCCACGCCCTCGGCGCGGTGCCGCTCCACGGCCTCCTCCAGGCCCACGTCCACGGCACGGCGGTTGGCGAGTCCGGTGAGGGCGTCGGTGAACGCGAGCCGGCGGGCCTCCTCCAGCCGTTCGGTCTGCGCGAGGCCGGCGGCCACCACGGCGGCCAGCACGGTGGCGAACTCGGCGTCGCCCGGCCCGAACACGGGCTGCCCGACGGCGCGGGCCACGTACAGCTCGCCCCAGGCCCTGCCATGCAGCACGACGGGGGCGACGACGCAGCAGCCGCGGCCCCTGCGGCGCAGCGCGGCGACCCGGTGGTGGAAGTAGCCGGGGACGCCGGCCGCCGTGCCCTCGGCGGTCTCCACCCAGGCGTTGGGGCCCCCGCCGCCGGCCCACCGCTCGTGCAGGAACTCGGTGATCTCCGGGAACTGGTGCACCGGATAGGTCTCGGCCTCCGGGAACTCGTCCTCGTCCGGCCGGCGCTCCCCCACGTTGACGAGCACCCGCAGGCGGCCCAGCTCACGCTCCCACACCGACAGTGCGGCGAAGCTGCCGTCCAGCGCCCGGCAGGCGCCGAGCACGGCCGCCTGCCACGACTCGCGCGGAGCGCGGGCCGCCGCCATCCCCTGCGCCAGCGCCACGACGGCAGCGAGCCGCTTGTCGTCACCCATCACTCCAGGCTAGGGAGAAAAGGGATGATTAGGGACATCGGTGCGGCGATCAGGTGGCCCGGCTCACGGCCGCCGAGGGCGCCGGGGCGGGGCGGGCCGCCGGGGGGGTGCCTCTATGTCTTTAGTCAAGCAAGCCGTGGGGTTCTGGGTTCGTAGAAGGTTCCGTCGCGGAGCATGGCGAACAGGACGCTGATGC
>NZ_JBEOTD010000076.1:0-16500 GCF_040426375.1 Streptomyces sp. NPDC096012
GTCGAACGTGATCTTCGAGGTGTACTGGCGGGGTCGGCCGAGGAGATGGTTCGGGTCGTGGGCCGCGGTGACGGTGCCCGACAGTTTCGCGGAGGTGACCTTGCCGGACATCTGTGTGAACGCGTTGCTGGCGTCGAGCGGCTTGCCGGCGGTGGGTGTGGCAGACGCGCCAGCCTTCCCCGTGGTGGACTGCTGATCCGAAGCGCCGCTGCCGCTGTTGATGCTGCAGGCCGCGAGGCCGGCGAGGAGGAGGACGACGGCTGTGGTGCTGAGGGTTTTCTTCACGGCTGAGATATAAGTTGCCCAAGGCAGCTTATGGAAGCCTGTGCAGCTCATGTGATGGAGTTGTGATCGTCTTCTCGGGGTGCGCTGACACCGGGGCGCGGGATCCGCGGCTCGTCTCCGACGATCTCTAGCCGAACGTGCCTTGCCGGCTTGTGTCCGTCCAGGTCGGAGACGGTCACGGAGGTGCCGCCGCGCAAGTCGGCGAAGTCTTCCGTGCCGACGCATCGTTCACCGTCCTGGCCGTTCACCCCAGGAACCGAAGGCCGTGACCTTGCCGGACACCGTGAACGCAGGCCCGCTGGGGACATCGGCTCCCCCGGCCGAGGTGGCCCACCACACCGTTCCAGTGATCGCCGCGCCGACGGCGGCGGCGAGCACGGGATGGACACGGCGGAGTGCGCTTGCCTGGGCGGCTATGGCCGGGGTCGTCTGTGAGATGCCAGGAATCATGGCGGGACTGGAGTCGTTGACCCGGCACTGCTCTAGCAGGCCGATGCTGACAGTGCGCTTGAGCCGGTCATCGCGGGAGGCCGCGACCCCTCTGGCCCGGCCCGGGCTGTTCTGGCGCTTCCGTTATCGTTCATTCTTCTACCAACTGGGGGCGCGTTGAGGGGGTCCGGTGAAGCGCGGTAAGTGTCCGGTGTGTGGGCGAAGAGCACCGGCGAACGACGGGGTCATCGGCGTCCACGGTACGGGTGGTGCCGGAGGCTGCCGTGGGCTCGGCCGGAGGCCCGTAGGCTGGCAGCCGGCGAAGGAAGCCGTGACAGCAGCGGCCGATGACAGTGACACTCCAGGTCGGTCGGCACCGCGATCGCCGGGTGACCGCCGTGTCGAGTCGATCATGGGGCTGCTCGGCTGCGTAGCGGTGATCGCACTGCTCGTCCTGATGGTGGGCGCGTTCGTGTCCGACGTCGTGTGGGGGAGCGCGACGGTCGTCTTCCTCCTCACCACGTCTATCGCGTTGCTGCTCGGCAAGACACCCGCCGGTCGGCGCAATGCCGCCCGCGATGAACGTGACGTGGCCCGCCGCACCCGGAAGCAGGCGCAAGCCGCTGCGGAAGCCGAGCGGGAGCGTCAGGCGGCTGCCGCCGCCCTCGAGAAGCGTCGGACACGCGAAGCAGCACGCACGATGGGACGCGCGGTACGGGAACTGCTCGACGATCTCCCGCCGCGAGGAACGCCGCAGGACGAGGCGATCGCCTACTGCTTGGAAAAGACGCTCGATGCGCGCAACCCACGCCTGCAGGCGGAGGCGGAGCGTCTCGCCCGTCGGCATGTCGCCGTGGACGAACGCATCCTGTGTGTCGAGCAGTCGGTGACCGAGGGAAGAGAACGCCCCGCACTGCTGATCCTCACCGACCGGGGAGCGGCCGTATCGGACCAGGGCTTTGCCTATCGGTTCGATCCCAGGCCCGAGGACGTGTGGGAGATGCCCGACATGCCCATGGGACATCTGCGCGTCGGGGAGTTGAGGTTCCAGTTCGCCCCCTATTCACGCCTGCGGGTCGCGCTGGCGGCCCGGGAAGAGGCCGCTGCGCAGACCGCACCGCCCGCTGCCGCTGTCCATCGCCCCGCGCAACGGCTGATCCGCGATGCCCGGGACGCGGAACTCGCGGCCGTCGACTGGATGCGCTACCTGGGCTTCACCGACGCCGCGGCCACCCCCATCGGCGCGGACGGGGGCATAGACGTCCTCGCCGAGCGCGCAGTGGCTCAGGTGAAGAAGGAAGGCAGCCGCACCAGCCGTCCTACCGTCCAGCAACTCCACGGTGTCGCGACCGCCAAGCAGCGCGCCGCACTGTTCTTCTCGATGGCTGGCTTCACTCCGCCGGCCATCACCTGGGCCACCCAGCAGGACGTCGCACTGTTCCAGTACGACCTGCAGGGAACACCCCAACCCATCAACCCGCCCGCCCTGCGCCTGCTGGACGCAGCCGACGAGCACTGGCAGGCACGGTAGGCAAGCCCTCATGGCAGATACGCCGAAGGGGCGGCGGACGCGCGCCCAGGCTACTACCGTTTCTTCTCTGGTGATCAAGGGGGTGCGCAAGGGAGAGAACACAGCGCTGCTGACAGCGCGGACGGTGCTGTCGGTGTCTGTACAGAATCTCGCAGCGGACGTGTCCGCACTGCTGCTCGGGCCTGATGGCAAGGTTCGCGGCGATCACGACCTGGTCTTCTACAACCACCCGGCTCAGGACGGTGTCTCCATCGAGGGCGCGGCGGTGACTGCGGAACTTTCCCGCCTGCCGGTAGACGTGCACCGTGTCGTGCTCGTGGTGAGTGTGGACCCGCTGCAGCCCGGCACTGTCTTCACCCGAGCACCTCGGCTGACGATCACCCAGAGCGGCGCCATCCCACTGTCGTTCACCGCGCCGGACTTCGGGGCAGGGGAGACGGTCGTGGTCCTGGCGGAGCTCTACCGTCGCGGTGACGGCTGGAAGGCGCGGGCTATAGGGCAGGGCTACGCCTCCGGTCTTGCGGGACTGGCGACCGACTACGGCGTCGACATCGATCCCGAGCCGGATGCCGCGCCGCTTCCCACGCAGGCACGCACGACCACAGCCGCTGCGGTGGATCTGACGAAGGTGGAGCGGCAAGCTCCGGGGCTGCTGGCGCCCGTGCGACAGGCCGGCCAGGCTCTCGCCGACCGAGGGATCACGGGGCGGCGAGCTGCCGTCTACCTCATCCTGGATCACGACTGGCACATGGAGGAGCTACGAGTCGTTCGCCGTGCAGGCCTTCGCCGAACGCGTCCTTGCCCTGTCGGCCAACCTCGACGACGACGGTACGGTGCCCGTGATCTTCTCCAGCGGGCGAGAGCCGTTCCTGGAAGAGATCCGGTTGGACAACTACCGCGGCCGTATCGGACAGTTGCACACCCAGGTCGACTGGGGCTGGGGCAACGTTGCCGACGCGATGCGCCGCGCGGTCACCCATTACCAGGAGTCCGGCGCTGCAGACCCTGCCTTCATCGTGACCCAGGTCGGTGACGAGCCCTCGGACAAAGCAGAGGTCCGCTCCATGCTGCAGAACACCGCCTCATTGGGGGTTTTCTGGCTGTTCGTGGGATTCGGCCGCGGCAAGCTCGCCTTCTACAAGAACCTCAACGCCTCCGCCTCTGCCGCCTTCATCAACGTCGCGTTCTACGACGCCGGCAAAAATCCGGGCTCAGTACCCGGCGAACGGTTCTACACGGGCCTGGTGGACGCCTTCGCCACCTGGATGCGACCGTGACCGGCGGGGGACCCGCTCACCGGCGGCGCGGTGGAATGATGCTCTGGCCACCGACGAAGCCGAGGAGGATCATGCTGCACCTGCTGTCGCTCCACTACACAGCCTCGGAGCACGACGCGGAACCCTACATTGCGGCCCACGTCGCCTACCTGGAACGTCACCACCACGACGGGACGTTCCTGGCCTCCGGCCAGACCGTCCCCACCTCGATCGGCGGTGCCATCATCGCCCACGGCGTCGACCGCCCCACGATCGAACAGATCACCGCGCAGGACCCATTCGTCACCAACGGTGTCGCGAAGTACAGCATCACGACCATCACCCCCGGGCGGATGCACCCTGCCTTGGCGGACGTGCTGAAGCCGACGCCTGATAAACACATGGTGATGACCATCCCAGGGAACGCAGGCACGTTGCCGCTTACTGACCTATGCTCCTAGCTGCTTGTCCGCCATGTGCTCCCATCGGCGGTAGGCACCCAACAAGGCGGTCTGCAGTAGATCCTGGGCGGTGAGCGCGTCGCCGACCAGGCGGCGAGCCTGCGCAGCAGAGCGTCCTGTCGGGTACGGACGTACTCCTCGAATTTCATGCCGCGTCAGGGTGATTGCTCGGATTCGCGTGACGTGTTCCCTTCGTACGTGGCAGGGGTGGTCGGGACCTCCCGCGTGGGCTTTGGCTTTCGGGAGACACCGGGCGGGCTGGCTCACGACCGCCCGCCTGGTGGCCTTCGTTGCTCACTGCCTGGACGATGCCCGGACAGAGGACGCCTGGCGCCCTGCCTCAGCAGCCGTTCATGGCCTGAGGAGCTGGCCGGCCCCCCCTCACCGGCCAGCTCCCTGGGCACGGACACTGCTGGTCAGCGGAAAGTGAAGTTTTGGTCCCGCGCCCCGTTGCACCGCCACAGGATCAGAGGGGTGTTGTTGGCCGTCTTGCCCCCCTTCACGGCCAGGCACTTGTCGTGGTGGGCGCCCGCATACGGCCAGATCCGGCAGTGGCGCTGTCCTGAGCTGCAGTTGAAGATGAAGCTCTGGTTCGTGCGCCCGTTGCAGCTCCACAGGATGAGCTGTGTACCCTTGCGGTAATTGCCGGGGATGTCCACGCAGAGGCCCATGTTCTGCGCCGGGTGGATCCGGTATGCGTTGTAGATGTCGAGCGCTTCGACGTACCACTTCTGGTTCGACTGTCCGACGCAACGGTATTGGTCAATTTTCGCCCCTTTGCTTACGCCTCCGTGGGCGGTGATGCAAGGGCCGCTGAAGTGCTCCGGAAGCCACCGGTAGGTGCCGGGGAAGCGCAGCGCGTTTTCAGCTGCCTTGGCTTCCTGTGACGCTGCTGCGGCGGGCGGGTCGGCCTGCGCGGGGACAGCTGTAGCCAGGCCGCCGGCCATGGTGATCGCCGCTGCGGCGAGCATGAGTCGGTTGTACATGTGCATGATCCGATTCCCTTCTCCTCTGGTCTTGGCAGGACGCGCTGACGGGGCAGTTTGACGGGAGTCACCCAGGCAGCAGTGGGATTCATCGCCTGGCGAGGTGGTGGCCGGCGGTCGGTTTCACGCCGAAATCCGTCCGGCCCTGTTGGCGATGTGCGGCAGTGCGGGCGGCGGTGCGGACGCAGCCGTCGAACACCCCGGCCTACAGGCGTCCTGGACGGTTCGGCGCCGGTTGACCGTCCGGATCTCGCCCATCAGTACGATCCGGTGCGGCTGTACATTTCGTGGGGGTCGTCACCGACGTAGGACCAGCCGGTGGCGAAGCCGGTGGTGTTCCTGTCGTTGAGCATCGGCGAGAGCATCTCGCGGGTGCCGGTTTTGTGGTTGCAGGTGTAGTGCTTCATGTCGCTGTTGCGCCAGATGTTGCACCCCTTGCCCGTCCACTTGTCCGTCGGGACGTTGGCGTCGACCATGGCCCACACGGTGCGGCAGCCACGGCTGTACCACAGCGACGCGGTGACCGACACGTGCAGGTGGTAGCGCGAGCTGTAGTACTTGTCGGTCTTCTTGTGGACGATACGTCCGGTGCTCGCGCAACCGGTGTAGATGGGATCCTTGCCGTCCCACGTGCGGCTGGTCGCGTCGGCAGGGCTGGTGAAGACCAAGGTGGTGCCCGCCACCCACGCGAGAGCAGCCATCCCGATCGACTTGCGTGCGCGCACTTCGCTTTTCCTTCCTCGATGCAGTGTGAGAGTCCCGGCACGACGCTCGGAACAAGAGCCTCTGCCCGTGCTCGTTGCCGTCACGTCATCGAGTTCAGCGGTCCGGGGATTGATTGGGCAGTCGGTTTTGCCACCCTGATCAATGGCTGCATTGCAGGTCACGGGCGCGGCGCACGACGCTGGCCAAAGAAGGCGCCTGTCGTCCGCTCTTCTCCCTGGGCGTGCGTGGCGTCCGGGTGATCGCGCCGCGGCCACGGGGAGGCCGCCTCGAACCCGGCGACGCGGGCTTGTTCTTCGGCCGTGACCAGCTCACCGACCGCCTGCTCGAACTGGTCTCGTCCCGCCGGTTCACCGCGGTGTTCGGGCCGTCGGGCAGCGGTAAGTCCTCCCTGCTGCGCGCTCGCCTCACTACTTCACCGACTTCGAGACGACCGGTGAAACAGGCGCGTTGTCCATGCCGATCACCACCAAGGGGACGGTCCCGAAGACCTGGCCGCCCGGTGCCCGATTCCCGTGGCGGGGACGCGCCCGGCACCATGGCCTGGGCTCAGCTGGAAGCTCCGCGCACGTTCCACGAGACGGTGAACGCCAAGCCCGGTCAGCGCAGCGGACGATCCGATCTGTGGCTTCGTAACTGACGTGCGACACCGTTTGTCACCGAGTTCGGGCAGCACTTGGTGATCGCAGGGCAAGAAAATGTCGATGAGAACTGACACCGGTCGTGGGGGCACTGAGGCGCGACGCAGCGAAGATCTCCGAAACCTCCACGGCAGTTCTGTTGATCCACCAGACTCGTCCCCAACGGAGAAGGGACGGCAGACATGGCAAACAGCGCACTTCTGGTGATGGACGTCCAACGGGACGTCGTGGCCATCGCCGATGACGGTTCCGGATATCTGCCGCGCTTGCGAAGGGCGATCGACGGTGCCCGGGCTGCAGGCATCACCGTGATCTACGTGGTGCTCGGGCTACGGCCGGGCGATCCAGAAGTCAGCCCCCGCAACAAGGTGATGACAAACGCCGTGCGGGCTGGCCTGTTCACAGAGGGAGCCCCTGGCACCGAGATCCATGACGACGTCGCGCCCCAGCAGGGCGACGTCGTGGTCACCAAGAGGCGAGGGAGCGCGTTCTCGGGCAGCGACCTCGACTTGGTACTCAGGGCTCGCGATATCGACAGCCTTGTTCTCACCGGCATCGCCACCAGCGCTGTGGTGCTGTCCACCCTGTGGCACGCCATCGACCTGGACTTTGGCCTCACCGTCCTGGCGGATGCCTGCCTCGACACCGACCCCGAGGTGCACCGGATGCTCACCGAAAAGCTTTTCCCCCAGTGGGCAGATGTCTTCGCGGTCGAGGACTGGCTCAAAGCCATCGCACCGCAATAGCGGAAGGCCGCCCGGACCCTCGTGACTTGGGCAAGCTGGCATCGCTCCGATAGGCCGGGGGAGGTCAGCCGGCGGCATTCTGCGCCGCTGCCCGGGCCTGGGCGAGGGCCAGACGGTAGGACTCAGTGCTGGTCTGGATGAGGTTGCCGCCGAAGGTGTGCCGGTCGACGATGGCCGCGCAGAGCCGGGGATCGGTGAAGGTCTTGGTCCAGCCGGTGAAACTCTCGTGCGAGGCGATGACGACGCTGTTCTTTTCCTCACGCTCCGTCAGCACCTGGAACAGCAGCTCAGCGCCCCTGCGGTCCAGCTCCATATAGCCCAGCTCATCCAATACAGAGAAGATCGACCCGGCCGTAGCGGGCGATGGTCTTGGTCAGCACCTTCTCGTCCGCGGCCTCGACCAGCTCGTTGACGAGCTTGGTGGCGAGTGTGTAGCGGACCCGGTAGCCGGCCATCGCGGCTTCGGTGCCCAGCGCGATCAGCAGGTGCGACTTGCCGGTGCCGGAGTCGCCGATCAGGCAGAGCGGCAGGCCCTTCTTGACCCACTGGCAGGTCGCCAGGGTGTGGATGACCGCCGGGTCCAGGGTTCGCCTTGAAGTCGAAGGCCCGCAGCGATTTGTCGCGGGGGAACTGGCCAGACGGATCGTCACGTCGCCGAAGTCGACCTCGGCTTCCGCCCCCGGCATGTGGGTCTGCGGGATGAACGCGTTCAGCGGCCCGCGTCCCGCCTCGATTCGTATCTGCGGCCGGCGAACAGCGACATAGGCCCGCACCATCGGATAGGTCACCTCCACCGCACCGTGCTCGTCCAGCAGCCGGTCGAAGATCCGCTTGACGGTATGGCGCTGCTTGCGCGGCGCGTCCAGATCCGCCTGGAGCATCTGGTCGATGGCCGGCTTGAAGGCGTCGAGCCGCGTCTTGCGGGGCGGCAGCTGCTTGCGCGGCTCCGGCCAGACGGACTCCATGGCCGCCCTCACCGTCCGGAAGCCCACCCCGTACTTGCGCTGCAAGGCCCGGTTCGACATCCCCGCCCGGGCATCACGGCGTATCGCCGCGTACAGATCGACCTTGGACTTCGGTGGCACCGGCGCCCCCTACCACGCAGCGCATCCCCAGCGTCCCACCGCAAGCCTCCAAGTGGTGTCAAAACTCGGCGATATCACTCTCCGCCACCACCGGGCGGTGTCGCCGCCGACCGACAACCGGCGTCAGGACTCACCGATAGAGCCACGATCTGCTTGCCGCGGTCTACGACCCCCTGGTCAGCTTCAAGCCTCCGGCCCCGTGGCAGCTCGGTGAGGCCACCCAAGGCACCCTGTTCATGCTCGCACCGCGGTGGGGCCGCTTCTCACCTGCCGAACTCAGCCGGTGGCCGTACCCCGCGACGAAGGGCGCGGCGACCTTCAGCTACATCGCGGCGATGGTGCTCAGCGCGAGGACCGGTGCCGAAGACCGGGCCGAAGCCCAGCACATCAAAACGGCCTTCACGCACCCCGAAGACACCAAACCGTACATGCCGGCGAAGAAAGTCCCGGGCCAGAACGTCGAAGCCCCTCTGCACCGCACCGTGAACGTCAAACGGAACGACGACAACCGCAACGCGGCGAAGAAGCAGTGCAGGCGCTACTGGGGCGCCGGCTACTCCCTCGGCAACACCCGGGACTGCGACGAATACCCCTTCGCAAGCACCTACGAAGGAGCAGCCGAGCACGACTACGACCCGGAAGCCGCACGTTCAACCTCTCCGTCAAGCCCATCGCCAAGGAAGACAACCAGGCCGGCGGTCTCATCCTGAAAAGCTCCTACTCCAAGAATCGCATCCTCGACGGCCAAGACGACGCCTTCATCGTCGAGATCAGCGGCTGACCACTCAAGGCGGGAGCACCCCGGCTGCTCCCGCCGTATCGGCCGGCTACGGCCGGGCAGGCCAGAACTGCACCAGGTACCGCTCCACGCCCTTGATGCTCTCCTCACTCTCGCCGAGAGCCTCGACGGCGGCGCGGCCGGTGGAACAGACGCGCACGCGCCATGATCCGGCAGTGTTGCTCAAAGTGATCAGGTCCTCGGACCGGCCGAGACTCATCGACCACACGGCCACCTGACCGCTCACCGACTCGAAGTCCGCCTCCGCCTGCTCTTCCCAGGCGGCCGCCTCCTGTGCCGGCGCAGGGCCGTCCCAGACCTCGACCGTCAACAGTTCAGTGTGGGTATGGCCGGCACTGCTGATGTCGAGGCGACCGGGGTGGGTGCTGAGGAACGCGCCGAAGTCGAATTCGTCCGGGAACAGCAACTCCAGCACGGCGTCGTCGGATTCCTGCAGACCGAAGGCGTGGTAACCCACGAACACGTCAAGTTGTTGCTGACGGAGAAGCTGTGCCATGTCGTGCCCCCGGTAAGTCGCAGACGGCTGGCTATCGGCAGCGATCGTAGGCGTGCGGCCACGTGCCTGGGCCCACCTCCGGCCACTCCTGGACCCTGGATCGGCAGCTGACCGCACGCGCTGTCGACGACCACCTCGTTGGTTCCGTCGGGTTGGTCTCGGTGACGTCATCGAGCTTGCCATGCCAATGGGCTCGTCCCCAGCGCCTGCTGCACGTATGTATCTCGACGGCGTGGGAGGCACTCAGTCCAGAGCAGCGATCACTGCCTCGGACACCATCACTCCTGCCTCCTGGATCCGCTGACGCATGTTCCCTTCGTACAGCCAGGCGCAGGCCTCGATCGCTGGGTGGAGTTCGGCGAGGATCAACGCCGCACGCTTCGGTACGTGGGTTTCTTCCCTCCACGCCGTCCCGCAGTGATCGATCTGCTCCTGTAGCTGACGTAGCGCCGGCTCATCGAACCCTTCGTTCATGCGCAGGGGGATCACGAAACGACCCACCGCCTCTTCCAGACGACTCATCAAGTCTGTCTCCATATGCGCCTTCCTATCGGCCAGTTCCGCAACGTGGTGGGACGATCTTCTCGTGGCAGGTGTGATCACGGCGTCACAGCCGTCCTGGATAGGTCCGTTCACCGGGCTGAACCCGCGCTGTTTCGGCGAACTGGTGAACGCCATGCGCCATGCGCCGTGCGGGGGGCGGATGCGGTCCGGCGCGGTCGGCCATGGAGCATGCCCCTGGAGGACCGCGTCCCGCTGCTCCCGGCTTACTGGCGAGCCAACTTGACGCTACGCCAGCTGGCGCCGCTGTTCGGAATCTCGAAGTCCGTGGCCGAACTCGGCGTCGACTGCTCACGGAAGTCTCAAGGCGTCCGACCGCCCGCCGGCGGCAATACGTCACCGAAGGGTTCCGCCGGCCGAGTCTCCGACGGCGCTCACCGGCCGGTTACTTCAGGCGGAGCCCTGCTCGTTCGTCTTCTCGCCGGCCGTGGACCGGCCACGGAGTCGGCCCACCAGGGTGCACCCCACGGTCACCAGACCGATGGCGATGAGCTTGGCGGCCCCGTGGTAGCCGGACGCGGTCTCCTGCGAGGTGCCGGGCAGCCCGAGAAAGACCCACGCTGCAGCGATGCCCCCGAAAACGATCAGCGCGCCAGCGCCCCACGTTCCCAGGTCCGCCCACCACGGTCTCGCGACGTGATGTGGCTCGTCGGTCCGCTCAACGGTCTTTTCGTCCATGGTCTGCTCTCCCGGGCATGAGGGGGCGGTCGCGTGGAAAGACGTGGGCCCGGCACCGAAGGTTCACTGCACTCGCCTAAGGGCTGTCCCGTAACTGATCTTTGACACGAGAGTGGTTGGCCGGGGTTGGGTCCTGGGTCCCAGCCTTTGGGGGCACTGACCTCGGTCCACCTCTGTGACCGCACGACACAGCAGTGGTTGGCAGGAGCAGTCCTCCCGACAACGTGTGGCCCCACCCGCGCGGGGAGATGAGCAGGGCCCTTGTTATCGTGCGCCGATGTCAACGATCAAGCAGTTCCAAGTGACCTTCGACTGCGCGGACCCCGCGCGTCTCGCCGGCTTCTGGTGCGAGGTGTTGGGGTACGTCGTACCTCCGATCCCGACGGGGTTCGCCACTTGGGAGGACTACCATCGCTCGCTGCCGCCCGAGGATCAGGTGGTCTACTTCGCGTGCAGTGATCCCTCGGGTGTGGGCCCGCGCGTGCTCTTCCAGCGCGTTCCTGAAGGGAAGGTTGTCAAGAACCGGCTGCATCTTGACGTGCGGGCCGGGATCGGGCTCGTGGGAGAGGAGCGCCTGGCCACGCTTGAAGCCGAATGCGCACGGCTGGTCGAGCTCGGCGCGGTACATGTGCGAACGATGCGTGCCGATGGCGAGAACGAGTCCTGCATCGTGATGCAGGATATTGAGGGCAACGAGTTCTGTCTCGACTGAGGATCTCGACTGAGGATCCTCTGAGTCAGTGAGGTGAGGAGCCGTCTCTCTCGGACCTCTCAGGTTTCGCATGCGGAGGGAGTTATCCCGTGAGAGCGAGGTGGTGCAGTCGGGCGATGCCGAGCATGGCGTGACGGACACCGTCGCCCTTCAGATGGCAGTCGTGGAGGATCTTCCAGGTCTTCATGCGGGCGAAGACGTGCTCGACGCGGGCTCGGACCTGTCTGTGCGAGCGGTTGTGCTCGTGTTTCCAACCCGGCATCTCCTCGCCCGGAGTGCGGCGGTGGGGCATGAGGGAGGCCGGTGCCCGGATAGCCGCCGTCGGCCATCGTGAGGGTCTTGCCCACGGCAGCCTTCGCGCCAGACTCCTCCCATGCCCTGCAGTCGTTGCGATTGCCTGGCAAAGGCTCACCGACCACGACGACCAGGCGGGTGTCCGCGTCAATGACGACCTGGTGGTTGGTGGAGTAGCGATAGTTCTTCGACTGCTCGGCCACCTTGTGGTCGCGGGTGGGGTACCAAAGTGCCGTCCACGATCAGTACCGCGTCCTTGGCGCGAACCGCCGGCGGGGATGCAGCGCGAGCCGCGGGCCGAAGTTGTCGATCACTCGGTCCGCGGCTGACTTCGACACCCCGAACAGCGGGGCCAGTTGCAGCATGGTCAAGTTCGTCCGCCAGCATGTGGCGACCAGCAGCACTCGGTCCTCCAGCGACAGCTTCCACGGCCGGCCCAGGCCCGGGGAATCGGCACCCTCACGGCGCAGCGCGGTCACCAACTTGCCGAAGGCGCGCGGGCTCAGCCCGGTAAACGGAGCTATCCAGAACGGCTCGGACGCCGTGATCACACCTGACACGGGCAAGATCATCGCGGAGCAAGATCACTTACGGGACAGCCCTTAGCTCGCCGATCTGGCCAAGGCCGACGACCGCACCGGCACGCTTGCGGTGCAGCCGCGGGTATCGGGAGCTACGCCCACTTGATGCCGAGGCTGCGTAGCGCGGCCAGTTGGTCACCGGTGAGTTTGTCGCGTCTGGCGCGGACGTTCGAGACCCATACGCCGAGCCGTACGGGCACCGGTTCGCTCTCGGC
Source organism: Streptomyces sp. NPDC096012 (assembly GCF_040426375.1). NCBI lineage: Bacteria > Bacillati > Actinomycetota > Actinomycetes > Kitasatosporales > Streptomycetaceae > Streptomyces > Streptomyces sp. NPDC096012. The sequence continues at coordinate 12,480 of NZ_JBEOTD010000076.1, forward strand.
GGAGCAGCGGTACGCATCTGAAGAGGGCGACGGCTGATGAGAGAACGGGACTGCGGGGCTGGGGCAGAGAGTGTGATCCCGGCCGGCGCACTCCGGTGCGACGTCGGCCAGGAGTCGTTCCCGATCCGTGAACGCCGGTGAACGTGGGCGCGATAGTTTTTCGCGGCCAGTCACCGCACACGGATCTGCGGGGACATATGAAGTGGGCGATGAGCGAGGACTACGCTGCGCTCGTTACGACCGTCGACCTGGCTGTCTTGCTGAGACACCGTTTCTTATGGTGCGTCTGAGCACGCGCGCTGGAGATCCGCGAAGGCCGCGTCGGCGGAGTCGGCAGGGAACAGCCGCAGGACGGTGACTTGGTTCGGCATCGTGATGACGTAGTGCCGCGCCAGGTAGGAGAGATCTCCCCAGCTTTCTCGGGCATGGGCGCGCATCAGGACCTGGCCGCATCTCGTGCAGGTGATCCAGGGGACGAGGATGAGACCGGCCAGGTCCTGTTCGGCCACACCTGTTGCCTCGGGGACGGTGTTTGCGTCGCCTTCGATCAGCTTCAGGTGGCCCGGTGTGCCGTCATCACGGCACTGAAGGATCTGGGGTGTGAGGGTCTCCCGCTCGCCCCAGGTCTCTGCGAGTACGGAGATCTGGGCCTTGGCCATCGCGCTGATCGGCACGTGGTGGCCGAGGATGCCGGAGACGAGAAGGCCAAGCCCTGCCTCCTGCTCTCCGATGTCCCGGCAGTCTTTGACTTCCTGGGCTTCGGCCCCCGGCAGCAAGGCGGCAAGCCGGTTCCAGATGACGGCATCGTCGGTCACCTGACAGACACTACCGGCCGGCACTGACACCCAGACGCCGCCAGGCAGATGAGCCTGACCGCGATTGCAGTGAAGCCAGTAAGGTGTTCGGGCTTCCGCTCGTGGCGCCGATGCAGTCGACGGCACCCGGAAAGCCACGACATGGTCCGCTCGACCACCCAACGATGACGGCCGAGGCGGGTTGAGCCCTCGATCCCGCGGCGCGCGATTCGCGGGACGATGCCGCGTTTCCGCAGCCATGTCCGCGGGTGGTCGTAGTCATAGCCCTTGTCGCCCTGCAGCTTGGCAGGCCGCCGTCGGCACGGTCCCCGGCGGGATCGAATGGGCGGGATGCCCCTCACCAAGGCTTCCAAGGCCTGGCTGTCGTGCAGGTTGGCACCCGAGACGGCGACCGAGCTCGGCAGGCCGTTGCCGTCGCAGATCAGATGGATCTTCGACCCGTTCTTACCCCTGTCGGTCGGAGTCGGTCCCGTCGGTGGCCCCCCTTGACGGCGCGGATGCTCACCGAGTCGATGGCGCACAGGGACCAGTCCAGCTCACGAAGTCCCGCAGTTCGGTTCCGGCCGATCTTGCGGGATTTGGGGCGGGGCCGGCGGGCTTCGGCGTGGCTGTGCGCGCCGTGGGGGCGTGGGCCCAGCGAGAGGCGTCACCTCGTAGGGCATGCCGTTGCGGCGTATGTGCCGGCTGACGGTGGAGGGGCTGCGGCCGAGGTCGGCGGCGATCGTCCGCAGAGATGCCTTCTCCCGCAGGCGGTCGGCGGTGTGGATGCGCTCGGCCTCGCGCAGTAGCGGGACGGCCCTGCAGGGTCCGCCGGCGTCGGCCGGTCTTCTCGTTGATGCCGGGGATGCGGCACGCTTCCTTGTTGCCCACGCCCTGCTGCATGAGCTGGGAGTATGCCTCCCGCTGACGTGGCAGCTCCGTTGTCCCCTGGGCTGTCCGACTCTCCCGGATCTTGAAGTCCATCGCATCCCCTGAGCTGGGGTGTTGCGACGACTACTAGAACGGAAGGAACAGGGGTGGGCCCTCTCCGCCGTCGGGCCGCTTGTCCGCCTTGCTGGCCGCTGCCGCACCGTAGGGTCCGCCCCCGACAGGGGGCGGGGGAGGGGTGATCACCCCTGCCACTCCGACACGAAGGACCCGCCGAGGCGAACTCCAGCCGTGGCGGGCGGGCGCCGGCGCGTCCGCGGCCCTCTCCCCGGCCGCCACAGCGAATGAACGCCGCCCGCGGACCGCCTGGCGGATCACCGCAGGAGCCGCGCGTGCCGCGCTGCCGCAACACGGGAACGGCCGCCCCGCGACGGCCCTGCGCGGCGTGGGCGCGCACTCAGGGCTCTCGACGGCGCAACGCATCAACAACCTTCTCCGTCCGAGGCGTCGGCCGCACGCGCCGCCCGGATCACAGCGGAGTCCCGTGAACGGGCCGCCGCGCCCGCCGCACCACGCACGGATCCCGCCGCGGAACAGGTTCGCCAGGCCCACAACTCCGCGCAGCGGCACCAGCCAGGTGTCCGCCCAGTCTGACCGCCCAGAGGCGTCGACGTCCCTCTGGTCGTCGCGTACGCGGGCCGATGCCGGGACAGCTCACCGAGTAGGGTGCTGTGCTGTTCCGACATGTCACCCTGGAAGGGCTCCAGTTGAGCGCGCCGCCGCCCCCATACCCCGCCCACCCGCAGACGCCGGGACCGTACCGGCCGCCTGCGGGGCCCCACGCGCAGGCGCCGGGACCGTACGCCCAGACACCGGCGCCGTACCCGCAGGCCCCCGGGCCCTACCCGCTCGCGGCGCTCTGCCAGGTGTGCGGGGCCGCGCCGGCCGCGCCGGTGACGGTCCGGGGCCACCAGGGCATGGTGGTGGTCATGCGGTTCCTGCGACGCCAGGGGATGTTCTGCCGCACCTGCGCGCTGGCATCCTTCCGGGACCTGCAGGCGGACACGATGGTGGTGGGCTGGTGGGGCCCGCTGTCGGTGCTCATCAGCCCCTTCGTGCTGCTGGCCAACCTCAGTGCCCTGTCCGGCATCCGGCGCATCCCCGAGCCGGTCACGCCCGGGTGGCGGCCCCCGTTGAACCCGGGCAAGCCGGTGTTCCGGCGGCCGGCCGGCATCCTGGCCCTCGTCCCGCTGGGCCTGCTCGGCCTCGCGGCGCTCGCCGTGCCGCTGCTCCTGCTGATCGGCATGCTGACGGGTCCGGACGGCGGCGACGGCCACCCGACCCTGACCGCCGGCTCGTGCGCCCGCAACGACGCCCCCTGGCCCCAGCAGAGTCTCAGGCCCGTCGGCTGCGGCTCCTCTGACGCGCAGTACCGCGTGGTCGACCCGACGGAGGGCCCCTGCGCGTACCGGGACTACATCGCCTATCCGGAGTACAGCAAGGACGGCGTGAAGAGCCTGTGCCTGCACCCGCTGAAGCGCTAGCTTGCGGACGCCTCCACCACCCGGCCGTCCCGTTCCGCGGGCTGGACCGGCCGTTCGCGGCGGCGGGTGTCCATGAACGTGACGTGCATCAGGTGCGGTTAGCAGGACGGGCCTGCTTCTGCGGGCAGGGACCACGAGGGTGCTGACGCGGTTCTCGTAATCGCGGCGGCCCTTGGCGCTGGGCGGAACGGCAGGGACGCCCTGGCGGCAGAGCGCCGGCGGCCGGGGTGGATGCGGTCAAGCTGTCTGACGACACATCCTCGACCTCGGCCGGAAGCCCGGACCGTGCCGCCTGCCTGGGCGCTACACGCGGATGACGCAGTAGGCGACGCCGTCACCCTTCGGAGCCCCACACCGTTTCCGCGATTCGAGGGGCTCGAGGATGGTTGGATGGCGATGCCGCCGGGGATCGGCCCTAGGTCCTGTCGGACAAAGGATCTTGGTTGGGTTCGCGGAGCCAGAGGATGAGTGAGGCGAGGTGGACTCCGGCCTTGTAGCGGGCGGCGAGTTTGTCGAAGCGGGTGGCAATCGCGCGGAACTGCTTGAGGCGGTTGAAGCAGCGTTCGACGACGTTGCGGGCCTTGTAGAGCTCACGGTCGAAGGCCGGTGGCCTGCCGCCGGCCTTTCCTCGCCGCAGACGGTTGGCCTTCTGGTCCGCTCGCTCCGGGATCACCGCACGGATGCCTCTGCGCCGCAGGGTCTGACGGATTGCCCGAGACGAGTACGCCTTGTCCGCGATGACCGCGTCCGGCCTGAGGCGGGGGCGCCCGGCGCCGGTCCGGGGCACTCTCAGCT
>NZ_JBEOTD010000077.1:0-15087 GCF_040426375.1 Streptomyces sp. NPDC096012
TTTTTTTGTGGGTGTTTATTGTTGTGGAGGCGGTTTGTTCCTTCTTTTTATATGGGGGGTGGCCCCCCCTTTCCCGCCCGCGCCGGGCGGGGGCGCGGGGCGGCTGCCCGGGCCCTGCTCTCACTTCAAGATCCTGCTGCGGCGATCAGAGCTGGTTGCCGACGAAGACCGTGAGGTCGACGAGGCGGTTGGAGTAGCCCCACTCGTTGTCGTACCAGCCGAGGATCTTCACCGAGTTGCCCTCCTGGACCATGGTCAGGGAGGAGTCGAAGGTGCAGGAGGCCGGGTCGCCGACGATGTCCGAGGAGACGATCGGGTCCTCGGTGTAGGACAGGTAGCCCTTGAGGTCACCGTCCTCGGACGCCTTCTTGAACGCGGCGTTGACCTCGTCCTTGGTGACCTCGCGCTGGAGCGTCACGACCAGGTCGGTGGCCGAGCCGGTCGGGACCGGGACGCGCATCGCGATGCCGTCCAGCTTGCCCTTGAGCTGCGGGAGGACCAGGGCGGTGGCCTTGGCGGCACCCGTGGTGGTCGGGATGATGTTCTCGGCGGCGGCACGGGCGCGGCGCAGGTCCTTGTGCGGGAAGTCCAGGATGCGCTGGTCGTTCGTGTACGCGTGCACCGTGGTCATCAGACCCCTGACGATGCCGAAGTTCTCGTCGAGGACCTTCGCCATCGGGGCCACGCAGTTGGTGGTGCAGGAGGCGTTGGAGATGACGTGGTGCTGCGCCGGGTCGTACTTGTCCTGGTTGACGCCCATCACGATGGTGATGTCCTCGTCCTTGGCCGGAGCCGAGATGAGGACCTTCTTGGCGCCGCCCGCGATGTGCTTGGCGGCGTCTTCCTTCTTGGTGAAGATGCCGGTCGACTCGATGACGATGTCGACGCCCAGCTCGCCCCAGGGGATCTCGGCCGGGTTGCGCTCCGAGAGCACCTTGATGGTGTGACCGTCGACGGTGATCGTGTCGGCGGTGTGCGTGACCTCCTGCTTGAGGCGGCCCAGGATCGTGTCGTACTTCAGCAGGTGGGCGGTGGTCGCCGTGTCACCCAGGTCGTTGACAGCCACAACCTCGATCTCTGCACCCTGCTCGAGCAGCGCGCGGAAGTAGTTACGGCCGATGCGGCCGAAGCCGTTGATGCCTACGCGGATCGTCACGAACCGATCTCCTCGTTGGTACGCCGGCCACGCGGTGCCGGCGAGCTGTATTTGGGATGTCCCCGACCACCACCGACCCTACCTCTCCGAGGCCCCCGGAGTGACATCGAGATGCCGCATAGAGGGCAGGCGGTCCGTACCCGTCAGTAGGGGTACGGACCACCAGGGATCGGCAGCGGCTTCACCCTTATTTGTTACGGAATGCCGCCCGTTGTTGATGGCGTTTTCACTCGTTCGTGAGCGGGTCGGCTCACCTGTCGACTACCCCTTTTCCGCACCGTTGAGAGGGGGTTCCGCTCACCTGTCGAGAGAGGCGAACGCCTTTCTCAACAAGGCCGCCCGATCGGCCGCCGACGGCACCTGTTCCAGACCGAAGCCCAGCAGCACCGTGTCGTCCGTGGAGACCGCTCCGTACGTCTGGAAAAGGGTCCCCGTGCGCGCCCAGTCCTTCAGGGCGGCCGGGCTGCCCGCGGGCGGGCCGGCCGCCCGCCAGGCGCCGAGGGACGTCTCGAAGCCCTCGGTCTCCTTCGCCGCGCCGCCGACGACCAGCGAGGCGTCGTCGGCGAGGACGCCGTGTCCGCCGCTGCCGGGATCGGTGACGTAGCTGATCGAGACCTCGACCGACTTCCCGGCGTAGGCGCTCAGGTCGAAGGCGACGTGCTGCCATCCGGCGGAACTGCCGGTGAGGCTGTTCCAGGAACCGGTGGTGCCGGTCGCGGTGCACGCGTGGTCCGCCAGCGTCAGATAGTGCTCGAGCCAGGGGTGCTCGGCGATCAGGAACCCGGCCCCGCACTCGGCCGGTACGGCCGTCTTCGTGGCTCCGGAGGTCTCCGGCAGGGTCGTCCAGTCGTCGGCGCCCACGGTGTGCGCCTCGACCACCGCGTGGTCGTAGCCGGGTTCGGTGTCCCACAACAGCCGGGTGCTCAGGGCCGGCTTGGCGGCGGCCCCGACTCCGGTGAGGTCGATCGTGCGGGTCAGCCGCTTGTAGGAGTCGTCGGTGTGCACGGCGGCGGCCATTCCGGATCCGGCGTACGGCCCGTAGGGGTTGACGGTCCCGGCGAACCGGCCCGCGCCGGCACTGGCGAACTGCGGGTAGGCGGAGACCGGCAGTTCCTCGGAGGTGACGCCGTAGGTACCGGCCTTGTCCAGCGGGTTGCCGGGCGCGTCGCCGAGGGCGCCGGCGAAGCCGTCCAGCGCGCCGGAGCCGGTCAGTCCGGTGGCGCCCTTGGTCGACGTACGGCTGTAGGCGCCGAGGTAGTACTGGCTGAAGTCGTTCGACAGGGTGCCGTCGCCGAGGTCGACGCTGCCGCCGGCCAGTTCCCCGGCCTCGATCAATCCGCCGCCCTCGTTGAGGTAGGCGCGCAGCTGGAGCTGGGTGGGGTTGCCCGGGCCCTTGACACCGGAGTAGTGCACGACCGTCCGGAAGTGCCTGAGCACGCCGAGCGCGTCGGGCACGCCCTGGGTGGCCACGTCCCACACGATCGCCCGGTGCCCCGCCGCCTTCAGCGCGTCCACGTACGTCTGCGCCTGTGTGGCGGCCGCGCCCTCCTCGGCGACCACGAGGGTGTCCGCCCTGGGCCGCTCGGCGACCGTGTAGGTGAAGTGGGTGCTGGAGACCTTCTTGCCGGCCTCCGTCTCGCCGGTGAACCACACCTCGACCTTGTCGCCCGGCTCGCCGTCCCGCACCCTGGCCCGGTATTCGTCGAAGTAGAGGTCGTCCTCACCGCCGTAGACCCGGCCGCCGTTCCAGTGCCTGAGCCGCTGGTCGAGCGTACGGCCGCCGTTCACGCGGTACTTGAGCTCCTTGTCCCGGATCGCCTTGCGGACGACGACGGAGACCTCCTGGTCCGCGCCCCGCGAGTACGACGTGGTGAAGGCGGCCGGGGTGAAGTCGGCGGCGCTCAGGCCGACGGAGGAGACCGGCCTGTCCGGGTGCGCGGCGGTCTCGGCGACGGAGAGCGCGAACGGGACGTTCTTCTCGAACTCCTGACGGATCAGCTTCTCGTCGTCGGGGAAGTTGAAGACCGACTGGCAGTCCCCGGCTTTCCAGGCGTCGTTCGGATCGAGGTCCGAGGCGGTCTGGCAGGTCGACATCTCGGGGGTGAACATCGCCATCCCGTTGACGTTCGAGGCGTGGCCGTCCGCCTCGCCGTTGGTGGTGTACAGCTCGGAGGAGACCTGGGAGTGGTAGCCCGGGATCGCCGGCTTCTCCGGGGTGCCGGCGAGCGCCTTGTAGAGGACGTCGTCCGGGGTCGGGGTGGCCACCTGCCAGCCGACGCCGTAGAGGAGGAGTTCGGCCGCCGAGTGGTAGTTGATGCCGTAGGAGAAGTCGACGCGCTTCTCGAAGGCGTCCAGCGCCCTGGTCTCCGGCTCGGAGGCGGGGCTCGCGCCGCGGTAGGTCTCGCTGGTGGGGTTGGGGGACGAACCCTCGTCGTCGTAGCCCCACTTGTAGGCGAAGTTGCGGTTCAGGTCGACACCGTCGCCCGTGCCGATGACGCCGTCGCCGTTGACGTCGCGCAGGTTCTTGCGCCACAGCCGGTTGCCGGGGGCCTGGAAGGTGTAGTCGTAGCCGTCGGGGTTGGCCGAGAGCACGAACCACAGCTCGGTCGAGTCGACGATCCTCCTGACCCGCCGGTCGGTCCTGTAGTGGTCCAGGTAGTAGTGGAGCAGCCGCCGGGTCATCTCCGGCGTGATCCACTCGCGCGCGTGCTGGTCGGACATGTACAGCACGGAGGGCTTCGAGCCGTCCTTGGACTTCTTCGCGTTCCGGGTCAGCTTGAGCGCCAGGATGTCCTGGCCCTCCACCGTCCTGCCGATGGACTCGACCTTGGTGAGGCCGGGATTGGCCCGGGCGGTCCGCAGGATCTCCTCCTGGAGACCGCCGCTCCCGCTGTACGGCCGGAACACGCCCTGCGCGGCGTCCTCGGCACGCGCCTTCGCCTTCGCCGGGACGGTGTGCTCCGTGAGGTCGACGCCCTGCTTGCGCAGGTTCGCCGCCTGCCGGTCGGTGAGGTAGACCTCGACCTCGGTCCTGCCGTCCGCCTTCACCTGCTCGCCGAGTTCACGGCTGTCCTGTCCGGCCTTCAGGAGCAGGGGTACCTGCTGCCGCGTGACGTCGGCACGGAAGACCTTGACCTCACCGGGGTCGGGCTTCGCCGGGTTTCCGCTCTGTGCCTGGGCTACGGGTGCCAGGCTCGCTCCGCCGATCAGAAGCGCGCCGACAGCGAGGATCGATCTCGCTCTGTGTCTCATGAACCCCCCTAGCGGTGGTCCGCCGCAGCGGCGAACAAGTTGCCAGGCTCATGTCACTTCTTGATCGAGTCAAGAGCGCGTCATGGACACGGAAACGAGCTTCGGCCGGTGCGGCATACCGGTGCCGAAGGCCCAGAAGGCCATCGGCACCGGCGTGTCGACATGGGACGGTCAGCGGGGCGGTCAGCCGGCCAGGTTGTCCGCGAGCTCCTCCGAGAGGTTGGCCTCCGTGCTCGGGATGCCCAGGTCGGAGGCGCGCTTGTCGGCCATCGCCAGCAGCCGGCGGATCCGGCCCGCCACCGCGTCCTTCGTCAGCGGCGGGTCGGCGAGCGCGCCCAGCTCCTCCAGCGAGGCCTGCTTGTGCTCCATGCGCAGGCGACCGGCGGCGGCGAGGTGCTCGGGCACCTCCTCGCCCAGGATCTCCAGGGCGCGCTGCACCCGGGCACCGGCGGCCACGGCCGCGCGCGCCGAACGGCGGAGGTTGGCGTCGTCGAAGTTGGCGAGCCGGTTGGCGGTGGCCCGCACCTCGCGCCGCATCCGGCGCTCCTCCCAGGCCAGCACGGACTCGTGCGCGCCGAGCCGGGTCAGCAGCGCGCCGATCGCGTCACCGTCACGGACGACCACCCGGTCCACCCCGCGCACCTCGCGGGCCTTGGCGGCGATCGACAGCCGGCGGGCGGCTCCGACCAGCGCGAGCGCCGCCTCGGGGCCCGGGCAGGTCACCTCGAGGGAGGAGGAACGGCCGGGCTCGGTCAGCGAACCGTGCGCCAGGAACGCCCCGCGCCAGGCCGCCTCCGCGTCACAGGTCGCCCCGGAGACCACCTGCGGGGGCAGCCCGCGGATCGGCCGACCACGGCCGTCCACCAGGCCCGTCTGGCGGGCCAGCTGGTCACCGCCCGCCACGACCCGCACGACGTACCGCGAACCGCGGCGCAGTCCGCCGGGCGCCATCACGATCAGCTCGGAGCTGTGGCCGAAGATCTCCAGGATGTCCCGCTTGAGGCGGCGGGCCGCCATAGCGGTGTCCAGCTCCGCCTCGATCACGATGCGCCCGCTCACCAGGTGGAGGCCGCCGGCGAACCGCAGAATGGCGGAGACCTCCGCCTTCCTGCAGCAGGTCCGGGTGACGGGGAGCCGAGAGATCTCGTCCTTCACCGCTGCCGTCATCGCCATGGGCCGATCCTTCCATGCATCCGAAAAATACGGTCGTACGCGGCGGCCAACAGCTCCGGGTCGTGCCGGGGGCTTCCGTCGGTCCGGGCGACCGGCGCCAGCTCGACCGCCGCTCCCAGCCGCTTGGCGGCTTCGGTGAGCAAGTCACGGTCGGGCACGGCGGCCTCGTCGGCCAGCACCACGTCCAGGGCGAGTTTAGGGGCGTGTCGCCCCAAAACCTCCAAATGACGTTGCGGGGAGAAGCCCTCTGTTTCTCCCGGCTGGGGAGCGAGGTTCAGGGAGAGGACCTTGCGGGCCCTGGTCCCGGTCAGCGCGTCCAGCAACTCCGGCACGAGAAGGTGGGGGATCACCGAGGAGAACCAGGACCCGGGACCGAGCACCACCCAGTCCGCGTCCAGCACCGCGGCGACCGCCTCGGGGACGGCCGGCGGGTCGTTGGGCACGAGGTGCACCGACTGCACCTCGCCCGGCGTGAGCGCGACGGTCGCCTGCCCGCGCACGGTGTCCACGTCGTCCGGGCGTTCGGGATCGTGCCCCTTGACCAGGGCCTGCAGCTCCAGCGGCACGGCCGACATGGGCAGCACCCGCCCGTGCGCACCGAGCAGCCTGCCCACCAGGTCGAGGGCCTGCACGTGGTCGCCCAGCTGCTCCCACAGGGCGACGATCAGCACGTTTCCCACCGCGTGGTCGTGGAGGTCGCCCTTGGACGTGAAGCGGTGCTGGATGACCCGGGACCAGGTCTGGCCCCAGTCGTCGTCGCCGCACAGCGCGGCCAGCGCCTTGCGCAGATCTCCGGGCGGCAGCACACCCAGCTCGTCGCGCAGCCGGCCGCTGGAGCCGCCGTCGTCGGCCACGGTGACGACGGCGGTGAGGTCACCGGTGATCCGGCGCAGCGCGGCGAGCGAGGCGGACAGCCCCATCCCGCCGCCGAGGGCGACGACCTTGGGCTGAGCGCCCCGGCGCCGGGCGCGCCCGCCACGGGCCTCGGCGGGCCTTGCCGTCCCGCCCTCGGCCGCGGCGCGGCCCGCCCGCCCTTCGGGCACCACCCGGCGCAGTCTGCTCAGCCGCCGTGTACGTTCCGTCATTCCCGTCCCATGTCCCGGTGCACGACCACCGTCTCCACGCCCTCGGCCGCGAGCCGCGCGGCGAGCTTCTCCGACATGGCGACCGAGCGGTGCTTACCGCCGGTACAGCCGATGGCGATGGTCACATACCGCTTCCCCTCGCGGCGGTAGCCGGCCGCGATCAACCGCAGCAGCTCGGCGTACCGGTCGAGGAACTCCTTCGCGCCGGGCTGGTTGAAGACGTACGCCGCGACCTCCTCGTTCAGGCCGGTGTACGGACGCAGCTCCGGGACCCAGTGCGGGTTGGGCAGGAAGCGCATGTCCGCCACGAGGTCGGCGTCGACCGGCAGGCCGTACTTGAAGCCGAAGGACATCACCGTGGCCCGAAGCTCGGGCTCCTCCTCGCCGGCGAACTGGGCGTCCATCTTGGCGCGCAGCTCGTGCACGTTGAGGCTGGAGGTGTCGATCACCAGGTCGGCGTCCCCGCGCAGCTCGCGCAGCAGCTCGCGCTCCGCGGCGATACCGTCCACGATGCGGCCGTCGCCCTGCAGAGGGTGCGGGCGGCGCACCGACTCGAAGCGGCGCACCAGTGCCTCGTCGGAGGACTCCAGGAAGACGATCCGGCGGGTGACGTGCTTCGCCTCCAGATCGGCGAGGGACTCGCGCAGGTTGTCGAAGAAACGGCGGCCGCGCACGTCCACCACGACCGCGATCCGCGCCACGTTGCCCTGGGAGCGGGCGCCCAGCTCCACCATGGTGGGGATGAGCGCGGGCGGGAGGTTGTCCACGACGAACCAGCCGAGGTCCTCCAGACACTTGGCGGCCGTCGACCGGCCCGCTCCGGACATCCCGGAGATGATCACCAGCTCCGGGATGACCGCCTCCGGCGCCCCGGCCGTGTCGCTGCCCGTACTCACCTGTGCCCCGTCGTCCTGACCTGTGCCCTGGCCCTGCCCTGCGGTCTGCCTGGCGGCCTGGCCTGCGCCCTGCCCGGCATCCTGGCCTGCGGTCCGGCCCGCGCCCTGGCCGGTGTCCTGCCCAGGGGGCCGGCCCGTGTCCTGGCCGGCGTCGTGCGGCGGGGCGTCCTGGCCCGTGTCACCGTGCGTCTGATCTCGCCGTGCTGCCGGCTGTGCGTCGTGCTCGGTCATGTCTCCTGCCCCCGTCGTTCGTCCGGGAGACCCGCGGTCACGGGCTCCCCCGAGGAACCCCCCGTCGTGTCGGGTTCCTCGTCCTCAATGATCTCTCCGGTCGCCGTGTTCACGGCGGGTGCGGCCGGGGCCGCCTGGGCGAGGGCCGCGGCGATCGTCTCGGCCGTCTTGCGGCCTATCCCGGGCACTTCCTGGATCTGCTCGATTGTGGCGGACCGCAGCCTCTTCACCGAGCCGAAATGCTTGATGAGCGCCTGTTTGCGGGTGTCGCCGAGGCCGGGGACGTCGTCCAGCGGGCTGGACCGGAAGCGCTTGGCGCGCTTGGTGCGCTGGTAGGTGATGGCGAAGCGGTGGGCCTCGTCACGGACCCGCTGGAGCAGATAGAGACCCTCGCTGGTGCGGGGCAGGATCACCGGGTCGTCCTCGCCGGGCACCCAGACCTCCTCCAGGCGCTTGGCGAGCCCGCAGACGGCGATGTCGTCGATACCCAGCTCCTCCAGGGCGCGCTGGGCCGCCGCGACCTGCGGCTGACCGCCGTCGACGACGACGAGCTGAGGCGGATAGGCGAACTTCTTGGGCCGCCCGTCCTCGTCCTTGAGCGCACCGGCGACGCCGTCCTCGCCGGTGCTTGCGAGGTCTCCGTCCCCGACGGGGCGGCTGGGGGTCCTGTTCACGCCGGAGCTGACGACCTCCTCGTCGGCATCCGGGCGGCCGAGATCCGCGTTCGCGGCGGGGCTGACCACGTCCTCGTCGGCGTCGGCGCGGCCGGGGGCCGCGTCCTCCTCGAGGCCGCCGGTGATCCCCTGGGCGCCGAAGGCGTCCTCGCGGTTGATCCCGGGCTTCTCGGTGGTCTCGGTGGGCTCGGTGGTCTCCTGCTCGCCGGTGACCGCCTGGCCGCCACCGGTTGCCGGGCCGCCGGTCACCGACTGGCCGCCGGTGAGCGCTTGGCCGCGGGTGACGCCCTGTCCGTCCGCGACAGCGGCGCCGACCTCCGTGAGGCCGTCCGCGGTGTCGGCCCCTTCGGCCCCCTCTGCCCACTCCCCCGTCCTCTGCTTCTCGGCGAGGTAGCGCTTGAAGCGGCGGGTGATCACCTCGTGCATGGAGCGGACGTCGTCCTGCCCGGCGAAGCCCTTGATCTGGAAGCGCCGGTACTCACCCTTGCGCTGCAGGCCGTCCTCGAAGACGACCATGGAGGCGACCACGTCGTCCCCCTGGAGGTGCGAGATGTCGTAGCACTCGATCCGGAGCGGGGCGCTGTCCAGGTCGAGGGCCTCGGCGATCTCCTCCAGCGCGCGTGAACGCGTGGTCAGGTCGGAGGCGCGCTTGGTCTTGTGCAGTACCAGGGCCTGCTGGGCGTTGCGCTGCACGGTCTCCATGAGGGCCTTCTTGTCGCCCCGCTGCGGGATGCGCAGCGAGACGTTCGCCCCGCGGCGGACGGCCAGCCACTCCTGGACCGGCTCGACCGGCTCGGGCAGCGCCGGGACCAGGACCTCCTTGGGCACCGAGTCCCCGCTCTCCTCGCCGTACAGCTGCTGCAGGGCGTGCTCGACCAGGGCGCCGGTGGTGACGTCCTCGACCTTGTCGGTCACCCAGCCGCGCTGGCCGCGCACCCGGCCGCCGCGCACGTGGAAGATCTGCACGGCCGCCTCCAGCTCGTCCTCGGCGACGGCGATGAGGTCGGCGTCCGTGGCGTCGGCGAGGACGACCGCGTTCTTCTCCATGGCCTTCTTGAGGGCCTCGACGTCGTCGCGCAGGCGGGCGGCCCGCTCGTACTCCATCTCGTCGGCCGCCTCCATCATCTGCTTCTCCAGACGGCGGAGGTAGGTGCCGGTCCGGCCGGCCATGAAGTCGCAGAACTCCTCGGCCAGCTCCCGGTGCTCCTCCGGGCTGATCCGGCCGACGCAGGGGGCGGAGCACTTGCCGATGTAGCCGAGCAGGCAGGGGCGGCCGGTACGGGCGGCGTTCCTGAAGACGCCGGCCGAGCAGGTGCGCACCGGGAAGACGCGCAGCAGCAGATCGACGGTGTCCCGGATGGCCCACGCGTGCGGGTACGGCCCGAAGTACCGGACGCCCTTCTTCTTCTGACCGCGCATCACCTGCACGCGGGGGAACTCCTCGTTCATCGTCACCGCGAGGTACGGATAGCTCTTGTCGTCGCGGTATTTGACGTTGAACCGGGGGTCGTACTCCTTGATCCAGGAGTACTCCAGCTGCAGCGCTTCGACCTCCGTGGACACGACGGTCCACTCCACGGACGCGGCGGTGGTCACCATCGTCCGGGTGCGCGGGTGCAGGCCCGCCAGGTCCTGGAAGTAGTTCGCCAGGCGCTGGCGGAGGCTTTTCGCCTTTCCGACGTAGATCACCCGGCGGTGCTCGTCGCGGAACCTGTACACCCCCGGAGAGTCCGGGATCTCACCCGGCCTGGGGCGGTAGCTGGAGGGATCGGCCATGTCTCACACCCTACTGGCGAGCGCCGACAGCGCGTCGGGCCTGTGGACGACGCCCGCATCAGCACGGCCCCGGGCTGTCACGTACGGGCCCCGCGGGGTCACGGTGGGTCGCGGCCCGTGTGCGGCACCCGGCCGGCCGACCGCGCTCGTCACCCGCGCCGCCGAGGACACGGTCCGGCCAGGAGTGCGCCGCGGCCGAGTCACAGGTGTTGTCGGGGTCTGGTCAACACGCTTCAATGCACGGGAACTCGGGGCCGTGCACCCACGCGGACGGGGTTCGGTGTGCGCGGTCACGGGTGTCCACGGCGCCCACGGGGGTGGCCCCGCACACCCGCGCAGACGGTCTGACCAGCCGTAGTGACACTCACAGAAAGGCCCCTCGGCATGCGGCACGCCACAGAGCACGCGGACCTCCCCACCGCGGAACTGAGCTCGGCCCTGCGGGGCGGCCCCTTCCACGTGGCGCTGCGCGCCGCGATCGCCGCCCGCGGGCTGCCGCTCCAGCGCGTCCAGCATCATCTGTCGCGGCACGGGGTCAAGGTGGGCGTGACCAGCCTGAGTTACTGGCAGCAGGGTGCACGACGCCCGCAGCGCCCGGAGTCGCTGCGCGCCGTGCGGGCGCTGGAGGAGATACTCCAGCTGCCGGAGGAATCGCTGATCCGGCTGCTCGCCGAGTCCGTCGAGCACACCGCGTCCGACCGTCCGGCGGGCCGCTCGTACCGCTCCCTGGTCGCGGCCTCGGACATCCTGGACCGGCTCCGGGCCGAACTGGACTGCCCCCCTGACGACGGCCTGCACACCCTCGGCCACCACGAGCGCGTCCGGATCGGCGCCCGGCGCGAGCTGGCGGGCCGCGAGGCCCACCACATCGTGCGGGCCCACCGGGACGGCGTCGACCGCTTCGTCGCCGTGCACCACGGCGACCCCGGCAGCGACCCGCTCGGCATGCGGGTCCGGGCACTGGAGAACTGCCGCACGGGCCGTGTCCGCTGGGACCAGGACTCCGGCGTACTGGTGGCCGAGCTGCTCTTCGGCACCCGGCTCCGCTCCGGCGACACCTTCCTCTTCCGGTACGGCATCGACGACCGGACCGCCGGGGCCTCCCGCGAGTACCTGCACCGCTTCGCCCTTCCCGGCGGGCAGTACGCCCTTCAGGTGCGCTTCGACGCGGCCGCGCTGCCCGCCCGCTGCCACCGCTTCGCCCAGCAGTCACCGGCCGCCCCGCGCAGCGGCCGGCAGGAACTGTCCGTCAGGGAGCCGCACCACTGCGCACACCTGGTGGAGCCCCGTATCCGGCCCGGCATCGTGGGCATCGCCTGGGACTGGGAGTGAGCGGCGTCGTGGGTATCGCCTGGGACTGGGAGTGAGCGGCATCGTGGGTATCGCCTGGGAGGGGTGAGCGGGTCGCTCCTGGCTGCCGTTCGACCGCGTGGACCGCGCGTGCCGTGTGCCGATCGTGCCGATCGCGCCGAGAGGGAGTCCGCCCACGCGGTCCGGGGCCCGCGGCCCGGCGTCGCGATCGGCGCGGGACGGGACCAGTGCCGCTTACCGGCTCAGGTGGCCGGACCGGCGACGATCCTGCCGTTCGCGGCCTTCACCGACAGCGTGGTCAAGGGCTCGGTGGCCGGCGCCTGGACCACCTTGCCCGTCATGGCGTCGAACTGGCTGCCGTGGCAGGGACAGACCAGCGTCGTGCCCTGCAGCTTGTTGATGGGGCAGCCCGCGTGCGTGCAGATCGTGCTGTACGCCCGCAGGGTGCCGTCCTCGGCCCGGCTGACCACCACGTTGTGGTCCTTGTAGAGCCTGGCGCCGCCGTTCGGCACCTCCTTCTCCGCACCCAGGTCGACCGGCGCGGTCGGAGTGGCCGAGCCGCCGTTGCCCGGAGCCGCGCACGCGGCCAGGCCGAGCCCGGCGACGGGCACCACGGCGGCCCCTCGGAGAACGGTGCGGCGGCTGGCGGACGGTCCGGCGGGCATCTGAGACTCCACGGGTCAAGGGATGTGCGTGGCGACGATACCCGGGCAGAGGGGGCCGGTGCGGCGGAGGACGGGGCCGGGGGCGACCCAGGTCGAGGGCTGTCCAGGGCGAGACCGGGCCGATCCGAAGTGTCGCGGGCCCCGAGGGGTGCCCCCGGGGATTGAGGTGAGCCGACCTGGGGTTGAGCGTGGGACGAGGGGTGCGGCGCCCGAGGAACAGCCCTCGGGGCATCCTCGGGGCATCCTCGGGGCACTCCCTGGAAGGCAACCATCGGGGCGCTCCTCGGAAGGCACCCCCTCGGGGCGCTCCTCGGAAGGCATCCCCTCGGGGCAGCCTCAGGAGGCCGCCCCCGGCGCCGGGCCTGCCGGGCACGGTCGCGCACGTAAACGCTTGCGCAAGCGTTTACGCGGGAGCGGCGGATGAGATACCTTCCCGGCCGGGAGGCTGTTGGCGGCCCGCGGAGCCGCTCAGTCGGCCCGGCGAGGCGGCCTGCAGGCCCGGAGTCAACCCGTCGGCTCGGCCGGAGCAGCGCACGGTCCAGCCCGACCCGGAGAGGAGGCACCATGCCCACCATGGCGGACGTCGCCCGGTGTGCCGGGGTCTCCGTGGCGACCGTCTCCCACGTACTCAACGGCACGCGCCCCGTGCTGCCGCACACCCGCCAAGCCGTGCTGGACGCCGTCGACAGCCTCGGCTACACGCCCAACACCCTGGCCCGCTCCCTGGTGACCTCCCGCACCCGGTCCATCGGCCTCGCGGTGTCGGCGATCAGCAACCCCTACTTCACGGAAATCCTCCAGGGAGTCGAGGCCGCCGCCGTGGCAGCGGGGTACAGCCTGCTCATCGCCGATCCGCACGACGATCCCCGGCACGAACGCACGGTCGTACAGCTACTTCACGAACGCCGGGTGGACGGCATGATCGTCGCGCCCTCCGCGCGCCCGCACGACCTGGTCGGCTATCTGCGCCGTCACGCCGTTCCGACGGTGTTCCTGGACCGGGTGATCGACGCGTCCGTGCTGGGCGGGACCGGGGCCGACGGTGCGGAAGCGGGCGGTCCGGAGGGATCCGGCGGCGGAGTGGGATCCGGCGGCGCGGCAGCCGCGCGCGCTGGAGTGGACGCGCGCACCGGAACGGGCGGCGCCGCTGGAGCGGGCTCGCCGCGCTTCGACCAGGTCTGTGCCGAGAGCGCGGAACCGATGGCCCGGCTGGTCACCCATCTCGCCGGGCTGGGCCACCGCCGGATCGGCCTGGTCGCGGGTCTGCCCGGGCTCAGTACGACCGGTGAGCGCATCGACGGCTACAGGGCTGGTCTGGCCGCCGCCGGTCTCGGGTACGACGAACGGCTCGTCGTGTCCGGCAATTCCGAGTCCGCCGGCGCCGAACGGGCCACCGCCGCGCTGCTCCGCCTGCCCGAGTCACCGACGGCACTCGTCACCGCCAACAACGCGATGACCATCGGCGCCCTGCGCGCCCTGCGCCGCCACGGTCTGTCCGTGCCGGACGGCATCGCCCTGTGCTGCTTCGACGACTTCGCCTGGGCCGATCTGTTCTCGCCCCGGCTCACCGCCGTCGCCCAGCCCAGCAGGGAGCTGGGCGCCACGGCGGTCCGGGTGCTTCTGGACCGCCTGGCCGAGCCTGACCGGGCCGCCCGGACGGTACGGCTGCCGAGCACGTTCGTGCACCGCACCTCGTGCGGGTGCCCGGAGGAACCGGCCGGGACCGAAGAGACCGGGCCGGCCGCATCATCAGCACTGTCCGAGAAGGGAACCGCCTCGTGATCGTCGTCGCCGGTGAGGCACTGATCGACCTGGTACCGCAGGGCCCCGGCGCCCTCGCGGACCTGAAGCCGGCGCTCGGCGGCGGCCCGTACAACACCGCGGTGGCCCTGGGCCGGCTCGGCTCCCGCACCGCCTTCTGCTCCCGGGCGTCCTCCGACGCCTTCGGTGAGGCCCTGCTCGACGGGCTGCGGCGGGCCGGGGTCGACGTGTCGGGGGTGGCGCGCGGACCGGAGCCGACGACCCTCGCGGTGGCGACAATCGACCCGGGCGGTTCGGCCGCCTACTCCTTCTACGTCGACGGCACCGCCGACCGCCTGTTCACCGCCCCGAGCGCTCTTCCCGACGGCACACGCGCGGTGTCCTTCGGTACCTGCTCGCTCGTTCTGGAGCCTGGGGCGAGCGCCTACGAGGAGCTGATGCGCACGGCGGCCGGGCAGGGGCTGTTCACCGCGCTGGACCCCAATGTCCGGGCGGGCCTGATCCCGGACGCGGACGCCTACAGGGCGCGTTTCAAGAGCTGGCTGCCCTCGGTCACGCTGCTGAAGCTCTCCGCCGAGGACGCCGCATGGCTGGGCGGCAGCCCCGGCGAGTGGCTGGCCGCTGGTCCGTCGGCCGTCGTGGTCACCCGGGGCGGCGAGGGCCTGACCGTGTTCACCCGGAACGGCGGAGAGCTTTCCGTGCCGGGTGAGAGGGTCGACGTCGTGGACACGATCGGCGCCGGTGACACGGTGAACGCGGCCCTGCTGCACGGTCTGTCCGTCCAGGACGCGCTGTCTCCGCAGGCGCTTGCGGCCCTCGGGACGGAGGGCTGGGCACGGTTGCTGCGGTTCGCGGCACGCGCGGCGGCGATCACCTGCTCGCGGGCGGGGGCCGAGCCGCCGTACGCGGCCGAGCTGGGTGATTGGTGAGCGGTCCGACTTCCCTGTGGTCTTGTCAAGGTGCGGCCGGCCAAGCGGTCGGGGATCCGCCGGACCGCCGGGCCGGCCCGGCTGGCTGGCTGGCTGGCTGGCTGGCTGGCTGGCTGGCTGGCTGGCTGGCTGGCTGGCTGGCTGGCTGGCTGGCTGGCTGGCTGGCTGGCTGGCTGGC
>NZ_JBEOTD010000078.1:0-14618 GCF_040426375.1 Streptomyces sp. NPDC096012
GCGCGGCACGGCACGGGCGCGAGCACGGCACGGCACGAGCACGGGCGCGAGCACGAGCACGGGCGCGAGCACGGGCGCGAGCACGGCACGGCACGAGCACGGGCGCGAGCACGAGCACGGGCGCGAGCACGAGCACGGGCGCGAGCACGGCACGGCACGAGCACGAGCACGGGCGCGAGCACGGCACGGCACGAGCACGGCACGAGCACGGGCGCGAGCACGGCAGGCACGGGCGCGAGCACGGCAGGCGCGGGCGAGCCCCGTCGGCTTCTTCCCCCGGGACGACGGCACGATCCTGATCGGCGAGTACTCCACGGGCGCCACGAAGACACGAAGAAGTGGCGCGACCTCCGGCACGATCCGAAGGTCGCCCTGGTCGTGGACGGCATCGTGAGCGTGCGGCCCTGGCGGGTGCGCGGTGCGGACATCCGGGGCGAGGCCGAACTCCTGGCCGGCCCACACGACTTGGGGGCGCAGCCGAGCGAGGAGGTGATCCGGGTCCCTCCGCGCCGGGTGTACGGCCGGGGGCCGGCGGGGTCCTAGCGGCCGGCGAGCGCGCCCTCCAGGGTGAGCAGCCACACCTTGCGCTCGAGCCCGCCCGCGTACCCGGTCATCGTCCCGTTCGCGCCGATGACCCGGTGGCAGGGGCGCACGATGAGCAGCGGGTTGGCGCCGATGGCCCCGCCGACCGCGCGGACGGCCGGGCGGGACGCGCCGATACGGGCGGCGATCTCGCCGTAGGTCGCGGTGGCGCCGTACGGCACCTCGTCCAGCGCGGCCCACACCCGCTGCCGGAAATCGGTGCCGTCGGCGCGCAACGGCAGCTGGAACTCCTTGAGTTCACCCGCGAAGTAGGCGGCGAGCTGCTCGCCGGCCGCGCGGAACGGCCCCGGGTCCTGCCGCCAGCCGTCCTGGACGACCCGGCCGCCCTCCTGTCCGGGCACGGACACCGAGGTGAGCGCCCCGTCCGCGTCGGCGGTGAGCAGCAGTGGTCCGATGGGGGCGGCCAGCCGGGTGACATACACGGTCGTCATCGTCCCACCTCCGCCGCCACGCACAGATGCCGGACGGCGTAGGACCGCCACGGACGCCACGCGTCGGGCGCCTGTGTCCCGGGCGGGGCCACGTCCGGATCGCCCAGGGCGCGGACGCGGAGGGTCGCGACGGTGGCGGGATCCATGCCGGGCAGGGCGAGCAGCGCCTGCTCGGCGTCGTCCCGGTCGGCGCCCGGGTCCAGCCGTACGGTGCCGTCGGCGAGGGCGGCGGCGAGCGCGCCCAGCGGGCCGTCGGGCTCGGCCTCGGCGAGGACGCCCGGCTCCGGGAAGAGATGGGTGAGGGCGCCGCAGGGCGCGTCGAGCGCTTTGCCGTACCGGCGCACCAGCTCCTCGGCGCCCGCGGTGCCGGCCAGCGCGCGTACGGCGGGCTCCAGCGGGTCGACGGCGCCGGGCGAGCGCAGTCCGGGCCTCGCCGCGACCAGAGGGGCGAGCCGCGGGTCGGTGCCGAGCCGCTCGTCGACGGCGTACGGGTCGGCGTCCAGGTCGAACAGGCGCCGCAGCCGCTGCACCGCGGTGGTGAGGTCCCTGGGGTCGGTGAGGTGCAGCCGTGCCTGGAGCCAGCCGCCCTGCCGGGTGCCGCCGCCCGCCCGCGACTCCCGGGTGCGCTCCGCCACGGCGACGAGGGCGGTGCCGTACGGCAGCCGGAGGGTGCGCCGGTGGGTGCGGGCGCCCCGGACGCCGGTCACCTCCTCGACGCCGGGCACCGCCTCCCGCGCCAGCTGGTCGAAGACGGCCCCCGCCTGGTACGGGCCCCGGTAGGCGAGCCGCAGCGGGATGCCGGCGCCCGGGCCGGCGCGGCGCGCGTCACGGCCCCGGGGGGCGGCGGCACGCAACTCGGTCGGCGTCATGTCGTACACCTCGCGGACGGTGTCGTTGAACTGCCGCACGCTGGCGAACCCGGACGCGAACGCGATCTCGGTGACCGGCAGCCCGGTGGTCTGCAGCAGCACCCTGGCGGTGTGCGCCCGCTGGGCCCGGGCGAGTGCCACGGGACCCGCGCCGAGTTCGGCGGTGAGCTGCCGCTGTACCTGGCGGGCGCTGTAGCCGAGCCGTGCGGCGAGCCCGGCGACGCCGTCGCGGTCCACGGTCCCGTCGGCGATCAGGCGCATGGCACGGCCGACGACGTCCGCGCGGACGTTCCAGTCCGCCGAGCCCGGCACGGCGTCCGGCCGGCATCGGCGGCACGCCCGGAAGCCGGAGCCCTGCGCGGCGGCGGCGGTGGGGAAGAACCGCACGTTGCACCGCTTGGGCGTCACCGCCGGGCAGCTGGGCCGGCAGTAGATCCCGGTGGTCCGCACGGCGAAGAAGAACGCCCCGTCGAACCGCCCGTCCCGGCTGCGCACCGCCTCGTACCTGCTGTCCTCGTCCATCACGCCTTCCAGTGTGGTCCGCGGACACGGTACCGGGCTGGCGGAAATCGGACGTGAAGCTGCCCCCGGGCCCAGGGCCCCGAGCCCGTGAAGCTCCCCCCGGCCCCGGGGAGCGGTTGGGGACCCGCGTCGGGGGCGGCGGGACCCCGTGCCGGGGGCAGTGGGGACCCCCGTGCCGGGGGGCGATGGGGCCCCGTGCCCGGGGCCGTGGGCGGGGCTACGTCCAGTGGCCCCGCTTCGCCTGCATCGCCGCCCTGCCCTCGGCCCCCTTCCGCTTCCAGTCCCTCTTGATCTCGGTACGCAGCCGCGCGTCCGTCTTCGCCACGATCCACTGGTTCTCCCGCATCAGCTTGCGGTAGCTCTCCAGCCGCCGAACCGGAAGCTCCCCGTCCTCGACGGCGGAGCGCACCGCGCAGCCCGGCTCGCTGTCGTGGGCGCAGTCCTGGAAGCGGCACCGTCCGGCCAGCTCCTCGATCTCGGCGAAGACCGCGCCGACGCCGGTCTCGGCGTCGAAGAGGCCGACGCCACGCAGCCCGGGGGTGTCGATGAGCACACCGCCGGAGGGCAGGGCGAGCAGGTTGCGGGTGGTCGTGGTGTGCCGGCCCTTGCCGTCGATGTCCCGCGCGGCCCGTACGTCCATGACGTCCTCGCCGACGAGGGCGTTGGCCAGGGTGGACTTGCCCGCGCCGGACTGGCCGAGCAGCACGGTGGTGCCGGAGCCGACGAGCGCGTCGAGGGTGTCGAGTCCGTCGCCGTGCAGGGCGCTGGCGGTGAGGACGGGCACGCCGGGCGCGCTCGTCTCCACGTCCTGCACGAGGTGGGCGAGGGTCACCGGGTCCGGCACGAGGTCGGCCTTGGTGAGGACGACGACGGGCTGGGCGCCGGACTCCCAGGCGAGGGCGAGGAAGCGTTCGACGCGGCCGAGGTCGAGGTCCACGGCCAGGGACACGGCGACGACGGCGTGGTCGACGTTGGCGGCGAGGATCTGCCCCTCGGACCGCTTGGAGGAGGTGGAGCGCACGAACGCGGTGCGGCGCGGCAGATACACGCGCACGTAGCGGGGGTTGCCGCCGGGTTCGACGGCGACCCAGTCGCCGGTGCACACGACCCGCATCGGGTCGTGCGGGGTGACGAAGGCGGTGTCGGCGCGGACGACTCCGCCCGCCGTGACGACGTCGCACTGGCCGCGGTCGACCCGGATCACCCGACCGGGCAGCAGCCCTTCGGCCGCGTAGGGGGTGAACGCGTCGGCCCAGGCGTCGTCCCAGCCGTAGGGAGCGAGCGCGGAGAACACTGCGGAGGTGGAAGTCAAGGGAGACCCTTCACAAGGGTGGCCCCGGGCAGGCGCGGTGAGCGCGGTCGGATCAGCCGGTGGCCACGGAGGTGGACTTGATGAGTTCCTGGATGAGGGCAGCGCCCAGCACAGTGACAGCCATCGGTCGACACCTCCTCGTACACACTCGGGTCATGCACACCACCTCGGCGTGCTCGGCAACTGTAGCCCGCGGGCCGGGGGTTGCACCAAGCCTTTTCCCGCGCGCCGCATCCCGCACGTGCGGCGGTTCCGCGGGCTCCTCCGGCGGCCACGGGCTCCTCCGGCGGCCACGGGCTCACCCGGCGGCCGGCTCACCCGGCGCCCGCAGGCTCACCCGGCGGCCGGCTCACCCGGCGCCCGCAGGCTCACCCGACGGCGCAGGGAGCCCCGTTGAGCGTGAAGCCGTACGGCGCCCGGTTCCGGTCCCGCCAGGCGCCGACGAAGCCGAAGGACAGGGTGCCGTGCGCGGCGACGGAGCTGTTGTAGTCGGCGGCGGTGGCGGTGACGCGGGTGCCGTTCTGGTCGGCTTCGGCGTCCCACGTCTGGCCGATCCGCTGACCGTCGGGGAAGTTCCAGGCGACCTGCCAGCCGGTCAGGGCCAGGTCGGTGGTGACGGTGACGGTGGCCTGGAAGCCCTCGGGCCACTCGCCGACCAGGTCGTAGCGGACATGGCAGCCGGGCGCCCGCGAGGCGGCGGGGGCGCCGGGGCGGGACGGCTCGCGGGCGGGGGCGGAGGTGCCCTCGGAATCGGGTCGGGGTTCCGTGCGCACGCGCTTCGCCTGCGGGGATGCCGTGGAGGGGGTGGCGGCGGGCGTGCCGGCCGGGGACGGGCCACGGGTGGTGGGAGGGACACGGGGAGCGTCGGTGGCGGGCCGGCGGTCGACGCGGGCGGCGGCGGTCGTGCCGTCGCCCGACTCGCCGAACGGCATCAGCGACACGCCGAGTGCCAGCGCGGACAGCAGTACGGCCGCGGCAAGCAGGCCGCGCCGCACGATCCGGCCGCGGCCCGCGTCCTCCTCCGGGTCGTCGCCGTCCGGGGCGGTGGTGCCGGGGCGGCCCGCGCCGAGCCGGACCTCGGCGGCGCGGCGGCGGCGCTCCAGGTAGGCGAGGCCGCCCCAGCCGACGACTCCGGCGGCCAGCGCGGCGGGCAGGCCGCCGCCGTGCAGGCGCAGACAGGCCGCGGCCTCGGCGCACTCGGCACAGGTCGCCAGGTGCCGGGAGAGGTCGTCGGGGGCCTCGACCCCGGGCGACCGGGTGACCGCGTCCAGCAGCCGGGCGTAGCTGCGGCACGGTGTGTCCGTCGGGGTGTCCAGGTGGGCGCGGTGGCAGCGGTCCCGGAACAGGGTGCGGACCTCTTCGAGTTCGTCGGCGAGGCCGGCCGGGTCCAGACCGAGCCGGCGGGCGACGGTGGGCAGGGGCAGGGCCTCCACCTCGGCCAGCCACAGCAGCGAGGCGTCGGCCTCCTGCATGTCCCGCAGTCCGCGCAGTGCGACGGGCCGCCGCGCCGGCGGCCCCGAGAAGCGGCCCGCGCTGCCCGAGTTGAGCCACAGCCGGAGGTCGGGGTCGAGCCGGTGTCCCCGGCCGTCGGCCTCCCAGGCGGCCGCCGTGTCACGCACGGCGGTGAGCAGCGCCGGTATCGTCGGCAGCCGCGCGGTGCGGCGGCCGGCGCCTCGCACATAGGTGCGCGCGGCGGCGCGGAGCTCGCGCATGCCGTGGGTGAACGCCTCGGTCGCCAGCTGATGGGCCGTCAAGGACCCCGAGGTGCACAGGTCGGCGTACGAGAGCACCGCGTCCCAGCCCTCCGAGAACAGCGCGGCCTCGGTGGCGTCCTGGGGGGTCGGCAGGTCGGACATGGAACTCCTGCATCCACGTGCGAGGTCAACTCACCACAGGACAAAGGGAGTTGTGCGAAACCTCGCGGCAGGGCACCGAGCCTTTCACGTCCGTGACACCACTGACAAGCGGGCTGTTCACATCCGCTCACCGAGCGTGTCCGGACACCTGTTCGCGCCGCTTGCGAGGAGCGGGCTCGACGGGCTCCGCCCGGCCCGGATCGCTCGCGGCTCCGGCACTCGGTACGCGTGCCGGAGCCGGTCCGCTCACCGCCCGGCCGACCCGGGGGGCGGGCTCACGCCTCGGTCCGCACCGCCGGTGCGTCGCCCGCGGGTGCGTCGGCCGATCCGGCCCCCGCTTCGTCCGCGGGCAGGCTGTCCATGAAGGAGCTGACGGAGAACACCGCGCGACCGGGCCCGGGCGGACCGTAGCCGGGAGGCGAGGAGAGCCCGAACTCGTCCATGGTGGCGCGGTAGGCCTCCAGCAGCCGGATGTGGTACTCCAGCGGCGCGCCCTGCGGATTCGCCTTGCCGAGCGGGGTGGTGGGCTCCGGGCACCAGGTGGTGAAACGGGGCGTGATGCCGTGCGACATGAAGAACCGCAGGCCCTCGGTGGTGGAGGCGATCGCCTCGTCGACGGTGGTGAAGCCGAACGGCTCCGCCATCTCGACGCCCGCGACGAAGTTCGGGATCACGTTGCGGGCGCCGAACACCTCGGTGGAGTCGAGGATGCGCTTGTGCCACTCGTCCCGGCCGACGTAGCGCTCCTTGCCCGGGCAGTACAGCTCGAACAGCCGCCGGTCCCACACCTCGAAGTTGGGGTGGTAGATCTGCACGCCGTAGTCCTTGAACCGCTGCACGTCGGCCTTCGGCAGCGCCTGTGCGACCACCTTGCCGATCCAGCGGCCCGGGAAGCGCTCCTCGATGGCCTTGGCGTAGTGGCCGTAGAAGTCGGCCTCGTCCCGGCCGGCGACGGTCTTGGTGATCGCGCCGCCGGTGAGGGTGTAGGCCGTGGACGCCTTCTGGGTGTCGTACCGGTCGATGATCTCCAGGGCCTCGAGGACCTCCTCGACGTCCTTCACCCCGGTGTAGGGCCGGCCGGCCGCCTTGTGCTGGCGCCAGTTGTGGTTGATGTCGCAGTACTGGCACTCCTCCTTGGCGCCGAAGTACTGGCAGACCCGGAAGACGGTCAGATAGATCAGATAGCCCCACTGGATGGTGGGGGCGACCTCCATCACGGACTTCCCGTTGGACAGGGTGTGCCGGTAGTACTCGGGCATGGGCGGCACACCGACGTCGGCGATGCGCTTCCCGTCGAGGTACAGCCCGAGCAGTCCCTCGGCGTCGGCGGCGACCCGGTAGGGCGAGGCGGGGTTCACCCGTACAGAGACGACCGTACGGCGAAGGTCGTAGGGGCCGCCCGTGAGGATGATCTCCTCCGGCGGCCGGCGCAGCGCGGCCTCGCCCAGTTCGGGCAGGGTGCCGTGGTCGAAGGAGAAGATGAAGTACGACTTCGGCTTGACCTCGCCGCTCTCGTTGTCGCTGAGGGCGGACGGGTCGAAGGCGACGCCGCCACGGAGCAGATCCTCCTTGAAGACCGCTTCCCGTGGCACATGCGGGAACCGCTCCATCAGATCCTCGACCAGCGCGGTGCGACTGCCCATCCGTATGTCTCCTCCCGGCTCAGGCGTTCGCCTCTCACCGTATGCCCCCGTGTCCGGCCCGGCCGTGCCGGGTCCCCGCCCGGCGCGCGGACCGGTCCGGGACGGCGCCCTCGAGCACGCCGGGTGAAGGCCGGTGAGGAGCCCGGCACGGGTCCGTCACGCCACGCCGCCGGCTCCTCCGGGGCCGGCGTGTCTCAGCACCGGCGCTCAGGCGTGCCCCTGCGGCTCCGGGCATGCCGTGTCCCTGCGGCACCGGGCGTGCCCTACGGTTCCCGGCGTGTCCCTGCGGCACCGGGTGTGCCCCTACGGCTTCGGGTCCGTCACGTCACGCCGACCGCTCCAGCCCCTCCTGGTCGACGGCGTGCACAAGGGCGCGGCCGGAGGTCAGCCGTTCGGCCTCGTCGACCACCGTGCGGCCCAGACGGGCCAGCTCGTTGCCCAGGGAGCCGGCCAGGTGCGGGGTGACGAACACGTTGGGGAGGCCGAGGAGCGGGGAGTCGGCGGGCAGCGGTTCGGGGTCGGTGACGTCCAGGACGGCGCGGAGGCGGCCCGTGCGCAGCTCCTCGGTCAGCGCGTCGTGGTCGACGAGGGCACCGCGCGCGGTGTTGACGAGCACCGATCCGTCGGGCATCGACGCGAGTTCGCGGGCGCCGACGAGGTGCCGGGTCTGCGGGGTGTGCGGCGCGTGCAGCGTGACGACGTCGGAGGTGCGCAGCAACTCGTCGAGCGGCAGCAGGGGCACGCCGAGCCGGGCGGCCTCCGCCGCGTCGACGTACGGGTCCGCGAGCGTGACGGCGAGGTCGTACGGGCGGAGCAGTTCGAGCAGCCGGCGGCCGACGCGGGAGGCGCCGACGACGCCGACGCGGCGGCCGTGGTTGCCGATGCCGGGGACGCCGGGGGCGACGCCGCCGTGGGGGACGTCGCGTGGGTCGCGTGGCCGGCGGAGGTGGGCGAGGACGTCCTTGCCGGTGAGCAGGATCATGGCGAGCGTGTACTCCGCCACGGGCAGGGCGTTGGCGGCGGCGGCCGAGGAGACCAGGATGCCGCGCCGCCACACCTCGGGGGTGGTGAACCCCTTGACCGAGCCGGCCGCGTGCAGCACGGCGCGCAGCTTGGGCGCCGCGTCCAGGGCGGCCGCGTCCAGCCGGGGGCAGCCCCAGCCGGTGATCAGCACCTCGGTGCGGGCCAGGGCCTGACGCACCCGGGGCTCGGCGAAGTCGCGCGCCACCAGGGTGGGGTCGACGTCCACGCACGCGCGCAGCCGGGCGAGGAGGTCCGGCGGGAAGAGGTGCGGCACGTTCCGGTCCGTCATGGCGAACACAGCCTGAGGGCGCTCGGGCAAGGACGTGACCTTCCGGCTGGGCGACGCACGGGCAGCAACCGCTCTCCACGGTAGGTCGGGCCGAACGAGGGGGTCAACGGACACGCACGCCGGGTGGGATGTGGAAGCGATCTCCTGGCCGGCCGACCGCACGCCCTGCGGCTTCCTCCAGCCCCTTTCCCAACCCCTTGTCGAAACCCCGCACGGCCCATAGCCTGACGCCCGCTCCGGTGCGGACGCCGTCTCGGCCCGGTCTGACCCGGCCCGGCCCGGACCGGACCGGATGAAGGGCCCGCCCGAACGAGAGCCCGGCCCGTACGGAGGGGCCGGCCCGGACACAGAGCCCGGCCCGGACGGAGGGTCCGGCCCGGACGGGAGGTGGCAGCCGCGTGAAGCGCACGTCACGCGACATCCGCACCGCGAACCGCTACGAGGTACTGCGCCGGATCATCGCCGGATCCCCCGCCTCCCGGCAGGAACCGGCCGCCGCCACCGGGCTGAGCCCGGCCACGGTCGCCACGCTCGTCGGCGAGCTGCTGGACCTGGGTGTGATCACCGAGGTCGGCTTCGAGGACTCCGCCGGGGGCGGGCCCCTGGAGGAGGTGCGCCGGGCCGTCGCCCGGCACGCGCTGCGCAGGCCGCTGGCCGCTGGCCGCCACCGAGATCGTCCTCTCCCCGATCCCCACCGACCCGGTGTCCCTCGGCGCGGCCACGTTCGCGCTGGAGGGTGCCCTGCGGCCTGCGGGGCGGCGCGGGGCGCCCTCGCCGCTTCCGTCCCGCCCCGGCCGTCCGTGACCGTCCTCCGGCGCCTTCGGGTGCGGGGACCGCACGGACCGGCGGCAGGGGCCGAGCTAGGAGACTTATGTCCTTCCGCACCAGCACCGACTACGTCGAGGACGTCTCGCCGGGCGGCGGAGCGCTGCCACCCCGCGCCTGGTACGCGTCGTCGGATGCCAAGTCCTGCTCCCTCGGCGGCAACTGGCGCTTCAGGCTGTCGGACACCGCCGACGCCGAGGACGACTCGTTCGCGGCACCGGGGTACGACGCCGGCGACTGGGCCGAGGTGGCGGTCCCCGGGCACTGGGTCCTCCAGGGGCACGGCTCCCCCGTCTACACCAACCACCTGTACCCGTTCCCGGTCGACCCGCCCCGGGTCCCCACCGAGAACCCGACCGGCGACCATCTGCGCGTCTTCGACCTGCCCGGGGACTGGCCGGAGCCGTCCGCCGGCGGCGCCGTCCTGCGCTTCGACGGCGTGGAGTCCTGCGCCCGGGTGTGGCTGAACGGCACGCTCCTCGGCGAGTTCAAGGGCTCGCGGCTCCCCCACGAGTTCGCGGTCGGCCATCTGCTGCGGGCCACGGGCAACGTGCTGGCGGTCCGGGTGCACCAGTGGTCGGCCGGCTCCTACCTGGAGGACCAGGACCAGTGGTGGCTGCCGGGCATCTTCCGCGACGTCACCCTGCTGCACCGGCCGGCCGGCGGCGTGCGGGACTTCTTCGTGCACGCCTCCTACGACCACCACGACGGCAGCGGCACCCTGCGCGTCGACTCCGAGGTGGCCGGCCGCGTCACCGTCCCGGACCTCGGCATCGACGTGGCGACCGGCGAGCCGGTGACGGTTCCGGTCGAGCCCTGGTCGGCGGAGAGGCCGAGGCTGTACGACGGCGTGCTGGCCACCGGCGGCGAGCGGGTACCCCTGCGCCTCGGTTTCCGTACCGTGCGGCTGTCGGACGGGCTGATCGAGGTCAACGGCCGTGCCGTGCTCTTCAAGGGCGTCAACCGCCATGAGTGGCACCCGGAGCGCGGCCGCGCCCTGGACCTGGCGACCATGCGCGAGGACGTGCTGCTGATGAAGCGGCACAACATCAACGCCGTGCGCACCTCCCACTATCCGCCCCACCCGGCGTTCCTGGACCTGTGCGACGAGTACGGCCTGTGGGTCGTCGACGAGTGCGACCTGGAGACGCACGGCTTCACGGAACAGGGCTGGCGGGACAACCCCGTCGACGACGACCGCTGGACGCCCGCCCTGCTCGACCGCGCGGCCCGCATGGTCGAGCGGGACAAGAACCACCCCTCGGTCGTCGTCTGGTCCCTCGGCAACGAGGCGGGCACCGGCCGCGGCCTGACCGCGATGTCCGAGTGGATCCACGGCCGGGATCCCGGCCGGCTCGTGCACTACGAGGGCGACCGCAACTGCCGTGACACGGACGTCTACTCGCGCATGTACGCCGACCACGCCGAGGTCGAGCGGATCGGCCGGGGACTGGACGGCGGCCCCCGGCGGCGCCGTGAACTCCCCTTCGTCCTCTGCGAGTACGCCCACGCCATGGGCAACGGCCCGGGCGGACTCGCCGACTACCAGCGGATCTTCGAGACCTACGGCCGGCTTCAGGGAGGTTTCGTCTGGGAGTGGATCGACCACGGCATCGCGGACGCGCGGTACGGCTACGCCTACGGCGGCGACTTCGGCGAGGAGCTGCACGACGGCAACTTCGTCTGCGACGGCCTGCTCTTCCCCGACCGGCGGCCCTCGCCCGGCCTCGTCGAGTACAAGAAGGTGATCGAACCGGTCGGGCTCACCGGTGACGGCCCGGAGGGCACCGTACGCGTCACCAACAAGTACGACTTCGCCGATCTGTCGGCACTGGCCCTGACCTGGTCGTACCAGGTCGACGGGGAGACGGTGGGCTCCGGCACGCTGCCGGCACCCCGGCTGGCGCCGGGCGAGTCGGCCGACGTCGAGCTGCCCGCGCCGGCGCCCGCGGCATCGGCCGGCGAGGCCCTCTGGACGATCCGGGCGGTACTCGCGGCCGCCGCCCCGTGGGCGCCCGGCGGCCACGTCGTGGCCTGGGGGCAGATCCCGGTGTCGGCGGGCCGGGTGCCGTACGTCGCGGCGAACGCCCGGCCCGTACCGGGTGACGGGGTCGTCACGCTCGGACCCGGCGTCTTCGACGCCCGCACCGGCGACCTGCGGGCGGTCGGCGAGGTACCCGTGACCGGTCTGCGCCTCGACGTCTGGCGGGCCACCACCGACAACGACGACGGCGCCGCCTGGCAGAGCGACCTGCGCTACGGCCCGAAGTGGCGCAGGCTCGGCCTGCACCGCATGCGGCACCGCCTGGACGCGGTGGAGAGCGGGCAGGACGCGCTGACGGTCCGCACCCGGGTGGCGCCCGCCGCCCGGGCGGTGGGTCTGTCGACCGTGTACCGCTGGACGTCGGACGGGGAACGCCTGCGGCTGACCGTGTCCGTCGTCCCGGAGGGCGACTGGCAGGTGCCGCTGCCCCGGCTCGGCGTCCGCCTGGGGCTGTCCGCGGCCGACCGTGTCCGGTGGTACGGCGGTGGCCCCGGCGAGGCGTACCCGGACACCAGGACGGCGGCCTCGGTCGGCCGCTGGGAGTCGACGGTGGACGGGATGCAGACCCCCTACGTCCGTCCCCAGGAGAACGGCGCCCGCATCGACGTGCGGTGGGCGGAGCTGGGCGGTCTGCGCGTCGAGGGGGACCCGGCGTTCTTCCTCACCGCCCGCCGCTGGACCACCGAGCAGCTGGACGCCGCCACCCACCGCACCGATCTGGTGCCGGGCGACACGGTCTGGGTCAACCTCGACCACCGCCAGCACGGCATCGGCTCCCAGTCCTGCGGCCCGGGCCCCCTGCCGCGCTACCACCTGCGCCCCGAGCCGGCCGAGTTCTCCTTCACCCTCGCCCCGGCCCCGCCCACGCGACCCGCTTGACCGACCCGCCCCGACACGCACGCTACCGACACCCTCGGCCGGCCGGCGTCCGCACCGTAGCGACACCCTCGCCCGACCCGCTTGACCGACCCGCCCCGACACGCACGCAACCGACACCCTCGGCCGGCCGGCGTCCGCACCGTAGCGACACCCTCGCCCGAGTCCGCTTGACCGACCCGCCCCGACACGCACGCTACCGACGCCCTCGCCCGGCCGGCGTCCGCACCGTAGCGACACCTTCGCCCGGCCGGCGTCCGCACCGTAGCGACACCTTCGCCCGGCCGGCGTCCGCACGGCACCGACACCTTCGGCCGGCCGGCGTTCGCACCGACCCGCCCCCGACACGCACGCAACCGACACCCTCGCCCGGCCGGCGTCCGCACGGCACCGACAGCCTCGGCCGGCGCTCGCACGGCCGGGCCGCTCTTTTTCTCCGCAGCGATCTTCCTGGTATAGCTAGGCGCCGGCCGAGGCCGATCAGGCGTCCCGGGAAGGAGGGCCCCATGGCCCGAGCAGGCCTGAGTGCCGAACGTGTCGTCGTGGCGGCCGCCGAACTCGCCGACGAGGCGGGCTTCGAGCAGGTCACCCTGTCCGCGCTGGCCCGCCGCTTCGGCGTGAGGGACGCGAGCCTGTACTCGCACGTCCGGAATCTGGAGGACCTGCGCACCCGGCTCGCGCTGTACGCGGGCGGCGAGCTGATCGACCGGATCGCGGCCGCCGTGGCCGGGCGCGCCGGTAAGAACGCCCTGGCGGCCTTCGCCGGCGCCTACCGCGGCTACGCCCTGGAGCATCCGGGTCGCTACGCGGCCACCCAGATCCGCATCGACCAGTCCCTGATCGCCGGCTCTCCGGCGATGCTCCGCACCGCCCGTATCACCTACGGCATGCTGCGCGGCTACGGCCTGGACGAACCGGACCTGACGGACGCCGTACGCCTGCTGCGGAGCACCTTCCACGGCTACTGCGCGCTGGAGTCGGCCGGCGGCTTCGGCGCGGACCGGGACGTCCAGGTGTCCTGGGACAAGGCGATCGAAGCCCTGCACCTGGCCCTCACCCACTGGCCCCGGGAGACGAAGAGCGACGACTGAGCCGCTCCTCCATGACACGGCGGCGCGGCCCCGTGTCCCCCTGGCGCTGGGCGGCCCGCCCGACCATGCCGGATCACCGCGCGCAGTCCGCCGGCCTGCCCGCCGCGACGCCTTCCACACCGGTCTGCTCGCCGAGAGGACCTTCCCCCGACGGACACCGACCTCTCACCCGCGGTCCCCCACCCGACGCCCACACCGACCTGCTCACGCGCGGCCCTCCCCGGCGCGCACATCGACCTGCTCACGTGCGGCCCTCCCCCGGCGCCCACACCCACCTACTCACGCACTGCCCTCCCCGACGCCCACACTCACGCGCGGCCTTCCCCCGGCGCGCACACTTCGTCGTACGAAGGTGTGGTACCGCCCGGGGTGCGCCCGGCGGTGATGTCGGCCATCGCGTCCAGGGCCGCGCCCAGCGCCCGCCGGTAGAGCAGTGAGCCGAGGCTGACCCGCCGGACGCCGAGAGCGGCGAGCCGGGGCACGGTGGGGCCGGTGGGTGAATAGAGGACGTTGAGCGGGGCGTCGAGGTGCCGGATGAGGGTCCCGATCCGTCCTGGGTCGGTCAGGCCGGGCACGAACACCCCGTCGGCGCCCGCCTGCCGGTAGGCGTCGAGACGGTGCAGGGTGTCCGTCTCGTCACCGTCGCCCAGCCAGTACGTGTCCGTGCGGGCGTTGACGAACAGACCGGGCACAGCCGCCTTCACCGCGGCGATCTTCGCGGCGTGCCGTGCGGCCGGTTGGAGGCCGTCCTCCAGATTGATGCCGACGGCTCCCGCGGCCCACAACCGTCCCGCCAGCGCGGCGACTTCGTCCGGGTCGTCGGAGAATCCGTCCTCGGCGTCGACGGAGAGCAGGTAGGGCTCCGAGCCGAGGGTGCGGGCGAGGCGCAGGGTGTGCTCGCGGGTCGCGCCCCGGCCGTCGGGCAGTCCGACGGCCGCCGCCACGGCGAGACTCGACGTGGCGATCGCGGGAAACCCGCGCGCCGCGAGGGCGGCGGCCGAGGCGTGGTCCCAGGCGTTCGGCAGGAGCAGCGGCTCGCCGGGCCGGTGATGGAGGGCGGCGAACGAGGCCGGGGCAGGCTCTGTGGTCATACGTCCAGGGTGAGCGCCGCTCCCTTCGGCCGTCGCCGAACCGTCCGCCCCCCGTTATCTTCTTCGTGGTCCTGCAAGAGGGCCGCTGGCCTCCGGGCCCGGCATGACTGTTGCCCCCTGTCGATGGGATGACCTGGGGGGTG
>NZ_JBEOTD010000079.1:0-14349 GCF_040426375.1 Streptomyces sp. NPDC096012
CGGGCCCCCCGCCCCCCCGCGGGGGGCGGGCCCCGCCGGTGCCCCGCGCGGCCCCGCCGGCCCGCCCGCGGCGCCCCACGTCCGGTCTTTCCGGCGTCACGGATCCTGACCCCGGCCACCAGTGCGGTGGCCGTGGAGCTCTACGAGTTCTCACCCACCCTGGCCACCAGCGCGGTGGCCGCGGGGCTCTACGAGTTCTCACTCATCCTGGCCACCAGCTCGGTGGCCGTCGAGGCGGGCACACCCGCCGCGGTCAGTACGGCGACCGTGGCCGAGCGGCCCGCCTCCTGTGCTGTCAGCAGCCCGTCGTTCACCGCCTCCATCACCGCGAACAGCATCTGCTCGTGCACGTAGGCCAGTGCCGGCGCGGGCAGCGGGGAGCTGAAGACGCCCTGGTCCAGGCCCTGCTGCAGCACCCGGAGCTTGGTCTCGCGCAGCGGCGCGAGGCGTTCGCGGATGCCCTGCACGGTCACGGTGCGCTGGGCGAGGGCGACCAGCAGCCGGTAGCGGTCGGCGATCCGCCAGATCGCGAGCACCGAGCGGGCCACCGCCTCCGCCGGGTCGCTCACCGTGTCCCGTGCCTGTGCGTCCGCGTCCGCCAGCGCCGCCACGGCCTCGTCGACCAGCGTGCTGATCAGCGCCTCCCGGCTGGGGAAATGGCCGTACACCGTCCGTCGTACGACGCCCGCCGCGCGCGCGATCTGGTCCATCGAGGCGTCGGGGTCGCGCAGCAGTTCGGCGAGGGCGACGTCGAGGATGCGGCGCCGGTTGGCGTCGGCGCGGCTGTTACCCGTGGTCATGGCGGTCATTGTGCCCTCCCGGCTCGACTTGCACAGCATTGTGCAACGACGTACATTGCACATGGTTGTGCAATTGCACGCACCCGTGCATCCCGATCGGCGCAACCACCTGCAACTTTCGTCGCGCACCCGAGGAAGGCGACCCCTGCCATGCGACTCGTCATGACCGAACCGGTCGAGGGGACGGACCGGCCCTACGCCCGGCGCTGGTGGGCACTGCTCGTGCTCTGCCTGAGCCTGCTGATCATCGTGATGGCGAACACCGCCCTCACGGTCGCGGCGCCCGACATGACGAGGGACCTCGGGCTCTCCAGCGCCGACCTGCAGTGGGTGATCGACGGCTACACCGTCCCCTACGCGGCGCTGATGCTGCTGCTCGGCGCGATCGGCGACAAGTACAGCCGGCGCGGGGCGCTCGTCCTCGGCCTGGTCGTCTTCGGCGGCGGCGCCGTCTTCGGGTACCTCGCCGGCAGCTCCACCACCGTCATAGCGGCCCGTGCCGTGATGGGCGTCGGCGCGGCGCTGATCATGCCGGCCACGCTCTCGCTGCTCGCCGCGACCTTCCCGCGGGTGGAGCGGGCCAAGGCCATCACGCTGTGGACCGCCACCGCCGGGCTCGCCATCGCCGCCGGACCGGTGGTCGCGGGCGCCCTGCTGCGCGACCACGGCTGGTCCTCCACCTTCCTCATCAACGTGCCCATCGCGGCCGTGGCCGTCGTCGCCGCCCTCGTCCTCGTGCCGCCGTCCAGGGCCGGCCACCACGACCGCATCGACTACGTCGGCGGAGCGCTGTCGGTGATCTGGACCGGCGCACTGATCTACATGATCATCGAGGGTCCGCACTTCGGCTGGGGCGCCAAGGCCGTGACCGCCGCGGTCGTCGCGGGCGCGGGCCTGGTCGCCTTCGTCCTGTGGGAGCTGCGCCACCCGCGCCCCATCCTCGACGTGCGCCGCTTCGCCCACCGCCGGTTCGCGGGCTCCAACCTCGCTGTCGCCCTGTTCTTCCTCGCCGTCTTCGGCGCCTTCTACTACCTCACCCAGCACCTCCAGTTCGTTCTCGGCTACGACGCCCTGGGGACCGGCGTGCGCATGCTGCCGCTGGCCGGTGCCGTCTTCGCCGGCTCGGCCCTGACCGGCTGGCTCACCCCGCGCGTCGGCATGAAGTGGACCGTCAGCGCCGGCATGGTCGGCGGCACCACCGCCCTCGCGCTGCTGACCGGGGTGGACGCGGGCTCCACCTACGGCGACTTCGTGGCCCCCCTGATCATCCTGGGCCTCGCCATCGGCCTGGCCCTCTCGCCCTGCACCGACGCCATCATGGGCGCCTTCCCCGAGTCCGAGCTGGGCGTCGGCGGCGCCGTCAACGACACCTCGCTGGAACTGGGCGGCTCGCTCGGCATCGCCATCCTCGGCTCACTGCTCGCGACCTCCTACGGTGACCACCTCACCGACGCCACCGCCGGCAGCAAGCTCCCGGCGAGCGCCCGGGACGCCGCGCAGGACTCGGTCGGCGCCGGGTACGCCGTCGCCCAGGGCATCGGCGAGAAGGCGCACCAGGTGGCCGCCCGGGCCGCGGCGGCCAAGGACCCCCAGCAGGCCGCGCAGCTCAAGCAGCAGGCCGCCGAGCTGGCGTCCGGCGCCCGGCAGATGGCCGACGCGGTCGGCGCCGCCTTCTCCGACGCCGTGGCCCGCACGAGCCTGGTCGGCGCGGTGATCCTCGGCATCGGCACCGTCCTGGTGGCCGTCCTGCTGCCGCGCCGCGAAGCCGCCGCGGCCGAGGTGAAGGAAGAGGAGAGGGAACCGGCGAAGAGCGCGGCCGGCTGACCTCCGCACGCCGTCATCCACTAACGTGCCGTCCCTGATCGACCGGGACGGCACGTTCGCACGTGCCGTCGGCACCTGTACGAAAGGCACGGGGGATGAAGATCGACTGGGACCGGCGGACCTGCGCGCGCAAGGGCCATGTGACCTACGCGCCCGACGATCCCCGGCTGCGGGTACGGCTGCACGCCCGGACCGCGCTCGGCGAGGTGTGGCGCTGTCTGCGCTGCGGCGACTTCGTGCTCGGCGAGCCGCACGGCTCGGGAGCCGCCTGCGACGCCCCGCTCGTACCGCGCGGGAAGGTGCTGCGGGACCTGCTCATCCTGCGCTTCCTGGCGATCGAGCGGGCCGTGCGCGGGGTGTTCATCGTGCTCGTCGCGGTCGCGGTGTGGAAGTTCAGCAACAGCCGGGACGCGGTGCGCCGGCTCTTCAACGAGAACCTGGACGTGTTCCGCCCGGTGTTCCGGCACTTCCACTACGACCTCGACCACTCGCCGGTCGTCGGCTCCGTCCAGAAGGCCTTCGGTTACCGGCACTCCACGCTGCTGCTGGTGGCCGCGCTCCTGCTCGCCTACGCCCTGATCGAACTGGTCGAGGCGGTCGGCCTCTGGTACGCCAAGCGGTGGGCGGAGTACCTGACGGTGGTCGCCACCGCCGCCTTCCTCCCGCTGGAGGTCTACGAACTCACCGAGCACGTCAGCTGGCTGAAGATCGCCACGCTCGTGCTCAACGTCCTCGCGGTCCTCTACATCGCCCTGGCCAAGCGGCTGTTCGGGCTGCGCGGCGGACGCCGGAAGTTCGACGAGGAACGGCGCAGCGCCTCCCTGCTGGAGGTGGAGGAGTCGGCGGGGACGGCCGCCTGACCGGCCGCCCTTGACCTGACGCCGACGTCAACGCCTACGGTCGTGGACATGCGAATCGGCGAGCTGGCCGCCCGGGCCGCGACCACCACCCGCACCCTGCGCTACTACGAGGCGCGGGGGCTGCTGCCCGCCCGGCGCGACGACAAGGGGCACCGCACGTACGACGAGGGCGACCTGCGGCTGCTGGAGCAGATCCGGACGCTCAGGGACGTCGGGTTCGAGCTGGAGGAGACCCGGCCGTTCGTGGAGTGCCTGCGCGCCGGGCACCCGGCGGGCGACTCCTGCCCGGCCTCGCTCCTGGTCTACCGCCGCAAGCTGGACGAGCTGGACGCGCTCATCGGGCAGCTCGTGGCGGTGCGGGGCACGGTCGCGGGACAGCTGGAGCGGGCCGAGCGGGCCAGGGACGAGCTGGCCGCCGAGGCGCTGGTTCCGGGAGGCCCGGAACCGCGATGCGAACTGGGAGGGCTGACGCGGTGAGCTTGGTGAGCGGACTGGCCGAGGTGACGGACGACGATTTCGAGCGGGAGGTGATCGGCGCCGACCTGCCCGTACTGGTGCAGTTCACGGCCGACTGGTGCGGGCCGTGCCGGCAGCTGGCGCCGGTTCTGAAGGACATCGCCTTCGAGGAGGGCGACCGGTTGAAGATCGTCCAGCTGGACGTCGACCGCAATCCCGGGACGACGGTCGCCTACGGCGTGCTGTCCACGCCGACCCTCATGGTGTTCCGGGACGGTGAGCCGGTGCGCTCGATGGTGGGGGCGCGGCCCAAGCGGCGGCTGCTGGAGGAGCTGGCGGACGTGCTGTAGGGCGGCGCGTCCGCGACGCACGGTCCCGCCCACGAAAAATCCCCCGGGCAATTGCGCTCGGGGGATTTCGGTGCGTATATTCAGTGATTCGCGACTTCTATTTACGGAAGGCGCGGAGAAGTTCAGTGAGCACAGTATATCCGGGCGGGAGCGGAATTGTCAAACACCGAATTTCCGGACGATGAATTGCGACACGAACAGGAATTCATCGACGGACTGTACGCGCGTGTGGACGTGCTGCGCGGTGAGGCCGAGTCCTCGGTCGAGGACGCGCTCGGGCAGGGCGACAAGCCCATGCAGGCCCGGCTGGAGCGGGACATCCTGGTCGCCGAGCGCTCGGGGCTGCTCGCCGCGCTGAACGCCGTGGACGGCTCGCTCTGCTTCGGCCGCATCGACCTCGCCGACGGCGCGGTGCACCACATCGGCCGGATCGGGCTGCGCCAGGACGACCCCGAGCGCACGCCGATCCTGATCGACTGGCGGGCCGACGTCGCCCGCCCGTTCTACCTGGCGACCGGGCACACCCCGATGGGCCTGCGCCGCCGCCGGCACATCGCCACCGACGGCCGGACCGTGACCTCCCTGCACGACGAGATCCTCGACCTCGGCGACGCCACCCGCACCGGGCACGAGGACCCCAGCGGGGACGCGGTGCTGCTTGCGGCGCTGAACTCGGCGCGGACCGGCCGCATGAGCGACATCGTGCAGACCATCCAGGCCGAGCAGGACCGGATCATCCGGGCGCCCCACCGGGGCGTCATGGTGGTGGAGGGCGGCCCGGGCACCGGCAAGACCGCGGTGGCCCTGCACCGCGCGGCCTACCTCCTCTACGAGCACCGGGAGCTGCTGGCCCGCCGGGCCGTGCTCATCGTGGGCCCCAACCCGGCCTTCCTCGGCTACATCGGCGAGGTGCTGCCCTCGCTCGGCGAGACGGGGGTGCTGCTGGCCACGGTCGGCGAGCTGTTCCCCGGCGTGAAGGCCACCGCCACCGACACCCCCGAGGCCGCCGCCGTGAAGGGCCGGGCCGCCATGGCCGACGTGCTGGCCGCCGTCGTCCGCGACCGGCAGGCGCTGCCCGACCCGGTCATCGCGATCGAGCACGACCGCGAGGTGCTCATGCTGGACGACGGCCTGGTGCGCGTCGCCCGGGACCGCACCCGCGCGGCCGGGCTGCCGCACAACGCGGCCCGCGAGCACTTCGAGGGGCACATCCTCAACACGCTCACCGAGCTGTACGCCGAGCGCGTGGGCACCGACCCGTACGACGGCAGCAGTCTGCTCGACGCCTCCGACCTCACCCAGATCCGCGACGAACTGGCCGAGAACCCCGAAGTGTGGTCCGCCGTCGACCGGCTGTGGCCCCGCATCACGCCGCGCCGGCTGCTCGCCGACTTCCTCGCGGAGCCGGACGCCCACCTCGGCCGGGAGGACGCCGACGCGATCCGGCGCCCGGTCACGCGCGCCTGGACGGTGGCGGACGTGCCCCTCCTGGACGAGGCGGCCGAACTCCTCGGCGAGGACGACCGGCCGGCCAGGGCGCGGGCGGACCGCGAACGCGAGACCCAGGTGGCCTACGCACAGGGCGTCCTGGACGTGTCGTACGCCTCGCGCACCTACGAGTTCGATGACAAGGAGGACAGCGACCCCGAGGCCTCCGAGGTGCTCTCGGCACACGACATCATCGACGCCGAGCGGTTCGCCGAGCGGCACGAGGAGGCGGACCACCGCAGCGCCGCCGAGCGGGCCGCCGCGGACCGCACCTGGGCGTTCGGGCACATCATCGTGGACGAGGCGCAGGAACTGTCGCCGATGGCCTGGCGGCTGCTCATGCGGCGCAGCCCGACCCGCTCCATGACCCTGGTGGGCGACCCCGCCCAGACCGCGGAGGCGGCCGGGGTCGGCTCCTGGGCGGACATCCTCGCCCCGTACGTCGAGGACCGCTGGGAGCACACCCGGCTCGGCGTCAACTACCGCACCCCGTCCGAGATCATGGACCTGGCCGCGGCCGTGGTCCGTGCCGAGAACCCGGGGTTCGTGCCGCCGAGTTCCGTCCGCTCCACGGGCGAGCGGCCCTGGGTGCGCCGGGCCGGCGGCGACCTGCCCGCCGCCGTGGCCGACGCGGTCGCCGAACTCACCCCGGCGGAGGGCCGGCTGGCGGTGATCGCCCCGCGCGACATGCACCGGAGGCTGGCCGCCCGGCTGGACGGGGTGACGGCGGGCGCGGAACCCGACCTGACGCACGCGGTCGTCCTGCTCGACCCGCGCCAGGCCAAGGGCCTCGAATTCGACTCGGTGCTCGTCGTGGAGCCGGGCGGGTACGGCACGAGCGACCTGTACGTGGCGCTGACCCGGGCGACGCAGCGGCTCGGCGTGCTGTACTCCCGGGAGCTGCCGGCCGCGCTCGCCGAAGCCGCCGCGTGACCGGGCGGCCCGCTCGCCGGCCACGGCCCCCGGCCGGCGAGCGGGCCGCCCGGCCCACCCCCTGCGCGGGCCGCCCACCCGCCACCGTCGGAGACCGGCTCCGGCCCGGTCGTCCGTCCGCCGCCGGGGGAGACGGGAAGGGTCGCACAGGCCGGCCTGGTCTGCCGCTGTGCTCAGTGGCGTGGGCGACTGAACCAGGCCACGCCGTCCCTCTGAACCATGAAGACGATCAGCAGGACACCGGCGGCCAGCTCTACGACGGCCGCCATGACGATGGCGGTGGGGGCGACGCCGGCAGTGAGGCCGAGCGTGAAGGTGCCGACGACGCAGTGCCAGGCGCCGTAGACGATGGTGCCGATACGGAGGGCGTTGCCACCCTTGCCGAATCGTGCGGCGAGCACGAGCGCGAGGGCGGCGTGGATGACACCCTGGACCATCCCGGACTGCGCGAACGCCATCCGCACCGCCGCCTGCTTCGCCCCCTCGACCGCGGGGGCACGGGACCACCAGGACTCGCCGTAGGCGTCGAGAGCGCTCTGCGCCGCCTCGGCCTGAGCGAGCGCGGCCAGGCCCAGAACGACCAGGAAGCCCGCCAGCAGAAACAGGACCATGCGAGCCGCCCTGACCCGCTGCGGCATGTCCGGGGAGGTACTGGCGTACCCCTGCCGCACGTACCCGAAGCCGGGTGGCATCCGAGGCCGCGGAGGACAGCTCGGCGGAGGCGGCATCTGTGAGAAGCCGAATCCCGGCTGCCGGCCGGGGAAGTCGCTCCCCTCGGACTGCGGACGGGGCGCCTCGTTCATGGGAATCGTTCTCCTTCGATCCTGAAGCCGTCGGATGTCGGTCTGATCGGCTGGTGGTCTAACCGCTACCGGGGCAAGAGGTGGCGGGCGCGCCGATTCCGGCCGGTCGCGCCCGCGATGTCCGAGGCGGTGAGGGGCGCGTGCCGCGTGGCGGAAGCCCTGTGGGTTGACCGGCGTTCGGCCGGCCGCGGCGAGGTCGTGGGCCCTCCTTCGCCCGTGCGCCGCTGACGCGTGCTGATCGGCCCT
Organism: Streptomyces sp. NPDC096012; assembly: GCF_040426375.1. Classification (NCBI taxonomy): domain Bacteria; kingdom Bacillati; phylum Actinomycetota; class Actinomycetes; order Kitasatosporales; family Streptomycetaceae; genus Streptomyces; species Streptomyces sp. NPDC096012. The sequence goes on from NZ_JBEOTD010000079.1 coordinate 7,761, forward strand.
CAGTACGTACGGGCCTTCTCCCAGCCACGCGCGTTGTCCAGCGTGGTCGCGAAGTAGTTCCTGGGCGGAACGGTCTGACCGTCGGGCAGGTTCTTGCCGGTGAGGGCGGGGCTGTACTTACGGAAGATCGCGATCGACTTCGTGAGGCAGTTGTTGAAGCCGATGTCGTAGCCGTTGCTCTTCATGTGGCCGAAGGTGCGCTGCGCGGCCTTGAGGTCACCACCGGCCGTGTCGATGCACCGGTAGGCGTCGTAGTAGCCCGCCTTGTGGTGGCCGTCCCGCCTGATGCTCCTGCGGAGATCGGCCCAGGTGCCGCCCTTGATCCAGCTGCCGTTGTAGTCGCCGGCCGCGATGTGCGGCTTGCCCTTGTAGCCCTCGGTGGCGCCCCAGATCCAGTGGCCGGTGTTCTTCGGGTCGCGGATCGCCCAGGCGACGTGTCCGTACGTCCGGCCGGCGATCGGGGCGCCCTCCTTGTCCAGGAAGAAGCACGCCCGGCCGCCCGTGGCGGCCTCGGCCGGGCCGGGGGTGACGATCGGTACGGCGGTCGCCGACAGCACGGCCGCGAGGAGGGTCAGGACTGTGCGATGCTTCCGGGTCGTCGATCGGTTCATGGCGGGACTCCGCTCCTGGGTAGGTGGGTTGATGGCGGATCAGCTCGGTCGCGTCCGCCGCGGTCCACTTTCCCGAGTGCCGGAAGCCTGCTCCAGCCCCTTCGTCCGGCAGGTGCTTGCAGTGCCAGGTGCACAGGCACTGACCTGCTGTTTCACTAGCGCGGTGCAACTACCGGTGGGAGGCGAGGCAGCGGTGAGGGAACCGGAGGAGCCGGGGGAGTCCTTCGAAGGGTTGGCGTACGCCCTCGTCCAGGCCCTGGACGAGTGGCGCGAGTGCCTTCAGGAGGTGATCGACGGGTCCGGGCCCTCCCGTTCGGGGCTGCTCGCCCGGCTGAGGGACGCGGACCCGAAGATCGACAACCCTCTCCTGGGGCATTGGCTGCTCGGCCGCGATCAGCTGCTGGGCGAGAACAAGAGATCCAGCCGTGTGCCGACCGTCCAGGACACCGCCCGGATCGTGGCGGCCTTCCGGGACGATGCCGCGCCCCAACGTCGGCGGCTGATGGGGATCGCCAGGCGGATCGAATTCCACAAGACCGAGCTGCACAAGATCAAGGGCCACCAATGGCGAAGCGCGGTGGTCAACGCGCTCAAGGCTCCGGAGCAGCCCGCCCCACCGGGCCCGGCCGCCCCAGCGGCCGCCCCGCCGTCCACCGACCTGCCGCCCCCTCCCGCCGACGGCATGCCGACGCGGGCACCCGTGGCCGGGTCCACCGCACAGGCCGTTCCGAGCGAAGACACCGAACAGCCCGCCGGCGAACCGACCACCCCGCGGACGGTCGCGGATCCTCCCGCCACTGCCGCCTCCAGCTCGTGGAAGCGGCCGGCCGGCGTCGCTGCGGCCGTCGGCCTGCTGATCGTTCTGGCGGTCGCTGCGAAGGGATGGCCGGGGTCGACCGGGCAGGGCGGTCAGGCCGAGCCCTCCTCCAGCCCAGCGACATCGGCCGCGGGAGCGACTGCCCAGGCCAGTGACGCGTTGGGGGGAGACAGCCGGTGTTCTCCGCCCAAACCCGGTCCGTCCGGTGTTCAGCTGCGTGCCTGCGCGAAGGTCCAGCGCGACAAGGTGGCTTTCGCCCTCAAGGTCGCCAACCCCACGACCTCCGCTGCGAACGTCACCGTCAAGGTGGCCGGCTTCTGGGCAGGAGCGCGGCACGACTGTGAGCCCGGGCCCTCCACCACCCGTATCACCGTCGAACCAGGCGCCACCTTCACCACCGATCCGGCCTTCTGCCAGACGGCACGCCAGGACGTCCGGATGGCTTATCAGGGGGAGGCGTACATCGCCGCAGGCGACGGGGAGGACTGGATGGGCCACGCGTGGTCTCCCCGCGCCAACGTCTACGCGGACCGGGCAACCGCGTGGCGGTGCGGTGGCGATGTGCCGTGCTAGAGGCCCCGCTGCCTCCCGGGCCCTGCCTCGCCGTCGCTGATGTCTGCCTCGCGTCTGCCGTCGCCGGTGCCTTCGGCATCGCCCGCAGGGGGTCGCGCCGAACGGCCCACGGCCACCGGCTGACCTTCGTCCGTCCACACGACCGACGATGTCAACGGTGGCCGTGCCCTTCCGCGTCACCCAGCCGTACAGGCACTCGGCAGCAAGCGGAACCTGACCGACCGGCCCGGGACGCCCTCCGCCCACAGGCCGGGACCAAGATCTACGGCTGGAGTGCTAGGCCGGGCGCAGCCACACGGTGGCCAGCGGGGGGAGGGTCAGCCGGATGCCGGCCGGCCGGCCGTGCCGGGGCTGCGGTTCCGGCTTGATGACGTCCGGGTTGGTGACGTCGCCGCCGCCGTACCTCCCGGCGTCCGTGTTCAGCACCTCCACCCAGGCCGGGACGTCCTCGGGGACGCCGATCGGGTAGTCGTGGCGGATGACCGGCGCCAGGTGGGAGACCGCGAGGAGCGGGTTGCCGTCGGCGTCGAGGCGGAGGAACGCGAACACGTTGTCGTCCGCCGCGTCCCCGGTGATCCACTGGAAACCCGCCGGGTCGGTGTCCCGCTGCCACAGCGCCGGGGCCGCGCGGTACCGCGCGTTCAGGTCCCGTACGAGATCGCGCACACCCCGGTGGTCCGCCTCGGCGCCGTAGGACGGGTCGAGCAGCCACCAGTCGGGGCCGTGCGCCTCGGACCACTCGGCGCCCTGGGCGAACTCCTGCCCCATGAAGAGCAGCTGCTTGCCCGGATGGGCCCACATGTAGGCCAGGTAGGCGCGGTGGCCCGCGCGCTGCTGCCACCAGTCGCCCGGCATCTTCGAGACCAGGGACCGCTTGCCGTGCACCACCTCGTCGTGCGAGATGGGCAGGACGTAGTTCTCGCTGTACGCGTAGACCATCGAGAACGTCATCTCGTGATGGTGGTACCGGCGGTGCACGGGATCGTGGCCCATGTACTGGAGGGAATCGTGCATCCAGCCCATGTTCCACTTCAGGCCGAAACCGAGGCCGCCGAAGCCGCTCGGGCCCTTGTGGTGCGTGGGCCGGGTGACGCCGTCCCAGGCGGTGGACTCCTCGGCGATGGTGACCACGCCGGGGCAGCGCCGGTAGACGGTGGCGTTCATCTCCTGCAGGAAGGCCACCGCGTCCAGGTTCTCCCGGCCGCCGTGCTCGTTCGGCGTCCACTGGCCCGGCTCGCGCGAGTAGTCCAGATAGAGCATCGAGGCGACCGCGTCCACGCGCAGCCCGTCGATGTGGAACTCCTCGCACCAGTACACCGCGTTCGCCACCAGGAAGTTGCGGACCTCGCGGCGGCCGAAGTCGAACTCCAGCGTGCCCCAGTCGGGATGGGCGGCCCGCAGCGGATCGTGGTGCTCGTACAGCGGACGCCCGTCGAACTCCGCGAGCGCCCAGTCGTCCCGCGGGAAGTGGGCCGGCACCCAGTCCATCAGCACGCCGATGCCCGCCTGGTGCAGCCGGTCCACCAGGTACTTGAAGTCGTCCGGGGTGCCGAGGCGGGCGGTGGGCGCGTAGAAACCGGTGACCTGGTATCCCCAGGACCCGCCGAAGGGGTGCTCGGCGACCGGCATCAGCTCCACGTGCGTGAAGCCCATCTCCAGCACGTACGCGGGCAGTTGCTCGGCCAGCTGGCGATAGGTCAGACCCGGCCGCCAGGACGGCAGATGGACCTCGTAGACCGAGAAGGGGGCCTCGTGTACCGGGGTGTCCGCGCGGTGGGCCATCCAGTGCGCGTCAGCCCACTCGTGGTGCGAGTCGTGCACGATCGAGGACGTGGCGGGCGGGACCTCCGTACGGCGGGCCAGTGGATCCGCGCGCAGGGTGCGGGAGCCGTCCGGGCGGGTGATCTCGAACTTGTACAGCTCGCCCTCGCCGATGCCCGGGACGAACAGCTCCCACACCCCCGTCGAGCCGAGCGAGCGCATCGGGTAGCCGGTGCCGTCCCAGTGGTTGAAGCCGCCCGTGACCCGCACCCCGCGCGCGTTCGGCGCCCACACCGCGAACCGGGTGCCGGACACGCCCTGGTGGGTGGTGACGTGCGCGCCGAGCGCCCGCCACAGCTGCTCGTGCCGGCCCTCGCCGAGCAGGTGCAGGTCCAGTTCGCCGAGCGTGGGCAGGAAGCGGTAGGCGTCCTCGGTCTCGTGGACCGTGTCGCCGTACGTCACGAGCAGCCGGTGGACCGGGACCTCGGTCAGTGCGAGGAGCCCGGAGAAGAAGCCGTCGCCGTCGTCGTGCAGGTCCACGCGCAGGTCGCCGGAGACCACGGTGACCGCCGTCGCGTGCGGGCGGAAGGCGCGGAAGGCGACACCGCCCGGCACCGGGTGGGCGCCGAGGACGGTGTGCGGGTCGTGATGGGTGCCGTGCAGCAGCCGTTCACGGTCGCCGGCGTCGACGGCGGGGGAGACGGCGACCTCCCGTACGGGCGCCTCGGGCACCGGCATCTCCCGTGCGGGCGCCTCGGGCACCGGCATCTCCTGTGCGGGCACCTCGTGCACGGGCACCTGCGGCGTGGGCACCTCCCGTACGGGCGCCTCGGGCACCGGCACCTCCCGTGCGGGCACCCCGGGTGCGGGTACCTGCGGCGCGGGCACCACCCGTGCGGGCACCTCCGGCGTGGACACCTCGGGTGTGGGCATCTCCGGCTCGGGCACCTCGACCACGGGCGGCGCCGGCTGCGGGGGCACCTGCGTGGCCGGTGTCTCCTTGGCCTTCCTCTCCGCCTTCGTCTTGCCGGTCTTGTTCTTGGGGGCTGACTTCTTGGACGTCACGAGCGGGTCTCCCGGGCGAGGATCAGATCGGGTCGGACGCGGCGAGCCGGCGGATCGCCGCCAGCGGGACGGGGAGCCAGTCGGGGCGGTGCCGGGCCTCGTAGACGACCTCGTAGACCGCCTTGTCGGTCTCGTAGGCCCGCAGCAGCACCGGATCGGTACGCGGGTCGCGGCCGGCCACCTCCGCGTACCCGGAGCAGTAGGCGGCCCGGCAGGCGTGCGCCCAGTCGGCGGCCGCCGGGGTCGCCGAGTGGGCCGCGTAGTCGAAGGAGCGGAGCATCCCCGCGATGTCCCGCACCGGCGGCTGCGGCATCCGCCGTTCGGCGAGCGGCCGCGCCGGCTCGCCCTCGAAGTCGATCAGCGACCACTGCCCGGACGGCGAGCGCAGGCACTGCCCGAGATGCAGATCGCCGTGGACGCGCTGGGCCGTCCAGGTACGGCCCTCGGCGGCGAGGGCGGCCAGCGCCTCATAGGCGGACCTCAGTCCCGGCGCGTACGGCCGCAGCGCCGGCACCGCCTGCACGGCCGCGTCCAGCCGCTCGGTCATGCCGTCGACCAGCCGCTCCAGCTGGGCGTGGCCGAGGGTGACCGTCGGCAGGGCCCTGGCGAGCGCGGTGTGCACCTCCGCCGTGGCCCGGCCCAGCGCCCGCGCCTCGGCGACGAAGTCCTCCCCCTTGGCCAGCTCGCGCAGCGCCAGCTCCCAGCCGTCGGTGGCACCGCTGACGTAGGGCTGGAGCACGGCCAGGACGTACGGCCCCTCGGGCTCGCCGGCCGCCTCGGCATGGAGCCAGGCCGTCGGCGCGGGCACCCGGGCACAGCCCGCACGGGCCAGCGCGAGCGGCAGCTCCAGATCGGGGTTGACGCCGGGGACGACCCGGCGCAGCACCTTCAGAATGAACGTATCTCCATAGACCACGGAGGAGTTGGACTGCTCGGCGGTCATCAGCCGGGCCACCAGGCCCTCGCGGATGTCCTGGCCCGTGTCCCGCTCGAAACGCAGCCCGCCGACGCGGGCCCGGCCGCGCAGGGCCTCCAGCAGCACCTCGGCGGGCCGCGGGTCGTACAGGGCGTCGTACACCGTGCGTCCGGTGAGCGGCCCGTCCTCGACGTGTCCGATCAGCGCGGGCGCCAGCCGGGGCGGCAGCGCCTCGCGCACGCCTATGAGGAGCTGGTAGCAGTCGCCGGGCTGCGGGGGAGCCCCGGGCGCCGCCGGCTGGTGGACGCGCAGCAGCAGGTGGTACAGGCCCAGCCGGCCGTCCGGCGGCAGGAGTTCGGTGGCGGCCACGCAGCTGAAGCCGGTGATCTGCCGTCCCTTGCCCGCGAACCAGCGTTGCCGTGGCAGCCAGGTCCGCAGCAGCGGGTCGAGCGAGGCGAGAAGGTGACTCGTGGGGCTGGTGGTGCCGGAAGGGATGACCGTATCCGCCATGGGCGACACGTCCTTTCCCCGGGTAGTCGGGGTGTTACTGATGGGTGCCCCGGGCGGGGCGGTGGAAACGCCCCACCGCCCCGCCCGGTGCGCCTAGACCGCGTCCCTGCGCAGCCGGAACCAGTAGAAGCCGTGGCCCGCGAGGGTGAGCAGGTACGGCAGTTCGCCGATCGCCGGGAAGCGCACCCCGCCGAACAGCTCGACCGGGTGCCGGCCGCCGAACCGGCTCAGGTCCAGCTCCGTGGGTTGCGCGAAGCGGGAGAAGTTGTGGACGCACAGCACGAGATCGTCCTCGTACTCGCGCAGGAAGGCGATCACCGCCGGGTTCGAGGAGGG
>NZ_JBEOTD010000080.1:0-11270 GCF_040426375.1 Streptomyces sp. NPDC096012
TCCGACTCTATCAGATCTTTCCGATCCGATTTCCTCGGTGCTTTCCAGGTTCCCGCTTTCGCGTTTCCCTTTCCGGCGGTTCCGACTTTATCAGAGGTTCTGAGTCGGTTTTCCCACCCGGTCCAGGACACCAGTGTCCAGCGCGTGAAGTGCTGGGGTTCCCGGTCGGGCAGAGCCGTAAACGTACTGGAGCGGGGCGCCCCGATGCAAATCGGGGCGCCCCGCTCCGGCCGGGCACCGACGAGGCGTCAGACCTCCACGACCACCGGCAGGATCATCGGCCTGCGACGATACGTGTCCGAGACCCACTTGCCGAGCGTGCGGCGGATGAGCTGCTGGAGCTGGTGGGGCTCCACGACACCGTCCTGAGCGGACCGCTCCAGGACCTCCGTGACCTTCGGCAGGACGGCGGCGAAGGCCGAGTCCTCGATGCCGGAGCCGCGGGCCTGGACGTGCGGACCAGCGGTGATCTTGCCGGTGGAGGCGTCCACGACCACGAAGACCGAGATGATGCCCTCGTCGCCGAGGATCTTGCGGTCCTTCAGCGCCGGCTCGCCCACGTCGCCGACCGAGAGCCCGTCGACGTAGACGTAACCCGCCTGGACCTTGCCGGAGATCTTGGCCTTGCCCTCGATCAGGTCCACCACCACGCCGTCCTCGGCGATGACGATCCGGTCGTGCGGGACACCCGTCAGGGCACCCAGCTCGGCGTTGGCACGCAGGTGGCGCCACTCGCCGTGGACCGGCATCAGGTTCTTCGGGCGGCAGATGTTGTAGAAGTACAGCAGCTCGCCCGCGGACGCGTGCCCGGAGACGTGCACCTTGGCGTTGCCCTTGTGGACGACGTGGGCGCCCCAGCGGGTGAGGCCGTTGATCACGCGGTAGACCGCGTTCTCGTTCCCGGGGATCAGCGAGGAGGCCAGGATGACCGTGTCGCCGTCGACGATGCGGATCTGGTGGTCACGGTTGGCCATGCGGGACAGGGCCGCCATCGGCTCGCCCTGGGAGCCCGTGCAGACCAGGACCACCTGGTGGTCGGGCAGGTCGTCCAGCGCCTTGACGTCGACCACCAGGCCCGGCGGGACCCTCAGGTATCCGAGGTCGCGGGCGATGCCCATGTTGCGGACCATGGAGCGGCCGACGAAGGCGACCCGGCGGCCGTACTCGTGTGCCGCGTCCAGGATCTGCTGGATGCGGTGGACGTGGCTGGCGAAGCTGGCCACGATGATCCGCTTGCCGGCGTTGGCGAAGACCGTGCGCAGGACGTTGGAGATGTCCCGCTCGGGTGGGACGAAGCCGGGGACCTCGGCGTTCGTGGAGTCGGCGAGGAGCAGGTCGATGCCCTCCTCGCTCAGCCGCGCGAAGGCGTGCAGGTCGGTGAGGCGGTTGTCCAGCGGCAGCTGGTCCATCTTGAAGTCGCCGGTGTGGACGACCATGCCCGCCGGGGTGCGGATCGCGACCGCGAGGGCGTCCGGGATGGAGTGGTTGACCGCGACGAACTCGCAGTCGAAGGGGCCGACGCGCTCGCGCTGCCCCTCCGCCACCTCCAGGGTGTACGGGCGGATGCGGTGCTCCTGGAGCTTGGCCTCGATCAGGGCGAGGGTCAGCTTGGAGCCGATCAGCGGGATGTCCGGCTTCTCGCGGAGCAGGAAGGGGACGCCGCCGATGTGGTCCTCGTGGCCGTGCGTGAGGACGATGCCCTCGATGTCGTCGAGGCGGTCCCGGATGGACGAGAAGTCCGGCAGGATCAGGTCGATTCCGGGCTGCTCCTCCTCCGGGAAGAGCACTCCGCAGTCGACGATCAGCAGGCGGCCGCCGTATTCGAAGACCGTCATGTTCCGGCCGATCTCGCCGAGACCGCCGAGCGGGGTGACGCGCAGGCCGCCCTCGGGGAGCGGCGGGGGCGATCCGAGTTCAGGATGCGGATGACTCAAAAGACTCTCCTCACCACGCACGCCACGTACCGGTCGGGCACGTGGCGCGCATGACGTTCGTGCAGAAGCAGTTGTCGTTGTGGAGTGCGGACACCGGTGGCCCGCGTATGCGGTTGTCTGTTCAGTTGTGAAGCTCGGGTGGTGCCAAGTCTGTTGTCAGAGCTGTACCCCGCCGGCGGCAAGATCGATCTTGAGCTGGGCGATCTCCTCGGTCGAGCATTCGACCATGGGGGCCCTCAGGGGTCCTGCGGGCAGGCCCTGCAGGGCGAGCGCCGCCTTCGTCGTCATGACGCCCTGGGTGCGGAACATGCCGGTGTAGACCGGGAGCAGCTTCTGGTGGATCTCGGTGGCCTTGACGACGTCACCCGAGGTGTACGCGTCGACCAGGGCGCGCAGATCGGGGGTCACCAGGTGGCCGACGACCGAGACGAAGCCGACCGCGCCCACGGAGAGCAGCGGCAGGTTCAGCATGTCGTCGCCGGAGTACCAGGCGAGGCCGGACTGGGCGATGGCCCAGCCGGCGCGGCCGAGGTCGCCCTTGGCGTCCTTGTTGGCCACGATGCGGGGGTGCTCGGCGAGCCGGACGAGGGTCTCCGTGTTGATCGGGACGCCGCTGCGGCCGGGGATGTCGTAGAGCATGACCGGCAGGCCGGTCGAGTCGGCCACCGTGGTGAAGTGGCGGTACAGGCCCTCCTGCGGGGGCTTGTTGTAGTACGGCGTGACGACCAGCAGGCCGTGGGCGCCGACGCGCTCGGCCTCCCGGGCCAGCTCGATGCTGTGGCGGGTGTCGTTGGTGCCGACTCCGGCCACGACGTGGGCGCGGTCGCCGACCGCCTCCACCACGGCTCGTACGAGATCCGATTTCTCCGCGTCACTGGTGGTGGGGGACTCGCCGGTGGTGCCGTTGATGATCAGGCCGTCGTTGCCTGCGTCCACCAGGTGGGCGGCGAGCCGCTGGGCGCCGTCGAGGTCGAGTGCGCCGTCCGCCGCGAAGGGCGTGACCATGGCGGTGAGGACCCGCCCGAAGGGGGTCTGCGGAGTGGAGGTCGGAGCCATGGGTAACACGCTACTCGGTGCTCAATGCGGGGTCTGCCCTTGGGGTACCGGGAAAGTCAGGACAAATAAGGAGCCCGGCACTGCCTGCTCGGGGGTTCAAGCAGTGCCGGGTCCGTTTGATCAGGCTAGATGAACTTCTCTAAATGCCGCAATACGGACACTTCGCCTGGCTGATCCGTACATCCGTTCCGCGCGGGGGAACAAGGCTTCGTTACGGGGCCACGCGTCCGTTGGCATTGAAGGCGGCGTACGTCAGCGGCATGAGCTTCGCCCACTCCGCTTCCATCTTCTCGCCCACCATCTCGATCTCCCGCTGCGGGAAGGACGGCACCTTGGCCAGCTCGTGCTGGGTGCGCAGGCCGAGGAAGTGCATCAGGGAGCGGGCGTTGCAGGTGGCGTACATCGAGGAGTACAGGCCGACGGGCAGGACCGAACGGGCGACCTCGCGGGCGATGCCCTGGGCGAGCAGCTCCTGGTACGTCCGGTAGGCCTGGCGATAGGAGTCCTCCATGGCGCCGCCGAGCAGCTCGTGCTGCTCCTCGGTGCCCTCGACGAAGACGTACTTGCCCGGACGGCCCTGCTGGACCAGCTTGCGGGAGGCGTCCGGGACGTAGAAGACCGGCTGCAGCTCCCGGTAGCGGCCGGACTCCTCGTTGTACGACCAGCCGACCCGGTGCCGCATGAACTCGCGGAAGACGAAGATCGGGGCGCTGACGAAGAAGGTCATCGAGTTGTGCTCGAAGGGACTGCCGTGCCGGTCGCGCATCAGGTAGTTGATCAGGCCCTTGGAGCGCTCCGGGTCCTTGTCCAGCTCCTCCAGGGACTGCTCCCCGAGGGTCGAGACACGGGCCGCGAAGAGCACGTCGGAGTCGGCCGCGCTGTGCTTGACCAGTTCGACGGTGACATCACCGCGCAGATCGATCTTGAACTCGTCGTCCGGGGTGCGGGTCACAAGGGTCCTTCCATCACTTCCTGGGTTCGCGCCCACTGTATCGGGGCACCCGCCGCCGGTCCGACCCGTGACCTCGCCGCATGAGTTTTTCCAAGATGGGCACCTTTTGTGCCGGCAGAGCGTCTGTATCGGTGAGGACCACACATTCGATCCCGAGAGGAGAGGTGCTCTCCCCATGTTCCGTCGGCGCGAGCCCGTGCCCTTCGCCTTCCTGGCCGAGGCAGACCGGTTCCGCAGCAATGTCACTCCCCCGCCCCGTCGGCGGGCCTCGTTCGGTGAGCAGGCCGGGCGCTGGCTGCTGGGTCTCACCATCGTCGCCGGGCTGGCCGGCGCGCTGATCCTCGGCACACCGGCGCTGTCCACTCCGTCGGGTTCGCCGGTGCAGCAGTCCCAGGCGTCCCAGGGGCACTGACCCACCCTTCCGGACGCCCACGGGTGGTGGGCGTCAACGGGGCCGGATAGCCTCACCGGGCACAGCCCACGCGAGGAGCGAGTGAGGACCAGCCGTGCCCCTGCCCTTTCTGACGGCCGACCGCACCTTCGAAGCGGCATCCGAGAGCGCGCTGCCCCATGACGACCGGGAGCTCTGGCGGCGCCCCTACCGTCCCGGGCCGTGGCGTGTGGCCGTGGCGGCGCTGGGGCTGCTGTTCGCCTCGTTCATGCTGTTCGCCGCGGTCCTCATCGCCCTGACCGGCCCGGTGTTCTCCGCCAGCTCCTCCCCGACCTGGGCGGTCGCCCTCGTCCTGGGCCTGGCCTTCATCGCCGGCGCGCTGCGGCTGCTGCGCATGGGGGTGTGGGTGAGCGATCACGGGCTGCGCCAGGCCGGACTCCTGGCGACGCGGACGGTGCCGTGGGCGCGGGTCGTCTCGGTGCGGACGGTGCAGCAGCCGGTGCGCTGGCTGGGGCTGCCGCGGACGGTGCAGGGGCAGGCGCTGGTGTTCGTGCGCGAGGACCGGCGGCCCGAGGACACGGCTCCGCTGCTGACCACGCACGGCCTGGACTTCGTGGGCCGTCCGACGGCCTTCGACCGTGCCGCGGACACGGTGGAGGCCTGGGCCGCGGAGTACCGGCGCGGCTGATCCGGCGCGCGCCCCCGCCCGGGGCGGGGGCCAGGTCCTGTCTGACGATTCGCGGCCGCCCTTCGGGCGACGACGCGAATCGTCAGACAGGACCTCTAGGCCTCGATCGTCCTGCCGTCGTGCAGGGCGATGGCGCGCTGCATGGCCTTGCGGGCGCGCGGGGTGTCGCGGGCGTCGTGGTAGGCGACGGCCAGCCGGAACCAGCAGCGCCAGTCGTCGGGGCGGTCCTCGGTCTCGGCCTTGCGCAGGGCGAAGATCTCGTCCGCCGAGTCACGGTCGATACGGCCGCTCGCGGTGCGCTTCAGCTCGTCGACGGGCAGGCCCCCCTCCGCGTCGAGTTCGGCGGCGAGCCGGTTGGCCCGGTGGACGAACTGGGTGTTCTTCCACAGGAACCACAGGCCGATGACCGGCAGGATCAGCACCGCGACACCGAAGGTGACGGTGAGGAGCGTGCCGGACTGGATGAGCATGACGCCGCGGCTGCCGACCAGGACGAAGTAGAAGACCAGGACGGCGGCCGTGACGAGGTAGGTGATCTTCGCGCGCATGACGTGTGTGGGCTCAGCTCAGGTCGAGGAAGTGCTCCAGCCCGAAGGTCAGGCCGGGAGTGGTCACCACGCGGCGGACGCCGAGCAGGATGCCCGGCATGAAGCTGCTGTGGTGCAGGGAGTCGTGCCGGACGGTGAGGGTCTCGCCCTCGCCGCCGAGCAGCACCTCCTGGTGGGCCAGGAGGCCGCGCAGCCGTACGGCGTGCACCGGGACGCCGTCGACGTCCGCGCCCCTGGCCCCGTCCAGGGCGGTGACCGTGGCGTCGGGCGCCGGAGGGCTGCCGGCCGCCCGGCGGGCCTCGGCGACGAGCTGGGCCGTGCGGGTGGCCGTGCCGCTCGGGGCGTCCACCTTGTTCGGGTGGTGCAGCTCGATGACCTCCACCGACTCGAAGTAGGGCGCCGCGATCTGGGCGAACTTCATCGTCAGGACGGCGCCGATGGAGAAGTTGGGCGCGATGAGCACGCCGGTCTCCGGGGACTGGTCGAGCCAGCCCCGCAGCTGGGCGAGGCGCTCCTCGGTCCAGCCCGTCGTACCGACGACCGCGTGGATGCCGTGGCGCACGCAGAAGTCGAGGTTGCCCATGACGGAGGCGGGGGTGGTCAGTTCGACGGCGACCTGGGCGCCGGTCTCCGCCAGCGTCTCCAGTCGGTCGCCCCGGCCGAGGGCGGCGACCAGCTCCAGGTCCTCGGCGGCCTCGACCGCCTTGACCGCCTCGGAGCCGATCCGGCCCCCGGCACCGAGGACCGCCACGCGCAGCTTGCTCATCTTCGCTTCCTTACGACTTACCGAGTCCGACGACGGAGGGGTTCAGGCGACGGCGTCGTGCAACCGCGCGGCGTGCTTGTCCTTCAGCGGGCCGATGACCGAGAGCGACGGGCGCTGTCCCAGCACCTCGCGGGCGACCGAGCGGACCTCGTCCGGGGTGACCGCCGCGATACGGGCCAGCATGTCGTCCACGGACATCTGCTCGCCCCAGCACAGTTCGCTCTTGCCGATACGGTTCATCAGCGCGCCGGTGTCCTCGAGGCCGAGGACGGTGGAGCCCTGGAGCTGGCCGATGGCGCGGCCTATCTCGTCGTCGGTGAGGCCGTTGGCCGCGACGCCGTCGAGTTCGTCCCGGCAGATCCTCAGCACGTCGTGCACCTGGCTCGGCCGGCAGCCGGCGTACACGCCGAACAGGCCGCAGTCCGCGAAGCCGGAGGTGTACGAGTAGACGCTGTAGGCGAGGCCGCGCTTCTCCCGGACCTCCTGGAAGAGCCGGGAGGACATGCCGCCGCCGAGGGCGGTGTTGAGCACGCCCATGGCCCAGCGCCGGTCGTCGGTGCGGGCGAGGCCCGGCATGCCGAGGACGACGTGCGCCTGCTCGGTCTTGCGGGCGAGCAGGTCGACCTGGCCGGCCGTGCGGATCGTACGGCGGCCGTCGCGCGGGGCGACGGGCTGCGCGTCCGCGTTCTTCAGGGCGCCCGCCTTCTCGAAGGCGGCGCGCACCTGTCGTACGACCTTGTTGTGGTCGATGTTGCCGGCGCAGGCGACCACGAGGTGGGTGGGGTCGTAGTGCTTCTTGTAGAAGCGGCGGATGCGGTCGGCGGTGAGGGCGTTGACCGTGTCCACGGTGCCGAGGACCGGGCGGCCGAGGGCGTTGTTCTTGAACATGGTGTGCGCGAACAGGTCGTGCACGCAGTCGCCGGGGTCGTCCTCGGTCATGGCGATCTCTTCGAGGATGGCGCCGCGCTCGACGTCGACGTCGTTCTCGAGGATGAGCGAGCCGGTCAGCATGTCGCAGACGACGTCGATGGCGAGCGGCAGGTCGGTGTCGAGCACGCGTGCGTAGTAGCACGTGTACTCCTTCGCCGTGAACGCGTTCATCTCGCCGCCGACGGCGTCGATGGCGGCGGAGATGTCCAGCGCGCTGCGCTTGGAGGTGCCCTTGAAGAGCAGGTGCTCCAGGTAGTGCGTGGCGCCGTTCAGCGCGGGGGTCTCGTCGCGGGAACCGACGTGCGCCCAGATGCCGAAGGTCGCGGAGCGCACCGAGGGCAGGGTCTCGGTGACGATGCGCAGGCCGCCCGGGAGGGTGGTCTTGCGGACCGTGCCGATGCCGGCTGTGCCCTTGATGAGGGTTTGGGTACGGGCGACGGCCCGCGCCTCCGAAGAGGTGCGGGCCGTCGCCTTGGAGCTACGGGACGTCACTGGTCGGCGTCGTCCTTCTGGGTCTCGTCGCCTTCCTCGCCCTCGATCACGGGGATCAGGGAGAGCTTGCCGCGGGAGTCGATCTCGGCGATCTCGACCTGGACCTTCTGGCCCACACCGAGGACGTCCTCGACGTTCTCCACGCGCTTGCCGCCGGCGAGCTTGCGGATCTGCGAGATGTGCAGCAGACCGTCCTTGCCGGGCAGCAGGGAGACGAACGCACCGAAGGTGGTCGTCTTGACGACCGTGCCCAGGTAGCGCTCGCCGACCTCGGGCATCGTCGGGTTGGCGATGCCGTTGATCGTGGCACGGGCGGCCTCGGCGGCCGGGCCGTCGGAGGCACCGATGTAGATCGTGCCGTCGTCCTCGATCGTGATCTCGGCGCCCGTGTCCTCCTGGATCTGGTTGATCATCTTGCCCTTGGGGCCGATGACCTCACCGATCTTGTCGACCGGGATCTTCACCGTGATGATCCGCGGAGCGTTCGGGGACATCTCGTCCGGACGGTCGATGGCCTCCATCATCACGTCGAGGATGTGCAGGCGGGCGTCGCGGGCCTGCTTGAGGGCCGCGGCCAGGACGGAGGCCGGGATGCCGTCCAGCTTGGTGTCGAGCTGGAGGGCGGTCACGAAGTCCTTCGTGCCGGCGACCTTGAAGTCCATGTCGCCGAAGGCGTCCTCCGCACCGAGGATGTCGGTGAGGGTGACGTAGTGCGTCTCGCCCTCGACCTCCTGGGAGATCAGGCCCATGGCGATACCGGCGACCGGGGCCTTCAGGGGCACACCGGCGTTCAGCAGCGACATGGTGGAGGCGCAGACCGAGCCCATGGACGTCGAGCCGTTGGAGCTCAGCGCCTCGGAGACCTGGCGGATCGCGTAGGGGAACTCCTCGCGCGTCGGCAGCACCGGCACCAGGGCGCGCTCGGCGAGGGCGCCGTGGCCGATCTCGCGGCGCTTGGGGGAGCCGACGCGGCCGGTCTCACCGGTGGAGTACGGCGGGAAGTTGTAGTTGTGCATGTAGCGCTTGCGGGTCACCGGGGAGAGGGTGTCCAGCTGCTGCTCCATGCGGAGCATGTTGAGGGTGGTGACGCCCAGGATCTGGGTCTCGCCACGCTCGAACACCGCGGAGCCGTGCACGCGCGGGATGGCCTCGACCTCGGCGGCCAGGGTGCGGATGTCGGTGACACCGCGGCCGTCGATGCGCTTCTTCTCCTTGATCACGCGCTCGCGGACCAGCTGCTTGGTGAGCGCGCGGTACGCGGCGGAGATCTCCTTCTCGCGGCCCTCGAACTCCGGCAGGAGCTTCTCGGCGGCGAGCGCCTTGACGCGGTCCAGCTCGGCCTCGCGCTCCTGCTTGCCGGGGATGGTGAGCGCCTGGGCCAGCTCGGGGCGGACGGCGGCCGACAGGGCCTCCAGGACGTCTTCCTGGTAGTCCAGGAAGATCGGGAACTCGCCGGTCGGCTTGGCGGCCTTGGCGGCGAGGTCGGCCTGGGCGCGGCAGAGCACCTTGATGAAGGGCTTCGCGGCCTCCAGACCGGCGGCGACGACCTCCTCGGTCGGCGCCTCGGAACCACCCTCGACCAGCTTGATGGTCTTCTCGGTGGCCTCGGCCTCGACCATCATGATCGCGACGTCGCCGTCCTCCAGGACGCGGCCCGCGACCACCATGTCGAAGACGGCGTCCTCGAGCTCGGTGTGCGTCGGGAAGGCGACCCACTGGCCGCGGATCAGCGCGACGCGGACGCCGCCGATCGGGCCGGAGAAGGGCAGGCCGGCCAGCTGCGTGGACGCGGACGCGGCGTTGATCGCGACGACGTCGTACAGGTGGTCGGGGTTGAGCGCCATGATCGTGGCGACGACCTGGATCTCGTTGCGCAGGCCCTTCTTGAAGGACGGGCGCAGCGGGCGGTCGATCAGACGGCAGGTGAGGATCGCGTCCTCGGAGGGGCGGCCCTCACGGCGGAAGAAGCTGCCGGGGATCTTGCCGGCGGCGTACATCCGCTCCTCGACGTCCACCGTGAGGGGGAAGAAGTCGAGCTGGTCCTTGGGGTTCTTGGAGGCGGTGGTGGCCGACAGCACCATGGTGTCGTCGTCCAGGTACGCCACGGCGGAGCCGGCGGCCTGCTTGGCCAGGCGACCCGTCTCGAAGCGGATGGTACGGGTGCCGAAGGCGCCGTTGTCGATGACGGCCTCGGCGTAGTGGGTCTCGTTCTCCACTAGCGTTTTCTCCTCGTCTTCGTCCCTCGGCTGCCCGTGTGGCAGGGGGACGGTTGCGGAGAAGCGCGCCGGGCTGTGCGGGCCGGTCTTCGATCGAAGCACCCGGGCTCGCTTTCCCCCGGGGGCCACTACCGAGGACCGGCGGCGGCGAGGTGCACTTCTCCTCGTTCTGTGTCGTGCGTCTTGCGTTGTGCGTTGTGCTACCACACTACAAAGCGTGTGTGACACTCCGCACGTTCCCGCACATACGGCAAAGGGAGCGGCTCCCGATCGGCTCGGGAACCGCTCCCTTCACGGCGTCTTACTTGGCGCCCGCAGCACCGCGGCGGATGCCGAGGCGGTCCACCAGCGCACGGAAGCGCTGGATGTCCTTCTTCGCCAGGTACTGCAGCAGGCGACGGCGCTGACCGACCAGGATCAGCAGGCCACGGCGGGAGTGGTGGTCGTGCTTGTGGGTCTTGAGGTGCTCCGTCAGGTCGGAGATCCGACGGGAGAGCAGAGCGACCTGGACCTCGGGGGAGCCGGTGTCACCCTCCTTGGTACCGAACTCGCCGATGATCTGCTTCTTCGTAACGGCGTCGAGCGACACGCGTACTCCTCATGGTCTGTGAATGCCTCCGAGCGCCCCCGGTCTTCATCTCGGGGAAGCTTCCGTTACTCGGGAGGCGGGGATCCGCTGGGCGCTGCCTCCAGAACCTGCGGTTCCAGAGGTGCGTACACGAACGGCCGTCACTCAGGGTACCAGGTGGTCGCGGGCCTCTTCGCCCCGCTCGGCGAACCTCCCGGAGGGGGCGCGGGCGGCCACTAGGGTGAGCGCCGGGACCGTACGTTACGTCCGGAAGGGGTCGCTGCGCGATGGCGGAAACGGAAGCGGAGATCAAGGCTCGCAAGGAACGGGAGCGGGACGAGCTGTACGCGCTCGACATCTCGGGCGTGCGGTGGCAGTGCGCGCCGGGCACGGAGGAGCACGAGGAACGCGTCGAGATCGCGAACCTGCCCGGCGGGGCGGTCGCCATGCGCTCCTCGCTGGACCCGGACACCGTGCTGCGCTACACCGAGGCGGAGTGGCGGGCGTTCGTGCTGGGTGCGCGGGACGGCGAGTTCGATCTGCGGCCGACGGCGCACAACGGGGGGCTCGAGGCGGAGTGAGCGGGGGGCTCTGCGCGGAGTGAACGGTACGTGAGAGGGGGGCGGCACGCGTGCGTGCCGCCCCCCTCTTCGCTTTGTCCGGCACAAGCCGGTCGTGTGTGTTAAGCATTGTGCGGCCCAAGCCGGTGGTGTTGCGTAAGCGTTGTGC
>NZ_JBEOTD010000081.1:0-5322 GCF_040426375.1 Streptomyces sp. NPDC096012
CCGCCGGCGGCCCCCGCCCCCCGCCGCCGCCCGCCGCCCGGCCGCCCGCCCGCCGTGCGCCGTGCGGCGCGAGGTGGCCCGTGCCGCCGGGGATCCCGGCGGCGCCCCGCTCTCATCCCGTCACGGCGGCCGGGTCGCGGTCGGGCAGCCGGCGCCACTTCTCGTGGACGACGACCTCGCGCAGCCGCCAGCCGTCCCGCGTGCGCAGCAGCCCGAAGTCGTAGCGGCCACCGCACACCAGGTCCGGGGCGGTCGCGCCGCCGTCGCCCGTGAACCGCATCGGATTCACGTAGTCGGCCCGAACCCGGGCCGTGTCACCGGTGTCGTGGTCCAGGAAGCCGAACCGCAGGCGGCGGTTGACGATCAGATGCTGTCGCATGGCGAACAGGGACAGGTTCTCGGCGAGCCATCCGGCGATCTGACCCGCATCGCCCTCGATGCCGCCGGCCGAACGGTAGTCGGCCCGCCCGTCCGCCGTGAACAGCGCCTGGTACGCCGTCCAGTCACCGTCGTCCACCGCCGCGGCGTACTCGGTGATCAGTTCGTCCACGGCCAGCCGGTCCAACACGGTCGCTAGCTCCGCACGCTGCGTCATCGGCACAGTGTTGGGCATGCGGGGCCCTGAGCCAAGAGGCGCGCCCGACATCGGGAGACAGGTCGCGTGTCCGGATGCGGAAAGGGGGCGGTGCGTCCGGCATCGGGTCCCGGCCGCCCCCGGGGGTGCCGTCGGTCTCAGGCCGCCTCGATGACCGCTCCGCGGATCGCCTCGGCCCACTCGACCACCAGCAGTTCGTACTCCGCGCGTTCCTGTGCCGACAGGGTGCCGGCCGCGCGCATCCACAGCGCCCGGATCTGCTCGTTCACCTCGGCGGCAGAGCGCACGGAGCCAGGGGGCATGAAATCGGGGGACATGCGGACCAGCCTAGGGGTAAGCACTGACACTGCGCTACCGCGTCGCTACAAGAAGGTAGGGGGTCGGTCACCGCCGGACCCGGTCCGGTCCAGGGCGGTCGCCTCGGTCCCTCCAGGTCCGGAACGCGCTCGCCGTGCCCACCGCCGTGTGGAGGAAGGCGGAAGAAGGCGGTCGTGGCACCGGAGTACCGGCCCGGACAGCCGCCTACGCCACCGGTGAAGGCACGGGAACCGCAGGCCGCGGCGGCTGCGGAGGGCTCGCCGGGCCGGCCGGCGGGGACCCGGCCCGGCGCCGGGACGCCGGGCGGGCGGGAGATGTCCGAAACCGGGGCGGGCGGCGACGCGCCGGACGGGGAGTTGGCCGCTCCGGGTGTCGGCGTCCGGCGAGGTCCGGGGGCGGCCCGTCGGTCGCCGGCACCGTCCCGCGGCTGCGGTCAGCCCGCCGACTCCGCCGCATGCGGGCTCAGCACGCCGGCGCTGACCAGGGCGATGATGACGATGCCGAGGGCGATCCGGTACCAGACGAACGGCATGAAGCTCTTGTTGGAGATCCACTTCATGAACCAGGCGATGACCGCGTATCCCGAGGCGAACGCGATCGCCGTCGCGAACAGGGTCGGGCCCCAGCCCACATGACCCTGGCTCACCGAGTCCTTCACCTCGAAGGCACCCGAGGCGAGCACGGCGGGGACTGCCAGCAGGAAGGAGTAACGGGCCGCGGCCTCACGCCTGTAGCCCATGAACAGGCCGCCGCTGATGGTCGCTCCGGAGCGCGAGACCCCGGGGACGAGGGCGCAGGCCTGGCACAGGCCGAAGATCAGCCCGTCCTTGACGCCGAGGCTCTCCAGCGTCTTGCGCTGCTTGGGCGCCCGGTGCCGGCCGCCGGTCTCGTCCCGCGCCGCCAGCCGGTCGGCGATGCCGATGACCACGCCGACGACGATGAGCATGGTGGCGGTGACCCGCAGATCGCGGAACGGGCCCTCGATCTGGTCCTTGAGCGTCACGCCCAGCACCCCGATCGGGATCGATCCCACGATCACCAGCCAGCCCATCTGGGCGTCGTGGTTCCGCCGCATCGTCCTGTCGAAGAGCGAGCGGGACCAGGCGGAGATGATCCGGCCGATGTCCTTGCGGAAGTAGATCAGGACCGCGGCCTCCGTGCCGATCTGCGTGATCGCCGTGAAGGCGGCCCCGGGGTCCTTCCAGCCCGAGAACGCCGCGGTCAGGCGCAGATGCGCGCTGGAGGACACGGGCAGGAACTCGGTCAGCCCCTGGACGAGTCCGAGGACGAGGGATTCAAACCAAGACATGGAGGTAGGGCGTCCAAGTGCTGAGGGGAGAAGTGATGATCATGTGACGGAGGCAGGGTAGCGGCCCGGAGTGGCAGCGCGGACACGGGGGTTGGGCGCTCCACGGGCAGGGCGGTACGGCGTTCGTCAGGCCGCGGCCGGCCCCGTGACCGTCCAGCCGGGGGCCTGCGGATGGGCCGTCAGGTCCTCGTGGCGCACGGGGTCGCCGCAGGCGCGGCAGGTGACCACCGGCACCAGCTCGTTGCCGCAGGAGTGCTCGACGGCCATGGGCAGGTCGGCGCCCTTGCGGACGTGACGGTCGCCCCACTCCTTGAGGGTCATCAGGACCGGCTCCAGCTCCAGGCCCGCCTGTGTGGGCCGGTACTCGAAGCGCTGCGGGCGCTCGCTGTAGACCCGCTTGACCAGGATCCCGGCGTCCACGAGCCGGCGCAGCCGGGTGGCCAGGATGTCGCGCGGGGCGCCGGTGTTGCGCACGAGCTGGTCGAAGCGGCCGTTGCCCAGGCAGACCTCCCGCAGGACGAGCAGGGAGTACTTCTCGCCGACCACCGCGAGGGCGTCGGCGATCGAGCAGGGGCGCGGGTCCTTCGTGGCGGCCATGCGGCCAGTCTAGAGGAGGGTTTGTTTTTCCAACTCACCGCGCTATGGTGAGTTTGGAATTCCTACTCACCGGTGGTTCCAGCACTGGTAGCTCCCACACCGGTAGCTCCCCTAGCGGCTCCGCCCGGCAACTCCCGCTCGGTCGCGCATGCGCCGTGCCGTTCCCGGGCCGGGCGGCCGGACGGCCAAGGAGGCCCGCACCATGCGCGACGCAGTCATCGTCGAAGCCGTACGCACCCCCATCGGCAAGGGCAGGCCGAACGGCTCCCTCGCCCACGTCCACCCCGTCCAGCTCCTCGCGCACACCCTGCGCACCCTGGTCGAGCGCTCCGGCGTCGACCCCGTGCTGATCGACGACGTCATCGGCGGCACGGTCGACCAGGTCGGCGAGCAGGCCATGAACACCACGCGGTACGCCGTCCTCGCCGCCGGCCTCCCCGAGACCGTCCCGGCGACCACCGTCGACCGCCAGTGCGGCTCGTCCCAGCAGGCCGTGCACTTCGCCGCGCAGGGGGTCATCTCGGGCGCCTACGACCTGGTCGTCGCCTGCGGTGTCGAGTCCATGAGCCGGGTGCCGATGTGGTCCAACGTGCCCGCGAGCACGGACCCGTTCGGGCCCGGTGTCGCCGAGCGCTACCCGGAGGGCCTGGTCCCGCAGGGCATCAGCGCCGAACTGATCGCCGCCAAGTGGTCCCTTACGCGCGCCCGGATGGACGAGTTCGCGGTCTCCTCGCACCACCGGGCCGCCGCCGCCTGGGAGGCGGGCCTGTTCGACGCGGAGGTCGCCCCGCTGGACGGCGTCGCCCGCGACGAGTCCGTACGGCCCGGCAGCACCCCGGAGATCCTGGCCGGCCTCAAGCCCGCCTACCACGACCCCGGGTTCGCCGAGCGCTTCCCGCAGATCGAGTGGAACGTCACGGCGGGCAACGCGAGCCCCGTCAACGACGGCGCCTCCGCCGTCCTGATCACCTCCGGCGAGACGGCGGCCCGCCTCGGCCTGCGCCCGCTGGCCCGTCTGCGCAGCTTCGCCGTGACGGGCTCCGACCCGCTGCTGATGCTCACGGGCGTCATACCCGCCACGGAGAAGGTGCTGCGCCGGGCGGGACTGACCCTGGACGACATCGACCTGGTCGAGATCAACGAGGCGTTCGCCGCCGTGGTGCTCGCCTGGCAGCAGGAGACCGGCGCCGATCTCGCCAGGGTCAACGTGCACGGAGGCGCCATCGCCCTCGGCCACCCGCTCGGCGCCAGCGGCACCCGGCTGACCACCACCCTGGTCCACGCGATGCGCGAGCGCGGCGCCCGCTACGCCCTGCAGACCATGTGCGAGGCGGGTGGTCTCGCCAACGCGATGATCCTCGAAGGGCTGTGACCGCGCCTGGGGCCCGTCCGACGATTCGCGTCGTCGCCCGGAGCGCGGCAGACGGAAACGCCGTGCAGGCCCCGGGGCACGGGCTCAGCGGCCCCGCAGGCAGTGGCGTTTGCGCCAGGCCACCACCGTGCCCACGAGTGCCGGCACGGCGATGCACGCCATCGCGATCAGGAAGGCGGGGGAGGTCGGCGAGGAGGCCCGGGCGCCGGCGACCGCGTAGGCGGCCGTGTTCGGGATCGAGCCGAGAGCCGTGGCCAGCAGGAAGGGCAGCCAGCCCATACGGGAGACGGCGGCACAGTAGTTCGCCGCCCAGAACGGCACCCCGGGGAAGAGCCGGGCCACCATCATCGAGCGGAACCCGTGCCTGCTGAGCTGCCCGTCGGCGGCCCTGAGCCAGCGGCCCCGCAGCAGCGGGCGCAGCGCCTCCTGGCCGAGGAGGCGGCCCAGGCCGAAGGCCAGCCCCGCCCCGAGCACCGTGCCCGCCAGTGCCGTCGCCAGCCCCAGCTGCGAGCCGAACAGCGCACCCGCCGCCAGGTTCAGCAGGGGGCGCGGTACGAACGCCATGGTGCACAGCCCGTACGCCACCGCGAAGACGAGGGCCGCCGCGGCGCCGCCGAGCTGGGCCGTCCACCCGTGGGTCAGCAACTGCTGCGGCTCGAACAGCAGCACGCAGGCGGCAGCGCCCCCGAGCAGCGCCAGCAGCAGCGACAGCCGGGCGTACGGGGACAGCAGCACTCTCACGCAGCGGGCGGTGACGCCGCCGCGCCGCAGCGGGGCGACGGGGCCGGCGAAGTCGGGGGCGGTTGGCGGAGAGGCCGTGGCGGTGCCAGAGCGGTTGGCATCGAGCATCCGGTGACACTAACCGACGAACGTGTGTGATCGCCGTCAACTGTGTTCCACGACCGTCACAAGAGGGGGGCCGGGGGCACGGGGCCGGGGGCCGGCGCCCGGGGGGTCCGGTGGGCGGGACTCGGGTCCGGAGTCCGCTGGACGGGGACGGTCGGGGGGCCGAGGGGCCCGGAGTTCGGGGGGCCGGGAGCTCGGGGGGCCGGGAGCTCGGGGGGCCGGGAGCTCAGGGGGCCGGGAGCTCGGGGGGCCGGGAGTTCGGGGGGTCCGGGGGGGCCGCGCCCC
>NZ_JBEOTD010000081.1:5332-9305 GCF_040426375.1 Streptomyces sp. NPDC096012
GGGCGCGCGGGTGGCGGCGGGGGCGGGCGCGGCCGCGCGGCCCCCCGCGCGCCCCCCGCCCCCCCCCCCCACCCCAGTGTCGTGCGGCTGTCTCACAGAGACGTGTCACACGGTGCGTCGCACACGGTGCGGCTCACGCGGCGAGAGCGTGATCGGGATGCAGTACCACCTTGGTGTAGCCCTCGATCCGCTTGTCGAACTTCTCGTACGCCTGCGGCGCCTCTTCCAGCGGCAGCTCGTGGGAGACCACGAAGCTGGGCTTGGCCCGCCCGGCGATGATCATGTCGCGCAACTGGCGATTGTACTGCTTGACGTTGCACTGGCCGGTGCCCATCTGCTGGCCCTTCTCGAACATCCTGCCGATGGAGACCAGCAGCTGGCCCCGCTTCGCGTGTTCGTCGGGGGCACCCGGGTCCGACGGCACGTACAGACCCGGTACGCCGAGCAACCCGGTCGCACGCACCGTCTCGACGAGGGCGTTGAGAACGATGGCGGGTTCCTCGTGGCTGGCGTCGTGGGCCTGTGCCTGGTAGCCGACGGCGTCGACGCCCTTGTCGGTTCCCTCACCTCCGGTCTGTTCCTTGATCTGTTCGGCCGGGTCGCCCTTGGTGAAGTCGATGGGGATGGCCCCGATCTCCTCCGCCTTGGCGAGCCGCTCGGGCACCCGGTCGACGGAGAAGACCTTCGCCGCACCGCGCAGCAACGCCGAGTAGGCGGCCATCAGCCCCACCGGTCCGGCACCGTAGACGGCCACGCTGTCACCGGTGGACACCTGGGCGAGTTCGCAGCCGTGGTAGCCGGTGGGGAAGATGTCGGCGAGCAGCACGAAATCAGCCTCGAACTCGTCGCCCGGAGGCAGCTTCAGGCAGTTGAAGTCGGCGAACGGCACCCGCAGCAGTTCGGCCTGGCCGCCCTCGTACGGACCCATCGCCACATAGCCGTAGGCTCCGCCGGCGAAGCCGGGGTTGACCGTCAGACAGAAACCGGTCTTCCCGGCAAGGCAGTTCTTGCAGAATCCGCACGCCACATTGAAGGGCATCACGACGCGGTCGCCCACGGACAGGGAGACCACGCCACTGCCGACCTCCTCGATGATGCCGAGGTTCTCGTGCCCGAAGACGATGCCCGGCTCGGCCGCCGTGCGGCCCTCGTACATGTGCAGGTCCGAGCCGCAGATGGCGGTCGACGTGACCCGTACTAGCACATCGTTGGGATGCTCGATCCGCGGATCGTCGACATCCTTCACGGCCACACGGAAGGGCTTCTCGTAGACGACGGCTTTCACCTCTGTCACCTCCCCGTCGAGCACTGGACGACGGCGGGGAAGAGGGCCGTTGCCGAGAGGAGACTCGTGGAGCGCGGGCCGCCGAGGAGACACTCGTGGGGGCGCGGGCTCCGCACCGGGCCGTGGCCCGTGCGCCCGCTTCACCGCCGGTACCTCCAGGGAACGCCCGTACGGACGGGGGCGCAACCCAGGTCGAAAGACCCACCGGCAGTAGGGTTCTCCGCATGACCGTCACCGGTGCGGCTCCGCCGGAAGCGCCGCGCAGCGCCCTCGCCGACCTCGTGCTGGAACGGCTGACGGCCCGGTACGGGGCCGCCGCCGACCCCGAGCGGGCCGCCGCAATGGGCGCCTACATGAAGGACATCGCCCCTTTCCTCGGCATTCCCACGCAGGCCCGGCGTGCCCTGTCGCGCACCGTGCTGGCCGGCACGGCGCGCCCCGGCGAGACCGACTGCGCCGCGATCGCCCTGCGCTGCTGGGAGCTGCCCGAGCGCGAGTACCACTACTTCGCCGTCGACTATCTGCGCCGGCACGCGGGCCGCTGCTCCTCGGGCCTCCTCCCGGTGGTCCGGCATCTCGTCACCACCGTCTCCTGGTGGGACACCGTCGACCTGCTCGCCGTGCACGTCGTCGGCACCCTGGTCGCCGCCGACCCGAAGCTCGTCACCGACATGGACTCCTGGATCACCGACGGCGACCTGTGGGTGGCGCGCACGGCCCTGCTCCACCAGCTCGCCTACAAGGAACGCACGGACACCGGCCGACTGTTCGCCTACTGTCTCCTCCAGTCCGGGCATCCCGGGTTCTTCATCCGCAAGGCGATCGGCTGGGCCTTGCGCGCGTACGCCAAGACCGACCCCGAGGCCGTACGGGACTTCCTGGCGCGGGAACGGGGCCGGTTCGCCCCGCTGACCGTCCGTGAGGCGCTGAAGAACATCGGCCCCTGAACCGACCCCATTCCCGTGGCCGTCACGGAGTCGCGGGCCGTCGCCGAAAACCATTCGACGCCGGACGAACCGTCGGCGATGATCGACGCCATGTTCCGGTACGCCTTCCTGCTCGCAGCATCCGCCGTCGCGGATGCGCCGAAGGCTGCCGTTCCGCTTCTCCTGGCCGCTGTCGACGGCGCCCGAAGCTGACCCTCTCCGGATCGTCCGGCGGACCCCGCAGGGGGAGGGTCGGCGGCTCCCGGGGTCCCGCAGTCCCGTACGACCGGAGAGGCTCCGAGGTACAGCCATGTCCAAAACGGCCTACGTGCGCACCAAGCCGCACCTGAACATCGGCACCATGGGTCATGTCGACCACGGCAAGACGACCCTGACCGCCGCCATCACCAAGGTGCTCGCCGAGCGCGGCACCGGTACGTTCGTCCCCTTCGACCGGATCGACCGCGCCCCGGAGGAGGCCGCCCGCGGCATCACCATCAACATCGCGCACGTCGAGTACGAGACCGACACGCGGCACTACGCCCACGTCGACATGCCCGGGCACGCCGACTACGTCAAGAACATGGTCACCGGAGCGGCGCAGCTCGACGGGGCCGTCCTGGTCGTCTCCGCGCTCGACGGGATCATGCCGCAGACCGCCGAGCACGTCCTGCTCGCCCGGCAGGTGGGCGTCGACCACATCGTCGTCGCGCTGAACAAGGCCGACGGCGCGGAGGACGAGGAACTGATCGACCTGGTCGAGCTGGAGGTCCGCGACCTGCTCACCGCGCAGGGCTACCCGGGCGACTCCGTGCCCGTGGTCCGCGTCTCCGGGCTGAAGGCGCTGGAAGGCGACCCGCGCTGGACGGCGTCCGTCGAGGCGCTGCTGGACGCCGTGGACACGTACGTGCCGATGCCGGAGCGGTATCTGGACGCACCCTTCCTGCTTCCGGTGGAGAACGTGCTCACCATCACCGGCCGGGGCACGGTCGTCACGGGCGCCGTGGAGCGGGGCACGCTGCGCCTGGGCGACCGGGTGTCGGTGCTCGGCGCCGATGTGGAGACCGTCGTCACCGGTCTGGAGACCTTCGGCAAGCCGATGGAGGAGGCACAGGCCGGGGACAACGTGGCCGTACTGCTGCGGGGCGTGCCACGGGACGCGGTGCGGCGCGGGCACGTCGTGGCGGCGCCCGGGAGCGTGGTGCCCGCCCGGCGGTTCGTGGCCAGGGTCTATCTGCTGGCGGGGCGCGAAGGGGGCCGTACGACACCGGTCGCCAGCGGGTACCGGCCGCAGTTCTACATCCGGACGGCGGACGTGGTCGGGGACGTCGACCTCGGGGAGACGGCGGTGGCCCGGCCCGGCGAGACGGTCGAGATGACCGTCGAACTCGGGCGGGAGGTGCCGCTGGAGCCCGGACTCGGGTTCGCCATACGTGAGGGTGGCAGGACCGTCGGCGCCGGAACCGTCGTCTCCGTCGGTTCCTGACCGGTGAGTGCGCGGGGGACCGCGGGCCGCTGAGCGCCCGCTCGCGCCGTCCCCCGCGCACTGCCTTGCGGGGAGGGCGCGGGGAGGGGGGCGGGGAGGGCCGGCGCCCGGTGTGCCCCCCTCGCGCGGGACCCCGGCGCCGGTGTGTCTCCTCTTCCGCGGTTGGGCGCCCGGTGGTCCTCCCCCGTTATCTTCTTCGTGGTCCTGCAAGAGGGCCGCTGGCCTCCGGGCCCGGCATGACTGTTGCCCCCTGTCGATGGGATGACCTGGGGGGTG
>NZ_JBEOTD010000082.1:0-7717 GCF_040426375.1 Streptomyces sp. NPDC096012
TTGTCGTGAAGACAGGCATCTCCACTACGCCCGGAGGTCTCCTCTTGATCAACTACCGACGCGAGTCACCAACCTCTTGGCCGAGTACACCTAGAGTCGCCGGAAACGGAAGGGCCCCCATGTGCCGTACATGGGGGCCCTTCCGCTTATTCGGGGCTCAGCGCCTGGCGCGCGCCCGCTGCCGACCGTAGCCGACGGCCGCGAGGGCCAGCGTCATGCCGCCCGTCGAGTACAGCTGGAGACGGGTGTCCGGCTCGCGGGCCATGAGGACGAAGATCACCGCCATGGCGGCCAGCGCGACCCAGGTCAGCCAGGGGAAGGCCCACATGCGGACCGCCAGCTTCTCGGGGGCCTCCCGCTCGATCCGGCGGCGCAGCAGCAGCTGCGAGACGGCGATGAAGATCCAGACGACCAGGATGACCGCGCCGATCATGTTCAGCAGCCAGCGGAAGATGTCGTCCGGGCGCCAGTAGTTGAGCAGCACGCAGACGAAGCCCAGGACGCAGGAGGTGAGGACCGCGATCCGGGGCACCCCGCCGGACAGCCTGGCCAGCGACTTCGGGCCCTGGCCGCGCTCGACGAGCGAGTAGGCGATGCGCGAGGAGCCGTAGATGTTGGCGTTCATCGCGGACAGCAGGGCGACCAGGACGACCACGTTCATCACCTGGCCCGCACCGGGGATGCCCAGATGGTCGAGCGTGGCGACGTACGGGCCCTTCTCCACGACCTCCTTCGAGTCCCACGGCACGAGGGTGACGGCGACCGCCATCGAGCCGATGTAGAACAGGGCGATGCGCCACATCGCCGTGCGGACGGCGGAGACGACACCGCGCACCGGGTTCTCCGACTCGGCCGCCGCGATGGTGACCGTCTCCAGGCCGCCGTAGGCGAAGACCGAGGCGAGCAGGCCGACCAGCAGGCCCTCGCTGCCGTGCGGCAGGAAGTCGGTCAGGTTCGAGGCGCCCGGGGAGTCCGTTCCGGGCAGCACACCCGTGATGGCGAGCACGCCGAGCACGAGGAAGAGGCTGATGGCGCCGACCTTGAGCGCGGCGAACCAGAACTCGAACTCGCCGAAGTTCTTCACCGCCGTCAGGTTCGCCCCGCAGAACACCACCATGAACAGGGCGACCCACATCCACTGCGGGGTGCCGGGCAGCCAGCTCTGGACGATGCCCGCGGCACCGATGCCCTCCAGGCCGACGGCCGTGCAGAGCAGGACCCAGAAGGACCAACCGGCGGCGAAGCCCGCCCAGGGACCGATCGCCCGCTCCGCGTGCGCCGAGAAGGAGCCCGACGACGGGTAGGCGGCCGACATCTCGCCGAGCATCCGCATCACCAGCATGACGAGCAGACCGGAGACGGTGTAGGCGATCACGATGGACGGACCGGCGGCGGCGATGCCCGCCCCGGAGCCGACGAAGAGGCCGGCACCGATCACCCCGCCGAGGGCGATCATCGACAGATGGCGCTGCTTGAGGCCGTGGGAGAGGGAGGCGCCCTGTTCCCTCGGGGGCGTCTTGGTGGTGGTGCTGGGCATGGGGGGCGGTTCTCCCGGTGCGACAGGCGGGTGAAAACTCCGCCAGTCTGGGCGGCCCGTCCGCTCACGCGGACGGGCCGCCCACTATGCGGACACCCGACGCACGGTGGGTGAACCGTCGGCTACGCGGCCAGCGGGGTGTAGTGCGAGGCGTCGCCCTCGATCGAGTAGCTCTCCTTGCCCTCGACACCGACCGGGAGGTCACCGGCCACGGTCACCCGGTGCAGCCGGCGCGGGCGCCCGTCGTAGTTGTCGATGGCGTAGTGCTGGGTGATCCGGTTGTCGAAGAGGACCAGCTGGTTCTCGGACCAGCGCCAGCGCAGCACGTTCTCCGGCCGGGTGACGTACACCTGGAACAGGTCGAGGATCTTGCGGGACTCGCCGGCCGACAGGCCCACGATCCGCTGCGCGAACCCGCCGATGAAGAGACCGGGCTCCCCGGTCAGCGGGTGGACGCGGACCACCGGGTGGGCGGTGCGGTACTTGACGGAGGTGAACTCGGCGCGCTGGGCGGCCCGCTCCTCGTCGATGTCCTCCTCCGGCACCGCGTAGTCGTAGTCGTTGGTGTGCTCGGCCCACAGGGTGTCGGCGAAGCGGCGCAGCGGCTCGGGCAGATCGCGGTAGGCGGCCGCCGCGTTGGCGATCAGGGTCTCGCCGCCGTACGGCGGGACGGTGATCGAGCGCAGGGTGCTGGCCTGCGGCGGGTTCAGGACGAAGGTGACGTCGGTGTGCCAGTGGTTGGCGCGGCCCCGCTCGCTGTCCACGGGCAGCACGTTCGGGGCGCCCTCGACGGCGCCGACGGTCGGGTGCGCGGTGGTCAGGTCGCCGAGGTGGCGGGCGAAGGCCTGCTGGCCGGCGTCGTCCAGCCGCACGCCGTCGAAGACGAGCGCCTTGTGGACGTTGAGGGCCTCGCGGATCTCGGCGACCTGTTCCGGGGCGAGCGGCCGGGAGACGTCGACGCCGGAGACCTTGGCGCCGATCCTTGCGGTGACCTTGGTGATCTCGATGGGCATGGCGGTTCCTTTCAGACGAGGGCGGCGGCGGGGGCGGTGTACTGGTTGGCGGGGCGGGGCAGGCCGTAGCGCTCCCGCAGGGTGCGGCGAGCCCCGTACTCGGCCCGCAGCAGGCCGCGGGCGCGCAGGATCGGTACGACGTGCCCGACGAAGGCCTCCAGACCGGAGGGGAGCACGGCGGGCATGATGTTGTAGGAGGTGGACGCGGTGGCGATCAGGCCGATGTGCTCCGTGGCCGTCGCCAGCGCGGTCAGCAGGGTGAGCGGTTCCAGGGCGCCGGCCGGCCGCTGCGCGAGGTTGTTCCACAGCTGGGGGCCGTCGGCGAGGAAGAGCGAGTCGAAGGTGCCGCGCTCGGCGATCCGCGCGAGCCGGACGTAGTGACCCAGCTCCACGTGGGCGTACGGGTCGCTCTCCGGGAGCCGCCAGGACGCCTCGTGGTGCCCGGTGTTCATCAGGAACGCGTTCAGATGGAGCTGCCTGGTCATGCGTGGTCCTCCGTGACACCGAGCGCGGCCAGCAGCCGCTCGCGGTAGGCGCCCAGCACCGGCTCGCGGTAGGAGCGCGGGTGGGGGTGGTCGATGGTCAGGTCGAGGCCGATCCGGCCCTGGTCCAGGACGAGGACCCGGTCGGCGAGCACGATCGCCTCGTCCACGTCGTGGGTGACCAGCAGCACGGACGGCCGGTGCCGTTTCCACAGCTCCCGCAGCAGGTGGTGCATCCGGATCCGGGTCAGCGCGTCCAGCGCCCCGAACGGCTCGTCGGCCAGCAGCAGTTCCGGCTCGCGCACCAGGGAGCGGGCCAGCGCCGCCCGCTGCGCCTCGCCGCCGGACAGCTCGCCCGGCCAGGCCCGCTCCCGGCCGCCCAGGCCGACCTCCGCCAGTGCGGCCCGGCCGCGCTCGGCGACGTCCCTGCCGTCCAGGCCGAGCAGGACGTTGTCCAGCACCCGGCGCCAGGGCAGCAGCCGGGAGTCCTGGAACACCACCGACACCCGCTCCGGCGCGGTGATCCGCCCGCTCCCGGCCACCCCGTGGTCCAGGCCCGCGACCGCCCGCAGCAGGGTGGACTTGCCCGAGCCGCTGTGGCCGAGCAGGGCCGTGAACTGCCCGGCGGGCAGGTCGAGATCGATGCCGTCGAGGACCGTACGGTCCTCGAACGACCGGGTCAGGCCCTCGATCCGGACGGCGGGCCGGGTCAGTTGCTCAGTGTGCGGCGCCATGACACCACCCTCCGTTCGACGAGGCGGACCAGGCTGTCGGAGACCAGGCCGAAGACGCCGTAGATCAGCAGGCCGACCAGGATGACGTCGGTCTGGCCGTAGTTCTGCGCCTGGAACATCAGGTAGCCGAGGCCGTTGGTGGCGTTGATCTGCTCCAGGACCACCAGGCCCAGCCAGGAGCCGGTCACGCCGAGCCGGAGTCCCACGAAGAAGCCGGGCAGCGCGCCGGGGATCACGACCTGACGGATGAAGGTGAACCTCGACAGGCCCTGCACCTCGGCGAGTTCGACGAAGCGGCTGTCGATGCCGGACAGTGCGGCGTGCGTGTTCAGATAGATCGGGACGTAGACGACGATCGCGATGATGGCGATCTTGAAGGTCTCCCCGATGCCCAGCCAGAGGATGAACAGCGGGATCAGGCCGAGGGTCGGGATCGCCCGGTTGAGCTGCACCGTCCCGTCGATCAGCGCTTCCCCGGTCCGGCTGAGGCCGGCGGCGAGGGCCAGCAGCACCCCGGCGGTCAGGCCGATCGCGAAACCGTAGCCGGCCCGCTCCAGGGAGGTCAGCACATCGGTGGGCAGGGTGCCGTCGGTCCACAGGTGGCCGGCGGTCCGCAGGACCGTCCAGGGCGCCGGCACGGCACCCGTGTCGAGCGTTCCGGCGGCCGAGGCGGCGGCCCACAGGACGAGCAGCAGCAGCGGGCCGACGAGCCGAGCAGCGGGCAGTCGACGGCCGGGGGAGAGCCGGCGGCGCCGACGGACCGGGGAGAGTTCCTCGGCGGCCCGCGCCGCCACGGCTGTCGTCGTCGTGGTCACGGCGGTCACCTCCGGTACTCCGCCGGTACGGCCTTGGCGGCGATGGACTCGAAGCGGTGGTCGAAGAGCGAGGACACGTCGAACCTCTTCACGAAGCCGCCCTCGGCGAGCAGATCGGCGGTCTCCTGCTCCCACTTGATCGCCTCGTCCCAACTGGGCGGAAAGAGAGGCTTGTTGGCGAGCGCGGTGATGGACTTCGCCTGCTCCGGGGTCAGGTTCTGCGTCTTGACGTAGAACTCCTCGTTCCACACGTCCGGGTGCTCGTACGTCCACACCTGGCCCTTGGCCCACGCGGGGATGTAGGCGGCGATCGCGGCGGCCTTCGCCGGGTCGTTCAGCACGGACTGCGGCGCCCACAGCAGGTTGAGCAGGTCGACGACGTCGGTCCTGATGACGTGGGCGCCCTTCCCCTCGTACTGCTTCAGGTACGCCGGCGCCTGGTTGTTGGCGAGCGGGGCGATGTCCACCTGGCCGGACTGCAGCGCCGTCAGGAACTGGTTGCTGGTCAGCGGGATCAGCTTCACCTCGTCGTACGCCAGGCCGGCCTGCTTCAGCGCCCGCAGCAGGACGACACCCTGGGCCTGCCCCTGGGAGAAGGCGAGCCGCTTGCCCCGGAAGTCCTCGATCGTGCGGATGTCGCTGCCGGGCTTGGTGGCGAAGAGGTAGTTGGGCTTGCGGGTGATGTCGATCGCCACGATCTTCGCGTAGAAGCCCTGGTAGTGCGCCTGGATCGGCGGGATGCCCGCGTTGTTGGCGAGGTCCAGGGACTTGGCGCGGAAGGCGTTGATCACATCCGGGCCCGCCCCGATGTTCGCCCAGCTCGACACCCTGAAGGGCGGCTCGGGCAGCTTCGCCAGCTTCAACTGGAGCTGCTGCTGGCCCAGGTAGGAGGCGATCTTCAGGCTGGTGCCGGCCGGGACCTCGGCGGCGAGCGGCCTGGTGGCGGCGCCCTTGGTGTCGGCGGAGGCATCGCCCTTGGTGCAGCCGCTGAGGCCCGCGACGGCGGCGGACGCCCCGGCCAGGGAGGTGAGAAAGGCACGACGGTGCATGGGAGGACTCCCAGGGGAAAAGAAGGGGAAAGGCAGGAAGAATTCCGGGACGACAGGCCGGAGAAGGGAAACTCACGCAGCGGGAAACACGCGCTTCATGCGCGGCAATATGTCAGCAACAGAAGGTGCGACAGCTGATGAGTACGTCCATGACCAGCATGTTCCCGGCCATGAGCGACTCCTGTCAACATTCCGAGTTTCTGAATTAAATAGGCTCAGGTGACGCACTCAGCGGATCTCGGAACAACACGTCGAGCATGACGGATCCACCCGCCACCGCCAGTACCGAATCCGGGAAACTCGTCGGTACCACGGCTGCCGCACGGCTTTCTCCGGCCGCCTCCCGCAGCGCGTCCAGGCAGTCCTCGAAGTGCATGACGCCCACCTCGGTCACCACGACCGTCTCCGGGTTGAGCACGTCCAGCAGCGGCCCGGCCGCCCGTCCGGTCGCCCGGGCCCGGTCCACCAGCAGCCGCCGGGCCACCGCGTCCCCGCCCGCCGCCGCGGCCACCACGTGCATCGGGTTGGCCGAGACGATCACCCCGGCCGCGCGGGCCCGCCGGCACAGCGTCCGCTCGCTCGACTCCGCCTGGAGGCAGCCGGTACGGCCGCACGGGCACGGCTCGGTGCCGCCCGGCACCGGCAGATGGGCGATCGCCCCGGCCGCCGAACGCGGCCCGTGGTGCACCTCGTCGTTGGTCGCGAACGCCGCGTCGACCACGTTGCCCACGAACAGGTGCAGCACGCTGCGGCTTCCCCGGGCCCGCCCGAACAGCCGCTCGGCGTTCACCAGCGCCCGCGCGTGGCCGTCCACATGGACCGGCAGCCCGGTGCGGGCGCTGAGCAGCTCCCGCACCGGCACCTCCCGCCAGCCCAGCAGCTCGTGCTCCACGACGGTGCCCGTCGCGCGGTCCACCCAGCCGCCGAGCGCCACGCCGACGCCCAGCGGGCACCGGCCCGGCACCGTGGCGAACAGTCCCGCGAGCCCCTCGGCGGCCCGCTCCAGCACCCGGCCCGGATCGGTCGGCCCGTGCTTGAGCTCCCGCCGCGCCACCACCCTGCCGCGCAGATCCAGCAGGGCCACCGTGGTGTACGGCACCGCCATGACGGCGACCGACGGGCGAGACGCGCCCCGACCGGGCTTTGGCGGGTACCTACAGTTCCGCGGAGGGGCGAGGGAGTGAGCCGGACGTCTCTGCCTCCGTGACTGGCATCACGCCCGCCCAGGTGTAAGCGGCACGCTTTGTGCGAAGCGTACGACTGCGCCGTTCGCCGCTTTGTCGAGCACCGACGGTGATCGGCACCGGGCCGCTGGGATAGCGTCGCCGTGTCCCGACGTGTCCACACCATCCCGCGGAGTCCCCATGAGCACCGCCACCGTCGCCGCTCGTCCCGGCGCAGTCCTCGCCGACCTGCTGCCGTCCTCCCGTGTCCGTGACGCCGCCCTCGTGGCCGGCGGCGCCGCGCTCACCGGCCTCGCGGCCCAGCTGTCGGTGCCGGTGCCCGGCTCCCCGGTGCCGGTGACCGGCCAGACCTTCGCCGCGCTGCTCGTCGGCACCACCCTCGGTGCCCGCCGCGGCTTCCTCTCCCTCGCCCTGTACGCGGTCGCCGGTGTCGCCGGCGTGCCGTGGTTCGCGAACGGCGGCTCCGGCGCCGGCACGGTCTCCTTCGGCTACATCCTCGGCATGCTGCTCGCCTCCGCCCTCGTCGGCGCCCTGGCCCGCCGCGGCGCCGACCGCTCCCCGCTGCGCATGGCCGGCACGATGATCCTCGGCGAGGCCGTCATCTACGCGGTCGGCGTCCCCTACCTGGCCCTGGCGGCCCACATGTCCGCCTCCGCGGCGATCGCGGCCGGACTCACCCCGTTCCTGATCGGTGACGCACTCAAGGCCGTCCTCGCGATGGGCGCGCTCCCCACCGCCTGGAAGTTCGCGCACAAGAGCTGACCCGCGCCACGCCGCCGCGGCAAGCACCGGGGCCGCATGGTCCGACGGTATCCGTCGGGCCATGCGGGCCCCGGCCGGGGCGCGACCACGGGGCCCCGCGCCCCCGGGGTAGTCCCGCGGCCCCGGTGACTCCATGGGGCG
>NZ_JBEOTD010000083.1:0-7451 GCF_040426375.1 Streptomyces sp. NPDC096012
GGCGGGCCCCCGGGGGGGGTGGGGGGGCCCGGGTTGGGGCGGGACCGCGGGGCGGCCCCGGCCTCCCGCGGTGAGTGTCCTTCCTTTCCTCGGTCTTCACCTTGAGGTTCGGGGGTGCACCGTTCAGGGCCTGGGGGTGCTCTTCATGGCCGTTACCGCGCAGACCAGTCCGAGGACGAGCGCCAGCGCGCCGATGACGACGTTGTTGATGATCACGCCCGCGTCCGGGCCGCGGCCCACGATCCACGGAGCGATGATCATCCAGATGCCGATGGCGCACATGGCCCAGCTGAGGCCGTACATCCGCTCGGGGGCTCTGGTGAATCCCAGCGCCAGCAGGCCGATCGCTATGCCCATGATGAGGTTGTGCGTCATGAGCGAGGGCTGGCTCGCGGTGTAGTGCACGATCCACGGAGATGCGGCGCAGTACAGGCCGAGCAGGAAAACCGGCCCGTCCACGAGCACCACATCGCGACCGCCGAGCATGCGGGCGTAGCGTTCCCGCATCTCGGGGACATCGGGGTGGGTCGACATATCACCCCTGTGCGAGACGTTGGCCATGACTCGTCTCCTTTGGCTTGCAGGCCTAACCGCGTCACATGCGGTGTTGGGTAGCATCGCGTACCCCATTTTGCGCTTATTTGCCGCTTATGTGTAGATATGGGCGGCCTTGTCATGCCGGGGCGTGTCCAGGGGTGGACGGCCGCTCGGGCTGTCGCAGGCTGCGCCGGAGTTGGTGCAGGCCGCGACGGGTGTGACTCTTCACCGTGCCCAGCGGCCAGCCCGTGCGCGCGGCGATCTGGGTCTGCGTGAGGTCCTCGTAGAAGGCCAGGTACAGGACCCGGCGCTGGGTGTCCGGAAGTGCCGCCAGCGCCCCGTGCACGAGCAGGCGGTCGAGCACGGGTTCCGGGTCCGCGTCGGGGGCGCCGCCGAGCGCGAGCGTCGCGCCTGCGGCCGTGGCGAGTTCCCGGCGCCGGGTGCGGGCCGACAGCGCGTCCACGATCTTCCGGCGGGTGATGCCGACGATCCAGCCCGCCAGCGGGCCACGTTCCGGCCGGTAGCCGTGCCGCCCCCGCCACACCCCGAGGAACACCTGCTGGGTGACGTCCTCGGCCTCCCCGGCGTCCTCGAGAGAGCGCCGCGCCAGCAGGTACACCAGGCCGGACCAGCGGCGGTAGACGGCCGCCAGGACGGCGTCGTCGCCGGCCGGCAGGCGCCGGGCCAGCTCCTCGTCACCGTACGACTCCGCGTCCGGGCCCGGGGGACGCGACCAGGCGGCCGGACCCCGGGACGGACCTTCGGCTGCGGCCGCCGCGTACGTGGCCATGACCAGGGCTCCTCACCTGAGACGGTCCGGTCATCGTCGGAGTCCACCTACCACGCGGACAACACGCATCGTTCGTGCGTCGTATCGTCGAGGCATGGACGAGCAGCAGGGCAGCGCGCCGACCCGCGAGCGCCCTACAGAACCGGCCCTGACCCCCGGCGCACGCCCTCCGGAACCGGCCACCGGCTCCCCGCACCCTTCGGAACCGGCCCTGACTCCCGGCGCGCACCCTTCGGAACCGGCCACCGGCTCCCCGCACTCTTCGGAACCGGCCCTGATCCCCGGCATCGCGTGTCCTGCGGAACCGGCCACCGGCTCCCCGCACTCTTCGGAACCGGCCCCGATCCCCGGCATCGAGCGCCCTCCTGAACCGGCCACCGGCGCCGCGCACTCTTCGGAACCGGTGCCGGCCACCGGCGCCGCGCGCTCTTCGGAACCGGTGCCGGCCACTGGCGCAGCGCACCCTTCGGAACCGGCGCCGATCCCCGAACCGGCCCTGACCACCGGCGCCCTGGCCCGCAGGCTCGGCGTGTCGCCCACCACGCTGCGGTCCTGGGACCGCCGCTACGGCATCGGCCCCGCCCGCGCCGAGGGCCGCCACCGGCGCTGGACGCCGCAGGACGTGGCGGCGCTGGAGACGATGTGCCGGCTGACCACGGCAGGCGTGCCGCCCGCTGAGGCGGCCCGGGCCGCACGGGAGGGGGCCTGGGACGAGGCCCGGACCGGGACGGCGGGCCCGCTCCCGGTTCCGGCGGCAAGCGGGCGGGATCCGGCCGCCGGTCCGCGTTCGCGGGCCGGTGGCGTGCTGCCGCTGGGCAGGGCCGTCCGTACGGAGTGCCGGGGCCTCGCCCGCGCCGCGGTGCGGCTGGACGCTCCCGCGGTCGAGAAACAACTCGCCGCCGCCCTGGCCGAGTACGGCGTCGTCACCGCCTGGGAGGAGGTGATGGTGCCGACGCTGCACGCCGTCGGACGCAAGTGGGCCTCGTCCGGTGACCGTTACGTGGAGGTGGAGCACCTGCTGTCCTGGCACGTCTCCACGGCCCTGCGCCGGCACACCCCGCCCGCCGCCGCGGTGGGCGGCCCGCCCGCCCCGGGACCCGTACTCCTGGCGTGTGTACCCGGCGAACAGCACACCCTCCCACTGGAGGCGCTCAACGCGGCGCTGACCGAACTGGGCGTCCCGGCGCGGATGTTCGCCGCCGCCGTGCCCGCGGACGCGCTCGTGGCGGCGGTACGGCGGCTGGGCCCGGCCGCGGTGGTGCTCTGGGCGCAGGCCCGCGCGACGGCCAGCCCGGCCCTCGCCCGGCAGGTCGGGGACATCCGCTGGGGGGTGAAAGGCGCCCGGACGCAGCCGCTGGTGATGCTCGGCGGACCGGGCTGGGCGGGCCGCGCCTTCACCGGTACGGTGCGCCCCACCTCCCTGGCCGAGGCCCTCGGCGTACTGGCCGCCGGATACGGCAAGGCGGTGCGGAGCGGCTGACGGCCGTCGCGCCCGACCGCGCGCGGTCGCCGTCGGCCACGCTCGTCCCAGCCCACGCGGTCACCGTCGGCCCTTTGGGCCCCGGCCTTCGCGTGGTCACTGTCGGACTCTGGCGCCTCGACCTCGCGGGGTCACCGTCGGTCCTTTGGGCCCCGGCCTTCGCGTGGTCACTGTCGGACTCTGGCGCCTCGACCTCGCGGGGTCACCGTCGGTCCTTTGGGCCCGACCTCGTGCAGTGCCCGTCGGTCCCTTGCGTCCCGACCTCGCGCGGTGCCCGTCGGTCCCCTGCGCCCGGACCTCTCGGGGGCGCCGTCGGCCACTCGCGTCCCCGTGCCGTCGGCCACTCGCGTCCCCGCGCCGTCGGTCACTCGCGTCCCCGGGCCCGCCGGAAGCGGGCGAGGCCTTCGGCCAGGTCCACGACCGGCTCCGGGTAGCCGTCGGCCGCCGTCCGGGCGCCGCCGCGCAGCTTCCAGGGCTCGTGCACCGCGGCCCCCGCCACACCCGCCAGCTCCGGCACCCACCGCCGTACGTACGCGCCGTCGGGGTCGTACCGGCGGCCCTGCGCGACGGGATTGAGGACGCGCTGGGGGCGGGTGTCCGTGCCCGTGCCCGCCACCCACTGCCAGTTCATCTGATTGTTGGCCACGTCGCCGTCCACCAGGAGCTCCAGGAAGTGGCGGGCGCCGACCCGCCAGTCGACGTAGAGCGTCTTGGCGAGGAAGCTCGCCGTCAGCAGGCGGCCGCGGTTGTGCATCCAGCCCTCGTACCGAAGCTGACGCAGCGCCGCGTCGACGACCGGGTAGCCGGTGCGGCCCGCGCGCCACGCCTCGATGTCCTCGGCGGCCGTCGCCTCGGACCGCCAGAGGTCGTGCTTCGTGCGGTAGTCGGCGCCGGCCGCCGCCGGCCGGGCCGCCAGCACCTGACGGTGGAAGTCGCGCCACGCGA
The DNA here is from genome assembly GCF_040426375.1 of Streptomyces sp. NPDC096012. Lineage (NCBI taxonomy): Bacteria > Bacillati > Actinomycetota > Actinomycetes > Kitasatosporales > Streptomycetaceae > Streptomyces > Streptomyces sp. NPDC096012. Next base: position 3,753 of record NZ_JBEOTD010000083.1, read on the forward strand.
GCTGCCGTACGAAGGCGTCGGCGCCCGGGCCGCCCGCCTTGCGGGCCCGGTGGACCAGCTCGACCGGGGACAGCGCACCGAAGTGCAGCCAGGGCGAGAGGCGGGAGGTCGCGTCGCCGGCCAGATCGTCGTGCCGGTCCTCGTACGCGGCGATGCCCGAGCGCAGCCAGGCCGTGAGCCGCTCGCGTCCGGCCGTCTCACCGCCGCCGGCCAGCCCCGGCGACACCCCCGGCAGCGCGGAGCGTTCCGGCACTGCCTCGGAGCCGATCCCCGCCGGGACGCGGACCGCGCGGGGCGCGCCGACGGGATCCCGCAACGGCTGCCTCGCCCAGTGGCGGAAGTACGGCGTGAAGACCGCGAAGTGGTCCGAGGAGGCCGGCGTCACCACGCCCGGAGCGACGGCCGCCGTCACCGTGTCGTGCACGAACAGCCGCCGGCCGTCCGCCTCCAGCGCCCGGCGCAGCCGCCGCTCGCGCCGCTGCGCGTACGCACTCACGTCGGCCGCCAGGTGCACCTCGTCGGCGTCGGCCTCCGCGGCCACGGCGCACACCTCCCGTACGGGGTCACCCGAGCGCAGCACGAGCCGCCCGCCGCGTCCGCGCAGCGAGGCGTCCAGGTCACGCAGGCAGTCGCCGAGGAAGGCGAGCCGGTTGGGCGCCGTGCCGAACGGTTCCGCGAGACCGCCGTCGCGCACGAAGAGCGGGACCACCTCGCGGCCCCCGTCCAGGGCGGCGCGCAACGGCGGGTGGTCGTGCACGCGCAGATCGGCGGTGAACAGGACGACGGAGGTGGGCATGGGGTGACTCCGGAGAGGGGACGCCGCCCCGGCCCGCGCCGGACGGGTGTCCGGACGGTGCCGGGAAAGGGGGTTCGGGTGGTGTCGTGGAAGGGCTTCGGTCATGCCCGGAGAAGGGGCTCGGGTGGTGAGCGGGGTGGGGTTCGGGTGGTGTCGTGGAAGGGCTTCGGTCATGCCTGGAGGAGGGGCTCGGGTGGTGAGCGGGGTGGGGTTCGGGTGGTGCCGTGAAAGGGGGCTTCGGCCGTGCCCGGGGAAGGGGCTCGGGCGGTGCCGTGGAAGGGCGACTTGGGCCGTGCCCGGAGGCTCGGTCGGTGCGTGGAGTCGGGCGCGGTGCGGCGCGGTGGGAAGGGCGTCCGGGCCGTGCCGGGCAAGGGGGCTCGGGGTGGGATGTGGCAAGGGTGTTCGGGCCGGATGTGGGGCCCGTCCCGCGGTGTCGGCCGGGCCCGGGGCGGGTGAGCCGGCGGGTGAGCCGCGGGCGTCGGTCAGGGCGCCGGTCATCGGGGTGCCGCGGCCGCTCGGGCGAGGTTGCGGGCCATGCCGCCGAACACGACGGCGTGGAAGGGCGAGACGCTCCACCAGTAGGCGTGGCCCAGCAGGCCGTGCGGATGGAACAGGGCCCGCTGCCGGTACCGGCTGCGCCCCCTGCCGTCCGGCTCCGCGTACAGCTCCAGCCAGGCCAGACCCGGCAGCCGCATCTCGGCGCGCAGCCGCAGCAGGTGCCCCGGCTCGATCTCCTCCACCCGCCAGAAATCCACCGAGTCACCGACGCGCAGCCGCTGCGCGTCCCGGCGCCCCCGGCGCAGCCCCACCCCGCCGACCAGCCGGTCCAGCAGCCCCCGCACGTTCCAGGCGAGCGGGAAGGAGTACCAGCCGTTGTCCCCGCCCACGCTCTCGATCACTCGCCACAGGTCGTGCACCTCCGCGGCCACCGCGGCCTCGCGGTGGTCGGTGTAGAGACTGCCGCCCGCCCAGTCCGGGTCGGTCGGCAGCGGATCGCTGGGCGCGCCCGGCACCGCGGCGGACGACCAGCGCGTGGTCACCCGGGCCTCGCGCACCCGGCGCAGGGCCAGCCGCACGGCCTGGTCGAAGCCGAGGGGATGCCCCGGCGGCGCGGGCACATACCGGTCGATGTCGTGCTCGTGGCAGACGACCTCATGACGCAGCGACTCCGTCAGCGGCCGGGCGATCCCGGCCGGGACGGGGGTGACCAGGCCCACCCAGAGGCTGGACAGCCGCGGGGTGAGGACGGGCACCGGGAGGATGAGCCGGCGCGGCAGACCCGCCACGCGCGCGTACCGGATCATCATCTCCCGGTACGTCAGGACGTCCGGGCCGCCGATGTCGAACGCGCGGTTCACCCCGGCCGGCATGGCGGCGCTGCCGACGAGGAGGCGCAGGACGTCCCGGACGGCGATGGGCTGGATACGGGTGCGCACCCAGCTCGGGGTGATCATCACGGGCAGCCGCTCGGTGAGATAGCGGAGCATCTCGAAGGAGGCCGAGCCGGAGCCGATGATCACCGCGGCGCGCAGCACGGTGGTCGGCACGCCCGAGTCCAGCAGGATGCGGCCGACCTCCCCCCGGGACCGCAGATGCGGCGACAGCTCGTCCTCGGGGACGCCGCCGGGCGTGAGACCGCCCAGATAGACGATGCGGCGCACGCCCGCGGCCCGTGCCCGCTCCCCGAAGATCCGGGCCGCGCGGCGGTCCGTCGCCTCGAAGTCGGGGCCCGTGCCCAGGGCGTGGACCAGGTAGTAGGCCACGTCCACGTCCCGCAGGGCGTCGCCCACCGCGGCGGAGTCGGTCACGTCACCTCGTACCACCTCCACGTCACCCGCCCACGGCTGGTCGCGCAGCTTGCCGGGGGAGCGGGCCAGACAGCGCACCCGGTGCCCGGCGGCCAGCAGCTCGGGCACGAGACGGCCGCCGATGTACCCGGTGGCGCCCGTCACCAGGCACCGCCGCTCGCCCGTCCGCCGGTCGTCGTTCATCGCTCCTGGCCCTCCCGGCCCTCTCGGCTCTCGTGGTCCTCGGCGTCGAGGCACCTTCTGTGCTCCCTTCCGGTCCGGCGCCCGGTTCGGATGCACACCCGCCGACGTGGTGACATGTCCGCACCGATCGCGGGCAACCGCACCGGTACAACCTGTACATCCTGTTCGTCAGCGCAGCTGGAGGTGGCCGCCGTCATGAGTGCGAAGGTGTTGGAGCGCTTTCCCGCAGGGTCTCCGCGCGGATCGTGGCCGGCGGAGGAGTACGCGGCCGCCCGACGCGCCGAGGGTGAACCGGCGACCGTGGTGATGGACCTGAAGGCGGACGCCTTCCTCGTGGTGGTCAAGGGGCAGGACGAGGACGGCCGGGTCTGAGGCGGGACGAGGTCGGGCCGAGTCCGGGGCAGGAGGACGTCGGCCGGGTCTGAGGCGGGACGAGGTCGGCCGAGTCCGAGGCAGGACGAGGGCGGCAGCGCGTGCCGGAGGAGGAGGACGGCGTGCGTGACGCGGGAGGAGACGGCCGTGCGTGACGACGGCCGTCTCCTCCGGTTTTCGGGCCGCACTCCCGCGGGAACAGGCGGCGCAGGGGAACAGGCGGCGGCCGTCCGCGGTATGACGCCGTCTCAGGGACCGGCCGACACGATTCTTCCGAAGTTTTTCCGCCCCGGCAGGGGCGCGGTGCCGATCCGCGGCCCGGCCGTTCGTGTAGGAGGTGACAGACGGCCCGGCGCGGGCACGGGCGCGACATCGTGGAGGGCGTCATGAAGCACTACCTGCTCAGCGTGGTCCAGCCGGCCGGCGGCCGGCCGCCGGCCCCCCAGGAACACGCCCGCCACATGCGCCACCGCGCAGCCAGCAACCACGAACAGCGCCCCCCCGGGGCCGGGGGCGTCTCGGGCGGCCGGGACCGCCCCC
>NZ_JBEOTD010000084.1:0-6821 GCF_040426375.1 Streptomyces sp. NPDC096012
GGCCGGGGCTCGGCGCGGCGGGGCCGCGTGGCCCCGGTTGCGGCCGCGCTACCGCGTCGGCCGCGGTACGGGGCCGGCCGGATGCGCCCGTGGCCGGCGTGCCCCGGGCCGCGGGAGCGCGCCGGGGCACGGCCGGCGGTGTCAGGCCACGGCGGCGATCCGCATCTTGATGTCGTCGGGCGACAGGGTGCCCTTCGCCGTCACATGGTCACCGGAGGACTCGCCGCGCAGCCGTCGCCCGATCCACGGGACGAGGAACTCGCGGGCCCACTGGACGTCGTCGCGGCGGACCTCCAGGGTGCCCCGCGGCGGCAGCAGCGGCCACGGCTGCTCCGGGTCGGCCGGGATCTCCAGGTCGAGCGCCTGCCCGGCCCGCAGCGCCACGCGCGTGTGCCCCTCGGGCGAGAGGTGGAGCCGGTCGCTGTCCCAGGCCCTGCGGTCCTGCACGGACTTCAGGGACCACAGGTCGAGCACGGGACAGCCGTACCGGTCGGCGATCGCGCGCACATGCCCGTTGTACGTGGCGATCTTGCCCCGCAGGTGTTTGAGCACAGGGACGCCCCGGGTGTCGAAGCCGGTGGTCACCAGCACCGTGCCCGCGGCCTCGGCCAGCCGGGCCACGGCCCGCTCGAACCGTTCGGCCAACTCGTCGGGGTCGGTGCCCGGGCGGATGATGTCGTTGCCGCCGGCGCAGAAGGAGACCAGGTCCGGGGCCAGTTCGACGGCCTCGGGGACCTGGTCGGCCACGATCTGGTCCAGCAGCTTTCCGCGCACGGCGAGGTTGGTGTACTGGAAGTCGCCCTCGGGACACCGGTCGGCTAGAAGCACCGCGAACCGGTCGGCCCAGCCGACGAACGCGCCGTCCGGCCCGGGGTCGCCGACGCCCTCGGTGAAGCTGTCCCCCACCGCCACGTACGACCCGATCACTGATCTGTTGTCACTCTTCGAATCGTCTGCCACATCGGACCATGATTCACCTGTTGATGTGACTTACGCGACCGTAGGCGGGGATTGACGAACGGTGAGATGAGACACCCTTAAATAATGTGCCAAGCGCGGAATAGGCCTGCCGTCTGCATTGTTGAGCGTGTGATCGTCGCGCGGGCACACCGCGTACCGGACCGGCGGGCACATCGAAGGCCGGACCCGCGAGCACACCGAAGGCCGGACCCGGGGATCGGGGTCCGGCCTTCGGAGGCGTGTCAGGCGGGTGGTCCGGGGTGGGGCGGTCCTCAGCCGACGGGGACGCCGTGCCGGCGCAGGTAGTCGACCGGGTCGACGTCGGAGCCGTAGTCCGGCGTGGTGCGGATCTCGAAGTGCAGGTGCGGGCCGGTCACGTTGCCGGTGGCGCCCGAGAGGCCGATCCGCGTGCCCGCGGCCACGGCCTGACCGGCCGAGACGGAGAGCTGCGAGAGGTGGGCGTACTGGGCGTAGAGGCCGTCGTCGAGCTTGATGACGACCTGGTTGCCGTAGGCGCCGCCCCAGCCGGCGGAGACGACCGTGCCCGCGGCGACGGCCTTGAGCGGGGTGCCGGCCGGGACGACGAAGTCGACGCCGGTGTGATAGCCGCTGGACCACATGCTGCCGGCCACGTGATAGCCGGTGCCGATGGTGGCGCCGGTCACCGGGAGGGTGTAGCCGGTGGCGGCGGCCGGAGCCGCGGAGGCGGCCGCCGGGGCCGCCTGCGGCCGGGCGGTCCTCGCGGGGGCCGGGGACTGCTTCGCGACCGAAGCTCCCTGCCGGTCGGCCGACGCGTGCTGCGGGGCGGCCGGCCCGGTGCTCTCCCGCGCGGCCTTCTCGCCGAGCGTGAGCTCCAGGCCGGGGTGGATCAGTGACGGGTCGGCGCCGACGGCCTGCCGGTTGTCGTCGTAGAGCCGGTGCCAGCCGCCGCCGACGTGCTGCCGGTCGGCGATCGCCGAGAGGCAGTCGCCGGACTGCACCGTGTAGGTGCGCACGGCCGGGCCCCGGTGCGTCACGGACGTCTTCGCCGCGGCGGGAACGGACTGCGCGACCTTCGGGGGGACGGACTGCGCCGGGGTCGCGGCATGCGCCCCGACGGCACCGAACAGCGGGAGGGCCAGGGCGGCGCCACCGGTGCCGGCGACGGCGACGGAGCGGGAAAAACGCGGGGACTTGGGACGTCGGTGCTTACCCCTCGCGGGCATGGCGCATTCCTCTCCGGCGCCTGCGAGGTCAGCTGTCGGGTTCGGGCTGGAGCCGCCCGGCCGCGCGGTGCGCGGCTTCACCCCCAGCCTGTCGCGGAGACCGGACAGGCAGTCGTACCTGGTGGGTCCCCCGCTCCTGCCGGACACGGGTCATGTGTGCGGGGATTCCGGGCGGCGGCAGGATTCGGCGTTCCGTCCGGATGGGGGCGAACGTAAGCGAGCGGGACGTACGGAGACAAGCGGCCGGTTCCCGGGGCCGACGTTCCGGAAGATCGATGACGCGAAATACCCGTCACCCTCCGTGAATTGCCGGGGCCCGCATTCCTGTGAAATCCGTTGGCCGTATCGGAATTACGTGGACATGACGTGCGACGCTCGGTCACCGGTATGACGCTCCTCACGCCCTGCCGCGCCACACTCCCTTGTTGCGCAGCCAGTTGGAACGAATGCTTCAAATCGGGCAGAGAACTCAGATGCGGCGCAGCCGGAGAACCGTCGCATCGAGGTCGCCTTTCAGGCCGGTGCGCAGTCCGTGGTGCAGCAGGACCGAGCCGCTCAGCACCTCGCCCGTTTCGCGGCATTCGTACGATGCGGTCGGGTCGAGTCCGCGCAGCCGCACCGCCGGCACCGGTTCACCGTAGCTCTGAGCCTGCAGCCACGCGAGGACCACCACCTCGCCGTCGAGGGCGTACTGGACGGCGCTCGAGCCGCCCGCCGGGGGCCGCAGCCGGTACAGCTCGCCACGCTGGACGACCGGGCGGATCTCCTTGTACAGCTCCACCCACCGCCGGGCCTCGGCCAGCTCCTCCGCGCTCCAGCGCGTGAGGTCGCCGCCGACCCCGAGCACGCCTGCCATGGCGCTGACGAAACGGAACCGCAGCGAGCTGACCCTGCCGTTGAGCTGGGTGTTCGGGCTGTCGGTGACCCAGGCCGCCATGACCCGGGCGGGGTGGATCTGGGTGAGACCGTGCTGGATGGCGAGCCGGTCCAGCGGGTCGGTGTTGTCGGAGGTCCACACCTGGTCGGTGCGGCTCATGATCCCCAGGTCGATCCGGCCGCCGCCGCCCGAGCAGGACTCGAAGGCCACCTCGGGATACGCGGCCCGCAGCCGGTCCAGCAGGGCGTACAGGGCGTGCACGTGGTCGGTCCACAGCCGCTGGGGGTACGGCTCGCCGGGCCAGCCGGCGTCGGTGAAGCTGCGGTTGAAGTCCCATTTCACGTAGTCGACCGGGGTGCTGGAGAGCAGGGCGTCCAGCCGCTCCCACAGGTACTCCCGGACATCCGGGCGCGCGAGATTGAGGACGAGCTGATTGCGGAATTCCGTCCGCTTTCGTCCCGGTTGGTGCTGCACCCAGTCGGGGTGGGCGCGGTAGAGGTCGCTGTCCGGGTTGACCATCTCGGGTTCGACCCAGATGCCGAACCGCATCCCGAGCCCGCGCACGCGGTCGGCGAGGGGCTTGAGGCCGTGCGGGAAGCGGTCCGGGTTGGGGGTCCAGTCGCCGAGCCCGGCGCGGTCGCCGGTGCGGGCGCCGAACCAGCCGTCGTCCACGACGAACAGCTCGACGCCGATCTCGGCGGCGCGGCGGGCCAGCGCCGCCTGCTGCTCCTCGGAGATGTCGAAGTGCGTCGCCTCCCAGGAGTTGAACAGCACGGGCCGGTCGCGCTCGGCGCCGGGGATGACGTGCGCGCGCTGGTAGGCGTGCCAGGCCCGGCTCGCGCCCCCGAAGCCGCCGTCACTCCACAGCCCCGCGAAGACGGGGCTGGTGTACGACTCCCCGGGCGCCAGGAGCAGCAGGCCCGAGTCGTCGTACCCGGCGCCCCCGGTGATCTGCACGCGTGCGTCCGGGAGTTGGGCCACGGCGATGCGCCAGGAGCCGGACCAGCCGAGCGCGCAGCCGTAGACCTCGCCGCGCTCCTCGGTGGCGTCGGTGTCGAGGGCCACCCAGGGCAGGTGCTGGTGACCGGTGTGGCCGCGGCGGCTGCCGATGGTCTTCTCGCCGTAGGTGAGGGGGGCGGTGGCGAGCCGGGACTCGGCGGCCCAGCGGCCGTGCAGCTGGGACAGCCGCCAGCCCTCGCGGTCGGGCAGGGTCCAGGTGGCCGCGTCGGCCCGCAGCAACTCCACGCGCCCGTGCCCGTCGTTCGCCACGCCCACCCAGCGCTCCACGACGTCCCCGCGCATCCGGTAGTGCAGGCTGATCGCCAGCCCGTCGTCGGCGAAGCGCAGCCGCAGCTCGTCGCCCTCCGTGTCGTACCCCTCGAAGCCCCACTCGGTGCCGCGGCGCTCGTCGGTGCGCACGGACAGGGCGGGGCGGACGAAACGGGGGCCGCCCTCGACGGGGTACTCCTCGCCGCCGTCCAGCGGGGACTCGAAGGGCCGGTGACCGGACAGCGGAGCGGCGGCCAGCGCCCCGGCGTCGGCGAGCGTGATCGGCGGCCCCCAGTGCAGGTGGAGCAGCTCGTCCGCCCCGGTGAGGTGCAGGGCATAGCTGCTGGTGGGCCCCGAGAGGAGCCAGGTACGACCGTCGTCGGCGATGTGCACCATCGAGACCTCACAGGTGGCAACAGATCCACTCAAGTGCCAACATCATCAGTCCCGGTGACCACGGGTGACAATGCCCTGTGGACAACTCATTGCCCGAGGAAAGCGATGTCGTATGGTCGACGGAGCGCCCGTCGGCAAAGCACGCCGCCGGGGACCCGTCGGGAGGAGCCCCCGTGACGCAGCAGGTCCCGTCGACCGAGCCGGAGCTGGCCGGAGTGCGCAATTTCCGTGACGTGGGCGGACTGCCCACGGTGGACGGGCGGCGGGTGCGACACGGAGTGCTGTTCCGCAGCGGGCACCTCGCGCACGCCACGGCGGAGGACGCGGCCTTCCTCTCCTCCCTGGGGCTGCACACGATCTTCGACTTCCGCAACGCGGCCGACCAGCGGCTGGAGGGCCCGGACGTCGAGCTGCCCGGCGTGCGGAACGTGAATCTGCCGCTGAGCGACCCGGCGGACGGCGCCGAGTTCTGGAAGATGGTCCGCGACGGCGACCTCGACCAGCTGCGCGCGATCCTGGACGACGGCAAGGCCGCGGCCCGGATGACCGCTTCGTACCGGATGATCGTCAAGCAGCGCACCGCCGAGCACTCCCGGGTGCTGCGCGCGCTCGCCGAGGACAGCGTGCCCGCGTTGATGCACTGCGCGGCCGGCAAGGACCGTGCGGGCATCTCCATAGCCGTCACACTCCTCGCCGTCGGTGTGGAGCGCGAGGCGATCGTCGCCGACTACCTGGAGTCCAACGCCAAGCACCGGCGCTACAAGGTCCGTCGCAACGGCAGCGCCGAGACCGCCTACACCCCCGAGGTGATGGATCTGCTCAGCCCGCTCTTCGACGCCCGCGCGGAGTATCTGGAGGCGGCCTTCGAGAGCATCGAGCAGACCTGGGGCGGGTTCGACACCTATCTGGAGCAGGGCCTCGACCTCTCCCCCGAGACCCGGGAACGGCTCCGCGAGCGCCTGCTGAACTGACCGGGCGGGGATCCGGCGGCGGCCTCATGGAGTCCGGGCCGGGCGGGGATCCGGCGGTCTCGTCAAGCCCGGGCCGGGCGGCACGGGCCGTACGGGCAGGGCACGTCCGGCACCGGCCTGTACGGCCACCGCACGCCCGGCACCGGCCGCACGGCCACCGCGCGCTCAGCCCTTGGCGCCCACCGCGAACAGCAGGTAGAGGAACGCGGCCAGAACGTGGCCGAGCGCGATGTAGATGATCAGCCGGATCCACAGGGAACGGGGGAACTTTTCCTCGTAGTTGCTCATGACAGTTCTCCGGTCAAAGGGCCCAGGCACAGCGTGGCCGTGGGGCTCTGCAGCAGGGTGTGGACGAACAGCAGCTCCACGCCGTCGTGGTCCTCGGCGGCGAGGCGGTGCGGGGTGAGCGAGTCGAAGTGCGCGCTGTCGCCGGGCGCGAGCAGGTGCACGGCGTCGCCCAGGCGCAGACGCAGGCGCCCCTGGAGGACGTAGAGCCATTCCTCGCCGGGATGGACGCGCACGATGTCGCCCTGCGAGCCGTACGGCACGCGCACCCGGAGGGCCTGCATACCGCGGCCCGACGCCCCGGCCTGCACATAGGTCCAGCCGCCCGCCCGGGTCGGCTCCATGTCGGCGGCGCGCACGATCGCGTCCCGGTCGGGGACCGTCTCCCCCAGAAGCTCGGAGACCGTCGTACCGTAGATACGGGCGAGCGCGAGGAGCATCGGCAGCGAGGGCTGGCGGTGCCCGGTCTCCAGCCGGGAGAGGTGGGCCGGCGAGAGTCCGGCGTCCCGGGCCGCGGCCTCCAGGGTGAGCCCGGCACGCCGGCGAAGCGCGCGCAGCTGGGGAGCGACGGCGTGCAGCTGCGCGCCAGGCTCCGGCTCCTCGGGAGTGTTCATGTCTCCATTGAGCCCGACAATTGCCCGTCAGGCAATTTCGTTGCCCCAGAGGCAAAGGTGCAGGCAGCCGGCCGAGCTGCGCCCGTGGCGTCCCTGCCCGCGTGCCGCCGGCCGGCCCCGCCTGGGGCGGCCCGGCCGGCGAAACGGTGCTAGTGATCTGGTCTTGAGTTCACGTCTCGCCACGTGAGTCGCGGTTCGTTTCAGATTGCGGTCTGGGCGGTGACAGCGGCTGGCGGCTGCGGTC
>NZ_JBEOTD010000085.1:0-4987 GCF_040426375.1 Streptomyces sp. NPDC096012
GACTACTGGTCCTCCGGCGTGGGCGGTCTGGACGTGCACTACTCGTCCGGCGTCGCCAACCACTTCTTCTACCTGCTGTCCGAGGGCAGCGGCGCGAAGACGATCAACGGGGTGTCGTACAACTCCCCGACGTACAACGGCTCCACGGTCACCGGCATCGGCCGCGCCAAGGCGCTGCAGATCTGGTACAAGGCGCTGACGACGTACTTCACGTCGACGACGAACTACAAGTCGGCCCGCACCGGCACGCTGTCGGCGGCGTCCGCCCTGTACGGCTCCTCCAGCGCCGAGTACAAGGCGGTGGCGGCGGCCTGGTCGGCGGTGAACGTCAACTAGCCGCAGCGGCTCCGGCCCGGCTCGGGGCGGCACCCGGGAAGAAGGCTTCCCGGGTGCCGCCCTACCCTTGTGACCCATGTCCTCGGCGTCCTTCACGTATGAGCCGGTCGGCGCGACCCGCGACGAGCTGACCGTCTGCCCGCCCGGCTTCCACCCGATGTTCGTGCGCACCCGCCTCGGCGAAGGCCCGGAGGTCTTCCAGCGGGCCGCCGAGGCGGTCCTGACCTGGGAGATGCACCGCGCGCTGGGCGTGGGCATCGACGCCACGGCCGGCCGCGCGGCCCCCGGCGCGGACGTCACGGTCACCCTGGCCGGCCTCGTCAAGGCCCCGTGCCGCATCATCTGGACGGTCGAGGAACCCCGCCGCGCCGGCTGGGCCTACGGCACCCTGGAGGGCCACCCCGAGTGCGGCGAGGAGGCCTTCGTGGTCGACCGCACCGGTGACGGCACGGTCTGGCTCACGGTGGCGGCGTTCAGCAGGCCGGCCAAGTGGTACGCCCGCGCGGGCGGCCCGGCGACCCGCGGCCTGCAACACGCCTACGCCCGCCGGTGCGGGGTGGTCCTGCGCAGACTGTGCGCGGGCCTGTCGGAGGCCTGACCCGGACCGCACCCTGTGCGGCGCTGCCGGAGGACCGTCCCGGCCGGCCCCGTGCACGGCGGCGACCGGGGCCCGTGCCGGGCCTGCCCCCGCACCACGCTGACGGAGGGCCGGCCCGGCGCGGGCCGCCGGTGGCCGCCGCCGGCGGCGCCGCCCGTGCCGTGTGCGGTGCGAGGCCCTCCGGGGAAGGCCTCGCACCGCGGGTCACCTCAGCAGCACGCCCGCCCCCTCCACCACGTCCTGCGACGGCACGGCCACCAGACCCAGTTCCGCGCCGGAGGCGAGGAGGCGGTGGGCGGGCAGGATGCGGACCGTGTAGCCGTAGGGGCCGGTGCGGTCCAGGGACAGCGGACCCTCGTAGACACGGCGGCCCTCCAGGTCCGGGGCGCCCGTCGGCTTCAGCGGCACGATCGTGGCGTCCGTGATGCGGTCCTCCGCGTCCACCCGGCCGGACACCGCCTGCACCTCCACGTCCTCCGGGGCCAGCTCGCCGAGCCCGACCCGGACCCGCAGCCCCACGGTCGCGCCCAGTTCGGCGGTGGCCGTCGTCTCGGTCGTCTCCACGTGGTCGACGGTCACCGCGTGCCAGGCACCGCGCACCCGCGCCTTCCATGCGGCCAGATCCCGCGCGGTGTCCGCGGTCAGGGTCCGGTGGGCCTGGGCGGCGGGGCCGTAGAGCCGGTCGACGTACTCCCGGACCATGCGCCCGGCCAGCACCTTGGGGCCGAGCAGGGTGAGGGTCTGGCGGACCATCTGGATCCAGCGGTCGGGCAGGCCGGCCCGCCCCCGCTCGTAGAACCGCGGGGTCACCCGCTGCTCCAGCAGGTCGTACAGCGCCGCCGCCTCGATGTCGTCCCGGCGGTCCGGGTCGGTGGCCGCGCCGTCCGCGGTCGGGATGGCCCAGCCGAAGTCCGGCCGGAACCACTCGTCCCACCAGCCGTCCAGCACCGAGAGGTTGAGGCAGCCGTTGAGGGCCGCCTTCATTCCCGAGGTGCCGCAGGCCTCCAGCGGGCGCAGGGGGTTGTTCAGCCAGATGTCACAGCCCGGGTAGAGCTTCTGCGCCATCCCCATGCCGTAGTCGGGCAGGAAGACGATCCGGTGCCGCACCCGCGGATCGTCCGCGAACCGCACCAGCTCCTGGACCAGCCGCTTGCCGCCGTCGTCCGCCGGATGCGCCTTGCCCGCGACGACGACCTGCACCGGACGCTCCGGATGCAGCAGCAGCTCCATCAGCCGGTCACGGTCGCGCAGCATCAGCGTCAGCCGCTTGTACGACGGCACCCGCCGCGCGAACCCGATCGTGAGTACGTCCGGGTCGAGGACTTGCTCGATCCAGCCCAACTCGGCATCGGCCGCGCCCCGTTGCCGCCAGGAGGCGCGCAGCCGCTCGCGCACCTCCCCCACCAGTTGCTCACGCAGGGTGCGGCGCAGCTCCCAGATCTCCTGGTCCGGGATGTCCGCGACCGAGTCCCAGCGCTCGGTGCCGCCGGCGGCCAGCGCGTCCTCGGCCCGCTGGGCGCCGACCTGCCGTGCGCCCAGCCGCAGCACCTCCGGTGCCACCCAGGTCGGCGCGTGCACCCCGTTGGTCACGGAGGTGATCGGCACCTCCTCCGCGTCGAACCCCGGCCACAGCCCCGCGAACATCTCCCGGCTGACCTGCCCGTGCAGCAGGGAGACCCCGTTGGCCCGCTGGGCCAGCCGCAGCCCCATCACGGCCATGTTGAACAGGTTCGGCTCGCCGCCCGGGTACGTCTCCATGCCCAGCGCCAGGATCCGCTGCACGTCGATGCCCGGGAGTTCGGCGTCCGCCCCGAAGTGCCGGGCCACCAGCTCGCGGTCGAAGCGGTCGATGCCGGCCGGCACCGGGGTGTGCGTGGTGAACACGGTGCCACCGCGCACCGCCTCCAGCGCGGAGTCGAAGTCCAGCCCTTTCCCGCACAGCTCGGCGATCCGCTCGAGTCCGAGGAAGCCCGCGTGGCCCTCGTTGGTGTGGAAGACCTCCGGCTCCGGGTGCCCGGTGAGCCGGCAGTACGTCCGCACCGCCCGCACACCCCCTATGCCGAGCAGCATCTCCTGCAGCAGCCGGTGCTCGCTGCCGCCGCCGTAGAGCCGGTCGGTGACCCCGCGTTCGCCGAGGTCGTTCTCCTCCACGTCCGAGTCGAGCATCAGCAGCGGCACCCTGCCCACCTGGGCCAGCCAGATCCGGGCGTGCAGCGCTTTGCCGCCGGGCAGGGCGAGGGAGAGCCGGGCCGGCTCGCCGTCGCCGTCCTTCAGCTGGGTGACCGGCAGTTCGTTGGGGTCGAGCACCGGGTAGTGCTCCTGCTGCCAGCCGTCCCGGGACAGGCTCTGCCGGAAGTATCCGTGCCGGTACAGCAGCCCCACCCCGATCAGCGGCACGCCCAGATCGCTGGCCGCCTTCAGGTGGTCGCCGGCGAGGATGCCGAGCCCGCCGGAGTACTGGGGCAGCGCGGCCGTGATGCCGAACTCCGGGGAGAAGTAGGCGACGGCGGCGGGCAGTCCGTCGGCCTGTGTCTGGTACCAGCGGTCGCCGGTCAGATAGTCGTCGAGGTCGTCGGCCACCGCGGTGAGCCGGCGCAGGAACCGCCGGTCGCCGGCCAGCTCGGCGAGCCGGGCCGGGCGCACGGTGCCCAGCAGCCGCACCGGGTCCCCGGCGGCGGCGGACCAGGCCTCCGGGTCCACGGACTGGAACAGGTCGCGCGTTTCCGCATGCCAGGACCAGCGCAGATTGCGCGCCAGGTCGCTCAGCGGCCGGAGGGGGGCGGGGAGTACGGGACGGACGGTGAACCGGCGGATCGCCTTCACATGCCACCTCGGACGCGTTACGGGGTGAGACGCACGGCACTGTACGTCTCGTCGTCACCTTCGACGGTAGTGGTTACCCGGGCGTCGGTGGGGACCTGGCCGGTGCGGGTGTCGGGGCGTCAAGGGCGAGACGGCGGGCACCCGGAGAAAGAGGCCGGTCTTGTGTGTGGACGTACGCGCCAGTAGTTAACAAAGTGCCGGATTGCCCACCCGAACAGGAGGGGAAGGCTCCTCCGGTACACACCTCACAGGCACCACCCAGCACCGCCGCAGGACCCACCTCCCCACAGCCATCCGCCCACCACCACGTTGACGCGGACAGGAGCGGTCATGCCCGCCACGCACCATTCGCCAGCACCCCCGACGAGCAGCAAGGCCAAGGCAGCAGGAAAGAGGCCGGCGGGCGGAAAAGCCGCACGACCGGCCGGGGAGCGGTCCTCCCCGGGTTCACCGAGGACCCCCACCACGGTCGGCCGCATCCCCGTGCTCGACGTACGCCCCGTGGTGCAGCACGGGCGCCGGCCCGCCAAGGCGGTGTCCGGTGAGTCGTTCGAGGTGTCGGCCACCGTCTTCCGGGAGGGGCACGACGCCGTCGCGGCGAACGTGGTGCTGCGCGACCCGGCGGGCCGGCCCGGCCCCTGGACGCCGATGCGCGAACTCGCCCCGGGCACCGACCGCTGGGGAGCCGTCGTCACCGTGGGCGAACCCGGCCACTGGACCTACACCGTGGAGGCCTGGTCCGACCCGCTGGCCACCTGGTGGCACCATGCCCGGATCAAGATCCCCGCCGGCCTCGACACCGACCTGGTCCTGCAGGAGGGCGCCGGGTTGTACGAGCGTGCGGCCGCCGGCGTCCCGGACGGGCAACGGCCGCTCGTGCTCGACGCGTTGGCGGCCCTGCGCGACGACAGCCGGCCGGCCGCCTGGCGGCTCGCGGCCGCGCTGGCCCCGGAGGTGGTGGCGGTCCTCGTCCGGTATCCGCTGCGGGAGCTGGTGACGGCGTCGGACGCGATGCCGTTGCTGGTGGAGCGGGAGCGGGCGTTGTACGGCTCGTGGTACGAGTTCTTCCCGCGTTCGGAGGGCACCGCCGAGCGGCCGCACGGCACGCTGCGTACGGCGGCGCGCCGGCTGGAGCCGATCGCGGCCATGGGTTTCGACGTGGTCTACCTGCCGCCGATCCATCCGATCGGCACGACCTTCCGCAAGGGCCGCAACAACACCCTCAATGCC
>NZ_JBEOTD010000086.1:0-4647 GCF_040426375.1 Streptomyces sp. NPDC096012
AGCTCCTGCGGCACCCCTTCGGCACGGACCTCCTCGGCGGTCTTGCCGAAGGCGAGGGCCTGGGTCTGCGCGAAGAAGTTCGCCATCAGCAGGTCATGCTGGCCCGCCAGGTCCCCACTGAGCTCGGCCACCGGGCGGGCGAAACCGATGAAGTCCGCCGGGATCAGCTTGGTGCCCTGATGGATCAACTGGTAGTAGGCATGCTGACCGTTCGTGCCGGGCGTCCCCCAGACCACGGGGCCGGTCTGCCACTGCACCGGCCGGCCGTCGCGCTGCACCGACTTGCCGTTGGACTCCATGTCCAGCTGCTGCAGATACGCCGTGAACCGGGACAGGTAGTGGCTGTAGGGCAGGACCGCGTGCGACTGGGCATCGTGGAAGTTGTTGTACCAGATACCCAACAGGCCCATCAAAAGCGGGGCGTTGGCCTCGGCGGGCGCGGTGCGGAAGTGGTCGTCGACCAGACGGAAACCCTCCAGCATCTCCCGGAACCGGTCCGGGCCGATGGCGATCATCAGGGACAGGCCGACCGCGGAGTCGAACGAGTAACGGCCACCGACCCAGTCCCAGAACTCGAACATGTTCTGCGGGTCGATGCCGAAGTCGGCGACCTTCTGCGCGTTCGTGGACAACGCCACGAAGTGCCGGGCCACCGCCTTCTGCTCACCGCCGAGCCCGTCCAGCAGCCACGTACGGGCCGAGGTGGCGTTGGTGATCGTCTCGATCGTGGTGAACGTCTTGGACGCCACGATGAACAGCGTCTCGGCCGGGTCCAGGTCACGGGTGGCCTCGTGCAGGTCGGCACCGTCCACGTTGGACACGAAACGGACCGTCAGACCGCGGTCGGTGAAGCTGCGCAGCGCCTCGTAGGCCATGGCCGGGCCGAGGTCGGAGCCGCCGATACCGATGTTGACGACGTTCCTGATCCGCTTGCCGGTGTGGCCGGTCCACTCCCCCGAGCGGACCCGGTCGGAGAAGGAGGCCATCTTGTCCAGGACCGCGTGCACCCGCGGCACCACGTTCTCGCCGTCGACCTCGATCACCGCGTCCCGAGGGGCCCGCAACGCGGTGTGCAGCACCGCCCGGTTCTCGGTCACGTTGATCCGCTCCCCGCGGAACATGGCGTCCCGCAGCCCGAACACGTCGGTCGCGACGGCCAGCTCACGCAGCAGCCGCAGCGTCTCCTCGGTGACCAGGTGCTTCGAGTAGTCGATGTACAGGTCGCCGACCCGGAGCGTGTACGCGTCGCCGCGCTGCGGATCGGCGGCGAACAGGTCCCTCAGATGGGTGCCGGCCAACTCCTCCCGGTGCTTGGCCAGAGCGGTCCATTCGGGCAGCTGGTTGAGCCTGGTACGGCTGTCTGCGTTCATGTGCGACTTCAGCCTTCTTTCGTGCCTGTCCCAACTGTTCCAACCTAGTTGATCAGTGCACGCGATGAGCGGTCGCGACGCTGTGCCCACCCGTGGCAACCGGTGGGTTCCGTCCCGCGGCCGGCCGGAGACCCGCACCGCGCCGGCGCACGCCGGTCCCCCGTCCCGCAACCGGTCAGGCCCGGGTCGCGCGAACGGCTCCGGCCGGGCGCCCGCGGGCACCCGGCCGGTGAGAAGTGCTAGATCTCGCCTCGCAGTTTGGCGAGCGCCTCGGCGAGGATCGCCTCGCCGTCCGCGTCGCTGCGCCGCTCCCGCACGTACGCGAGGTGCGTCTTGTACGGCTCGGTGCGCGGCGGGTCCGGCGGGTTGTCCCGGTCCTGGCCGGCCGGGAAGCCGCAGCGCGGGCAGTCCCAGGTGTCGGGGACCTGAGCGTCGCTGGCGAAGCTGGGCTGCGTCTCGTGCCCGTTGGAGCACCAGAAGGAGATGCGCAGACGCGGCGCGGACTCGCCGCGCTCGGCCTCGCCCATCGGCCCCGCCCCGACCCGGCTTCCTCGGATCGCGTTGCCACTTGCCACGGTCGTAACTCCCTGCGTGATGGTGCCGCCAAGCGAGTCGGCCTTCCGCTTCGCCGCGAGCGCCTCAGTCTACGTAAGGCCCAACGCGCGTCCAGTGCCCGGAGTTACAGCCCCCGCACATAGACGCAAGCCCCATGATAGGCCGCGCTCAGGGGCGCGTACCGAACATGGGGCGTTACGTGCGGAATGTACATGCTGTACGTGCTGTTCACGCCAGCTGTGCGCATTCGGCGTCAGCTGTTCGACTTCATCAGAAGCGCGAGCACGATGATGCAGGCGAACCACAGCAGGCCGACCACGATGGTGATCCGGTCCAGGTTGCGCTCGGCGACCGAGGAACCGCCGACGGAGGACTGCATGCCGCCGCCGAACATGTCGGAGAGGCCGCCGCCCTTCCCCTTGTGCATCAGCACCAGCAGCATCATCAGCAGGCTGAAGACGATCAGGGCGATCGAGAACCCCAGAACCACGGCTGGACCAACTTCCTCGGATACGGATGGACGACGGGGGCACAGCACACGGCTGTGCCCCCGCAAGGGTACGACGTATCGCCGCTGCCGCCTACTCGCAGCTCGGCCTACTGATCGCGGAACCGCACGATCTTGACGAACTCGTCGGCGTCCAGCGAGGCTCCGCCCACCAGGGCGCCGTCGATGTCGGCCTGGGCCATGATCTCGGCGACGTTGCCCGACTTCACTGAGCCGCCGTACTGGATGCGGACCCGGTCGGCCAGCTCCTGGGAGTACAGCTCGGCGATCTTGGCGCGGATGGCGGCGCAGACCTCCTGGGCGTCCTCGGCGCCGCAGACCTTGCCGGTGCCGATGGCCCACACGGGCTCGTAGGCGATCACGACGGTCTCGGCCTGCTCGGCGGGCACGTCCTTCAGCCCGGCCTCGACCTGCGCGAGGGTGTGGTCGACGTGGTTGCCCGCCTCGCGGACGTGCAGTTCCTCGCCGACGCACAGGATCGGGGTGAGGCCGTGCCGGTAGGCGGCCTTGACCTTGGCGTTGACGATCTCGTCGGTCTCGTGGTGGTACTGGCGCCGCTCGGAGTGGCCGACGGCCACGAAGGAGCACTTCAGCTTGGCCAGCATCGAACCGGAGATCTCGCCGGTGTAGGCGCCGGAGTCGTGCTGCGAGAGGTCCTGGGCGCCGTACTTGATCTTGAGCTTGTCGCCGTCGACCAGGGTCTGCACGGAGCGCAGGTCGGTGAAGGGCGGCAGGACGGCGACCTCGACGGCCTCGTAGTCCTTGTCGGCCAGGGCGAAGGCGAGCTTCTGGACGTGCGCGATGGCCTCGAGGTGGTTGAGGTTCATCTTCCAGTTGCCCGCCATCAGCGGCATGCGCGTGCTCATTGAGGTCAGTCCTCCAGTGCGGCGAGGCCGGGGAGCGTCTTGCCCTCGAGGTATTCGAGGGAGGCGCCGCCACCGGTCGAGATGTGGCCGAATGCGTTCTCGTCGAAGCCGAGCGTACGCACGGCCGCGGCGGAGTCACCGCCACCGACGACGGTGAAGCCGTGCGAGTCGACGAGGGCCTGGGCGACCGCCTTGGTGCCCTCGGCGTAGTCGGGGTGCTCGAAGACGCCCATGGGACCGTTCCAGAAGACGGTCTCGGCGTCGGCGAGCTTCGAGGCGTACAGCTCCCGGGTCTTCGGGCCGATGTCCAGGCCCTCCTGGTCGGCGGGGATCTTGTCCGCGTCGACCACGCTGTGCCGGGTCGGCGCCTTGGTCTTCAGGTCCGGGAACTCCGGGGAGACCACGACGTCGACGGGGAGAACCAGCTCCACGCCCTGCTTCTCGGCGCGGCGCATGTACTCCGTGACGGTCGGGACCTGGTCCTCCTGCAGGAGGGAGATGCCGACCTCGTAGCCCTTGGCCTTGAGGAAGGTGTAGGCCATGCCGCCGCCGATGAGCAGCCGGTCGGCCTTGCCGAGCAGCTGGTCGATGACGGCGAGCTTGTCGGAGACCTTGGCGCCGCCGAGCACGACGACGTAGGGGCGCTTGACGTCGTCGGTGAGCTTCTTCAGCACGGCGACCTCGGTGGCGATCAGGTAGCCGGCGTAGTGCGGCAGCCTGGCCGGGAGGTCGTAGACGGAGGCGTGCTTGCGGTGGACCGCGCCGAAGCCGTCACCGACGTAGACGTCGGCGAGGGCGGCCAGCCGGTCGGCGAACTCGCCCCGCTCGGTGTCGTCCTTGGCGGTCTCACCGGGGTTGAAGCGCAGGTTCTCGATGACCGCGACCTGGCCGGGCTCGAGGCCGTTCACGGCGTCGTGGGCGGCGGGGCCGACGGTGTCCTGGGCGAAGGCGACCGGGGCGCCGAGCAGTTCACCGAGGCGCTCGGCGGCGGGCAGCAGGGAGAAGGCGGGGTCCGGGGCGCCCTTGGGGCGGCCCAGGTGCGAGGCGACGATCACCTTGGCGCCCGCGTCGGCGAGGGCCTTGACGGTGGGCAGGACGGCACGGATGCGGCCGTCGTCGGTGATCGTCCCGTCGGCCAGCGGCACGTTGAGGTCGGCGCGGACGAAGACCCGCTTGCCGCTCACGCCGTCGGCGAGAAGTTCGTCGATCGTCTTCATGGGGTGGACTCCTGAGGAGAGCTCGTGGTGCACCTGATCGTAAAAGGGCGTGGTCCGCACGTGAGAGCAGGGCCCCGGGGCGGCCGGCCGGGGCGGCCCCGCGCCCCCCGCGCAAACAAAATAAAAAAAAA
>NZ_JBEOTD010000087.1:0-4417 GCF_040426375.1 Streptomyces sp. NPDC096012
GACCGCATAGCCCAGAACCACCCACAGCGCGCCATTGCCGAAGAAATGGCCGTCGCTCGTCCCGACACCGAGGATCCACCGCGCCAGCACGAAGAGCGGTGGGTGTCGGCGTCGGCGTGCCGTCGTCCGAGCCGGACGGGATCCGGTCGCCACCGCCGCCGAGGAGGACGGTCTTCGCGACCCTGTCGGGACCTGCGGCGGTGTCGGCGCTGTCGGTCTGGGCCCGGGCAGCGGTGCCGGCCGACTTCTTCAGGCGCGGGTGCTGCAGCTGGAACTCGGCGCGGGAGACGTTCCGCCTGGGTGCCTTGGAGAAGTCGACGCCGCCCATGACGCACGTCTTCCGCTCACCGGCGTACTCGCACGGGTAGGAGTAGTCGCCCTTGGTGTAGGACGTCATGTAGTCGTCCCACGTCTGCTTCGGCGTCCAGGACCGGTTGGGCGCGCGCAGGGGCCACTTGGCGACGTTGCCGCTGTCGATGACCTGCCGGTAGTCGGTGGCCCGCAGGGCGTCCTGCCGGCGGACGTACTCGGCGGCGACCCGGGCGCTGTAGACGCGGCGCAGGTCGGCGTAGCCGGGACCGCTGTTGATCGCCTTCTCCACGTCGGGGACGACGTACCGCTTGACGAGCGTCTCGCCGGTCTTCTCCTGGGCCTCGGTGAGGTCGCACTTCCCGTTGGGGTTGGGATGCTGCACGACGAGGTGCGCGATGTTGACCCGCAGCGGCGCGTCGAGGATGTAGAGGCCGTCGTCGTCGGCGCGGACCTTGGCCTGCGCGGGCACGATCCACAGGCGTATCGAGGGCGAGCAGGGCAGCCCGGCGGCCTGCGCGGCGTCCCAGAACTGCTTGCCGATGCCCTGGCGCGGGTCCATGTCACGTGCGTAGTCGTGCTTCATCTGCAGGTCGGCCTGGAGCAGGACCCGCCCGGCGTCGGTCTTCCCGAACGTCCTGTCCATGATCTTGTCGGGCTGGTCCGGGTTGAGGTTGACCCAGAACTTGTCCGGCGTCAACGCGAGCCAGGCGAAGAAGCTGTCGGAGATGAGCCGTGCCTTGGCCTCGCCGCCCCACCCGTGTTCCGGGCTCTCGTCCTGGACGCTGTCGGCGGCGAAGGCGTAGGGCAGGCCCTTGCCCTTGACGGGCTTGCCGACGTAGGCGAGGTCGAGGGTGGTGAAGTCCACGCCGCCCGGGCCGCGTACGCCGGTGCCGCGGGGCCCGTTCGCACCGATCCGCTTGAGCCGGTCCGCCATGTCCTTCGGAGTGGGCGGCGACTGGCTGATCGTCCGGGACGCCCCGCCGGCCGCGCGGTTGGCGCCTCCGGGGGAGAAGTTCGAGTCGCCCTGCGTGACACCCTTGATCGGTGTGTAGCGGGGAACGCCGGTGGAGCGGTGCTCGTACGCGGTCACCCGGGGGCGGCCCTGGGCGTCCTTGCCCGCCTCCTCGGCCAGCCGGCCGAGGTAGTCCCTCGTCGCGGGCAGCTTGGGCTCACCGTTGACGTAGGTGATCCGGGCGTTCTTCCGCTGCGGGTCCTGGAGGAACATCCTGTTCGCCAGGTCCTGCTTGGTGTCACGGCCCGGACCGGCCTTGAACTCGAGGAACTTGTCCTCCTTGTAGTTCACGGCGTCGAACTTGCGGACCAGCGGCCTCATCCTGCCGGTCTTCGGGTCCTTGACCATGATGGTCTTGCCGTTCTTGTCCTTGACCTCGACCTCCTCGTTGCACAGCCAGTCCGGGCCGAGCAGTCCGAGGTCCTTCACGACCTTCTTCTCGAAGCCGCTGCCGCGCCGGTTGTTGTTGTTCGGCAGGATCCACGCGTCCGACAGCCACTTCCGGAAGCTGCCGTACCGGGTGTCGTTCCAGTTCTTCCCCACCATGTAGTCCCGGTACTGGGCGTACACGCGGTCCTCGGAGTACTCCGGATAGTGCTGGTACGGCTTCAGCTTCTCCAGGAACTTCTGCTGTTCGTCCGGTGTGCTGCCCGGTGGGGGCGTGACCCCGTCCAGGGCCTGCCGCGGGGCGTCGAAGTCGTAGGAGTCCCAGTGCTGCGGATCGCGGACGTGGATGCCCTGCTCCCACGGCTGGGCCTGGCTCGGCCGGCCGGAGAGGTTGTACTTCTCGTCGCAGCGCTTCCCCTTGTCCGCGTACGCCGTCCCCGACAGTAACGGCAGCCCGACCACCGTCAGGACACCGGCCGTCGTGACCGCGAGTACGGTCCGGGAAGAGGGGCGCAGCCGTGGGCGCGCGGATGTCGCTCGTCTCATGCGAAAGTCTCCGTCGGGAGCCCAGACGGTGCCGTGGTCCGCGGCGCCCCAGGCCCCCGTCGCTTGTGTGACGCCGCGAAGTCCCCCAGTTTTCCATCTACTTGCGCCGCCGGCACACGGTTTCACCGGTGTGCCACACGTCAATTCCCTTTGCGCACAACGCAGTCACCCGCGCGGGCATCGCCGCCCTAGGCTTGCGTCCGTGGCTGCTACCGACACGACCGCCCGGGCCGACGACCGCCGCCTGAACGAGTGGCTGCGCACCCGGGCCACCGCTTTCCCCGCCTGGGCCGAACAGCTCCCGGACGCCTGGGACTTCAGCACGGAGAGCCTCGACCGGCTCGAGACGCGGATCAGGCGCCGCTACCCCGGCCGGGAGGCCGCCGAGGCCGACCGGGACTCCTCGTTCCTGACCGTCGCCGCCTGGTACGCCGGCGAGGTCCACGTCCGCAACTACGGCGCCGTCTGGCGCTGCGCCCCCGGTGCGGGTCCTCGCGCCGAACCCGTCGTCACCCTGCCCGAAGAGGTCCTGACGGACCGGGAGTTGGACGACCTCGAGGAGGCACGGGCCCAGTACGAGGACGACTTCCCCGCCTGCAACCCGTGCGACGCGGTGGTCGGCGCCGCGGAACCCGGCCGCACCGGTCATCTCGCCTCGTTCCTCCAGGCGTACGCCCCCTGGCAGTCCGTCGTGGACCGGGCCGTGGCCCGCGCCCGTGCGACACCCGGCCAGTCCCCGGGCAGCCGCCCCCTGCCCGGCGCCCCGGCGCCCGTGGACCCCGGCCCGGTCGGGGCGGCCCTCGCCTCCTGGCTGGCCCGCCAGGAGGAGGTGCACCCCTACTGGCGCGAGGCCACCGGACGCCCGGACGCCTTCGACTTCACACCGGCCTCCCTCACCGCGCTGGAAGAGGTGCTGCGCGCGCGGATCGCCGCGCAGACCGGCACCGTCGACCTCCTCGACGACCCGGTGTTCCACTGCGCCGTCTGGTACCTCGGCGAGACCGTCTGCCGCGGCACGGGCGCACGCTGGCTGCCCCTGCGCGGCAACGTGGACGTCACCCTCGACCGGCTCGACCTGCTCACGGTCGGCCGCGTCGGCCGTCGTGTCGGACCGTGCACCGAACTGACGGCGGCACTCCACCGGTGCGTCCGCGGTGTCCACCAGCCCGACGACTCCTACCAGCCGCTGACCGACGTCCTGACCCCCTACCGCTGACGCCGAGACGGCACCGGGCCCGGGAGCGAAGCCCGCCGCCTCGCCTCCCCGGCCCTTCTTGGCCGCCTCGGCCCTCGGCCTTTGGCGCCTTGCCCCGGCCATGCGCCGTCGGCCGTGGCGGTCGTGGCCGTTGGTCGTGGTCGTGGCCCTTGGCCCGTCGCCTTCGCCCTCGGCCCCGTCGCCGTTCGCCGGGGAAGTGACCCCCGTCAGGCGGCGGCGACCACGAGCAGACCCGTCGCCGCCAGCAGGGCACAGCCCAGCAGGCACCATGCGGCCAGTCGCCGGCGCAGTGCGTGGTATCTCGCCTCGTACGTCTGCCGGAGTTCCTCGGCGCGTTCCGCGGTGCGCCGCCACGAGGCGCGGGTCAGCGCCAGGTACTCGGTCTCGAAGTACCGTTCCAGGTCGTCCCGTTGACTGTCGGTGAGCCAGCCCAGACGGGAGGCGAGGCGGGCCGCGGCCGTCCGGCCCTCCTCCCGGGCGGCGGCCAGCAGCAGATGGCCCTCGATCGCATGGACGAGGGCCCGCTCCTCATCGGCACTCATCGCCCGGCCAACTCCGTCTCCCGGGGTGCGACCTCGGGGTGGTGCAGGTCGAACGCCGGGGACTCGCTGCGGATGCGGGGGAGGGTGAGGAAGTTGTGCCGCGGCGGCGGGCAGGAGGTCGCCCACTCCAGCGAACGGCCGTAGCCCCACGGGTCGTCCACGCCGACCGGCTTGCCGTACCTGCCGGTCTTCCACACGTTGTAGAAGAAGGGCAGCAGGGACGAACCCAGCAGGAACGAACTGACGGTCGAGACCGTGTTCAGCGTCGTGAGCCCTTCCGCCGCCAGGTAGTCGGGGATCCGGCGCTGCATGCCCTCGGCGCCGAGCCAGTGCTGGACCAGGAAGGTGCCGTGGAAGCCGATGAACAGCGTCCAGAAGGTGATCTTGCCCAGGCGCTCGTCG
>NZ_JBEOTD010000088.1:0-4357 GCF_040426375.1 Streptomyces sp. NPDC096012
ACCACCCTGGATGACCTGATCCGCATCGCGGGCAGCCGATGGGCCATCGAGGAATGCTTCCAGAGCGCGAAACAGGAGTGCGGCCTGGACGACTACCAGGTCCGCCGCTACCCCGGATGGCACCGCCACATGACCCTCGCCATGGCCGCCCACGCCTGCCTGACCGTCCTGCGAGCCCGCGAGCTGGATGCCGGGAAAGCAGAAACGGATCCTCCCAGCTCATCCACCTCAGCCTCGCCGAGATACGACGGCTGATCACCCGCCTCACCGACCGCCAGCCCGCACCCGTCGAGCACATCCTGCACTGGTCGACCTGGCGCCGACGACGACAAAACCAGGCTCGCATCAGCCACTACAAACGACGCGGACACAGTCCCTGACTGGCCATCAGCCACCGCAAGCACCGTTGCAGTACTAGGGCGTGTATCGAAAGTGTGTGCGGCGGCGGACGGGCCGTAGTACTCCTGGGGAGACGCAAAGACAGGTTCCTTCTCGTTTGGAGTCATCGATGGCCGTTCGCCGTGTCGTGCCCAACATCCAGTCGCATGCCGCGCAGGAGAGCCGGGAGTTCTACGGCCTGCTGGGCTTCGAGGAGGTCATGAACCACGGCTGGATCATGACGCTCGCCTCCCCGTCCAGCCCGGCAGCCCAGATCAGCGTCATGACCAGCGACAAGACCGCCTGTCGCCCCCGACATGAGCGTCGAAGTGGACGACGTTGATGCGGCTTACGCGGTCATACGAGAGAACGGTGCGGAGATCATTCACCCCTTGCAGGACGAGGAGTGGGGGGTGCGGCGCTTCTTCGTTCGCGACCCCAGCGGACTGGTGGTCAACGTGCTGGGCCACCGCTGACAGCCCTTCCCGCCCCCTGGTGAAAGTCTTGGTCACAGCCACTCGTTGATGGCCGCGACCAGGGCGGTTGCTTCGTAGCGGACGGCGAGTTTCTCGTAGCGCGTGGCCACTGCCCGGTGTCTCTTAAGTCGGTTGATCCTGCACTCGACCGCATGGCGCTCGCGGTAGTCGGCCGGGTCGAAGCGCGGAGGCCGGCCGCCGCGGGAGCCGAGCTTCTGGCGGTTACGTGCCTGGTCGGCCTTGTCCGGGATGGTGCATCGGATCCTGCGGCGGCGCAGGTAGGCGCGGTTCTTGCGGGAGGCGTACGCCCTGTCCGCCCGCACGCGATCGGGGCGGACGCGTGGCCGGCCCGGCCCGAGGCGGGGCACGCGAACCTTTGCCAACACGGGTTCAAACTGCGGCGAGTCTCCACGCTGTCCTGCCGTCACCACGATCGACATGGGCTTCTGACCTTGCTCAACGGCCAAGTGCAGCTTGGCGGTGAAACCGCCGCGTGACCTTCCTAAAGGGTGTTGCACAAGGCCGTGAGCTGGGCATCTCCTAGGCATGGCGGCGGTGTTACGTGCTGAGCGAGTGTGGGTGGAGACGTTCACGGGGCTGCGGATGACGCAGTTTTCGAGTCTGTTGAAGGTGGTGCGGGAGCGGGGCGGTAACGGCACTTTGCGGGGCCGGCCGTGGTCGTTGCCGCTGGCCGAGCGGGTCTTGATGGTCGCGGTGTACTACCGCACGAACCTGACCATGCGGCAGTTGGGCCCGTTGTTCGGTGTCTCATCCTCCACGGTCTGCCGGGTTATCCAGCGGCTGGGACCGCTGCTCGCGCTCGAGCCGGTCTCCCGCGCGGCCGATGCTCCGGACCGGATGTGGATCGTGGACGGCACCCTGATCCCGGTCCGCGACCGCGGCGTGGGCGCCTCCTCCCGAAACTACCGGTTCTCGGCAAACGTGCAGGTCATCGTCGACGCGGAGACTCGCCTCGTGGTCGCGGCCGCCCGGCCTGTGCCTGGCAACACCGCGGATGCCAGGGCATGGCGGGACTCCGGTCTGGTCGAGCACTGCCACGGCGTGACTGTGCTCGGCGACGGCGCCTACATCAACACCGGTCTGGTCATCCCACATCGCAAACGCCCCGGACGAGCGCTGCTGAAGGGTGAGGAAGAGGACAACGCCGCTCACCGCAAGGTCCGCGCACGCGTCGAGCACGTCTTCTCCCGGATGAAGAACTACAAGATCCTCCGCGACTGCCGGCAGCGCGGCGACGGCCTCCATCACGCAGTCCAGGCGGTGGCCCGCATGCACAACCTCGCCCTCGCCGCATGACCGTCAAGCCCAGAGCACCGCTTCGGGCTGCTTGATCACGGCCTTGTGCAACACCCTTTAAGACTTGTCCCGCAAACGATCACGAAGGACGGCATCGCACCCGGGTGTCGACCGGCTGCGGAGTCAATCGAGGCAGGTTGCCCATGCCGTCAACGTGGCGAAGTCGTCGATAGCAAGGCCGCGTCGCGGGTCGACCCGATGCAGGAGGGCGGGACCGTCGTGGTGTTGCTTCACCCAGCTACGATCCGCCTCTCTGATCTCGTCGTCGACCCAGGCGAACGCACGGCCCTTCGCCCAGGCGACGATCTCAGGCGTCTTCCAGAACACACCGCCCCCGGGCTCGGGTCTCGGCGAGGGCCAGGGAATGTAGGGCAGTTCGGGCAATCCCAGGACTGGCGCGACGAAAGCGTTGGCTTCTTCCTCCCACGTTGTCGCCCACACCAGGTCGAAGGGAAGCGTGTCCAGCGCCGGGCCGTGATCCGGGTTGAGCCACACCCGCAGCGGCTTCACGGGCTTGTTCGGCAGTCCCCACTCAGTCAGCCGGCGGCGCTCGGCGGCCTCCCAGCGAGGGGTCAGCAGGCGGTGCGTCTGATAGCCCTCGGGCCGACGGTGCGGCTTCGCGGCATACGGGTTCAGCGGTCCGTCCACATCCACCAACAGCACTGGGCGCACGACCTCATCCCCCTCGCTCCTGCGTCGCACCGTACCGGCCGGTGACGAGACCGCCCAACAGAATTCTGGCAAGTACTGATCTTCGTAACGCTGGGCTCTGGGATAGTGGGACGATCGCGACATGGGAGCAGTGATCACGGCGTCACAGCCGTCCTGGATAGGCCCGTTCACCGGGCTGAGCCCGCGCTGCTTCGGCAAGCTGGTGACCGCCCTGCGCCGTGAGGGAGCGGACGCGGCCCGTCGAGACCGGCCATGGAGCCTTCCCCTGGAGGACCGCGTCCCGCTGGTGGCGGCGTACTGGCGCACGAACTTGACGCTGCGCCAGCTCGCGCCGCTGTTCGGCATCTCGAAGTCTGCGGCCGACCGCATCATCAACCGCCTCGCACCGCTGCTCGCGTTGCGGCCGCGCCTCCGGTTCCGCAAGGGCACCGTACTCATCGTGGACGGCACCTTGGTGCCCACGCGTGACCATGCGGTGGCCGAGCAGGCGAAGAACTACCGGTACTCCACCAACCACCAGGTCGTCATCGACGCCGATACACGGCTGGTCGTCGCGGTTGGCCGCCCTCTGCCCGGCAACCGCAACGACTGCAGGGCATGGGAGTTGTCCGGAGCGAAGGCCGCCGTCGGCAACGCCACGGTGATCGCCGACGGGGGTTACCGCGGCACTGGCCTGGTGATCCCGCACCCCCGCGAACCAGGCCAGGCCAAACTCCCGGCCTGGAAAGAGGAGCACAACCGCTCACACCGCAAGGTCCGTGCCCGCGTCGAGCACGCCTTCGCCCGCATGAAGAGCTGGAAGATCCTCCGCGACTGCCGCTTGAAGGGAGACGGCGTTCATCACGCCATGCTCGGCATCGCCCGGATGCACAACCTCGCCCTCGCCGGATAGGCAAGCGGGCCGCACGGCGGCCCACTCCCTCAGCGGCTGGGAGATCATTTACGGGACAGCCTTTAGCCCGTGATCACAGGGCTCAATTGAACACACCACCCGGTGGTTCCTTCTGCAGGTCGCCCTGTTTGCGAGCCCCGGCCGCATGCTGGTGGGCGCGGCAGACCGTGGAGTCGACGCTCAGGTCCCACGTGATCGCACCCTTCGCATCGGCCAGGGACTGGAGCGTGGTGAGGATCCGGTGCCAGGTGCCGTTCCGCTGCCATCGGCGGAACGGGTCGTAGACCCGGCCCCATGGCCCGTACTCGACAGGTACATCCCGCCATGGAACACCAGTACGAACCCGGAACCGTATGCCGTCGATCAGCTGCCGCCGAGGCCAGAGGGGCGGCCGCCCCGTCCTGGCACCCTTCGGCAACAGCGGCACCAGCACCGCCCACTGCTCGTCCGTGAGATCTCCCCGCCCCATGAACCGTGATCATCCACAGCCCAAGATCCACTTTCGATACACGGCCTAGGTCCTGTCTGACAAAGGATCTTGGTTGGGTTCGCGGAGCCAGAGGATGAGTGAGGCGAGGTGGACTCCGGCCTTGTAGCGGGCGGCGAGTTTGTCGAAGCGGGT
>NZ_JBEOTD010000089.1:0-4086 GCF_040426375.1 Streptomyces sp. NPDC096012
AGAACTCGTACCACGAGCCGTACAACGCCCGCTCCCGCTCCACCAGCAACGGCATCGCGTCCGACGCCGTCACCAGCTCCCGCAGCGGATACCGGGCCAGCAGCGACTCCACCTCCGGGGCCAGCGCCGCCTTCAGGCGGTCGTGCACCGACAGCGAGTCGTCGCCGAGGGCGCGCGCGGCGGCCAGCACCACGTTCCGCTCCGGGCCCTTGGGCACTCCGGCGGCGGCGCGCTCGTGCAACTCCGCGCCCTCCTCCAGGACCAGTCCGGTGTCGATACCGGCCGGCACCTTGACGGAGGCCGTGTGCCGCCAGGTCGCCAGCGGATGGCTCCACGCCTCCACGCGGTACGTCCAGCGGCCCGTCGCGTCCGGGGTGATCTCCGCTCCCCAGCGGTCGCTGCCCGGGGACAGCTCCCGCATCGGTGTCCAGGGGCCGCGACGGCCGTTGGGATCGCGCAGGACCACGTTGGCGCCCACGGCATCGTGCCCCTCGCGGAACACCGTGGCCGTGACCTCGAAGGTCTCCCCGACCACCGCCTTCGCCGGCCGCCTGCCGCACTCCACGGACGGCCGGACGTCACGTACCGGTACACGGCCGATGGCCGGGGTCCTGCCCATGTATCTCACCTCCGCCGTGCGCGAAGCCGGGCACGCGGCCCGGCTTCGCGATCCGAGACGGGCCGACCGCGCCGGTCCGTGGGAACGCCTTGTACGGTGCCAGGTCAAGAGCTTGGCGCCGTGGAACGCCGCTCCGGTGGCGGCGCTCTTCTCGCCGCCCGGCGCGACTTCGGCCGCCCGTCCTGCTCGCGCAGGTAGGTGACCAGGTTGGTGCGCAGATAACGCTCCGCGGCCTCCGCGGCCTCGCGGGCGCACCGCTTGCCCATCAGGACGCAGAGCGTGTAGCCCGCATCCTCGAAGGTGGCCCGGACCGTGCGGTCGTGGGGCGAGGCGAGCATCACGCGCTCCCAGGCCCGGTAACGCCGCAACTGCCGGGCCACTTCGGCCTTGGCGGGTAGCAGCATTGCCCTCTTCACCCTCCACGCTCTCGACTGGGCGCGTTCCCGGCGGTCGGGTGGTGTCCGCGCGCGGGGAGGCGCGGCACCGTTACGGCGATCGAGGCTTTCACTCATGGTGCACGGACGACGACGCAGCGTCTTGTTGGAGCTTCAACCATTACTGGTGTCGGGTGCTCGTGTTGCACGAATGGCGTAGTGGCCGCACCGTGGAGGTGACTCAGAAGCGATCAGCGCTCACGCTATGTGTCCGGGATCCCTCCCGGACGGGCGAGGGGAGCGACAGCTTCGCCGGTGAGGAGCAAGCGACGATGAAGACCGCAGTGCCCTGCTACTACCACCTCGACGTGGAAGTCAGCCCGGAACGGGTAAGTCAGGTCAGCCGCATCCTGGCCGCCCACTTGCGCTACTGGGACCTCGAGAACCTCACGGATCCCGTCTGCCGCGGCGCGGAAATGCTGTTGCGGGCGATCGACGAGCACGCCAGCGACAAGCACACCTCGATCGAGATGTGGTGGAACGGCCAGCATCTCATCACCGCCTTCGGTGACGACGACCCCGATCTCCGCCCCGACCAGGACCTGCGGGCCTGCCTGGCCGACATCGCCGCGATGAGCGACGGCTGGGGCTGCTGTGCCTCGGAGACGGGCAGCAAGATCATCTGGTTCTCGCAACGTGCCCGCGCCGGCCAGCGCGTCCCGCTGGTCCCCCTCGCCCCCGCGCCGAGTCTGCGTACGGGCCTGAAGGTGCCGCGCTCCGCACACGTGCCCGCACTCGCCGCGTCCACCCGCACCGACGCGCTGGAGGGCAGCCGGTGACCACCCGCAAGACACGCAAAGGGGTGCCCGTGTGGAGCGGGCACCCCTACCCGTTGGGTGCCTCGTTCGACGGACAGGGCACCAACTTCGCCCTGTTCAGCGAGGTCGCCGAGCGGGTCGAGCTGATCCTGGTCGACGACGCGGGCCGCCGGACCCCCGTCCCGCTGCACGAGGTCGACGGCTTCGTCTGGCACGGCTACCTGCCCGGAGTCGGCCCCGGCCAGCGCTACGGCTACCGGGTGCACGGCCCCTGGCAGCCCTCGCTCGGCCACCGGTGCAACCCGGCGAAACTCCTGCTCGACCCGTACGCCCGTGCCGTGGACGGCCAGATCGACAACCACGCCTCCCTGTACGAGCGTTCCCCGGACGGCCCCGCCCCGGCCGACAGCGCCGGGCATTCCATGCTGGGGGTGGTCACCGACCAGTTCTTCGACTGGGGCGACGACCGCCCGCCGCGCACGCCGTACGCGGACTCGGTGATCTACGAGGCCCATGTCCGGGGCCTGACCCGCACCCACCCGGACGTCCCCGAGCGGCTGCGCGGCACCTACGCGGGCCTCGCCCACCCCTCGGTGATCGAGCACCTGACCTCGCTCGGCGTCACCGCGGTGGAGCTGATGCCGGTGCACCAGTTCGTCCAGGACGGTGTGCTGCAGGACCGCGGCCTGTCCAACTACTGGGGCTACAACACCATCGGCTTCTTCGCCCCGCACAACGACTACGCCGCCTTCGGCAGCCTGGGCCAGCAGGTCGACGAGTTCAAGGCCATGGTGAAGGCGCTGCACGCGGCCGGTCTCGAAGTGATCCTCGACGTGGTCTACAACCACACCGCCGAGGGCAACGAGATGGGGCCCACGCTGTCCCTGCGCGGCATCGACAACGCCTCCTACTACCGGCTGGTGGACGGCGACTGGGGGCACTACTACGACACCACCGGCACCGGCAACAGCCTGCTGATGCGGCACCCCTACGTGCTCCAGCTGATCATGGACTCGCTGCGGTACTGGGTCACCGAGATGCACGTCGACGGCTTCCGCTTCGACCTCGCGGCGACCCTCGCCCGGCAGTTCCACGAGGTGGACCGGCTCTCCGCGTTCTTCGACCTCATCCAGCAGGACCCGGTGATCAGCCGGGTCAAGCTGATCGCCGAACCCTGGGACGTGGGGGAAGGCGGTTACCAGGTGGGCAACTTCCCGCCGCTGTGGTCGGAGTGGAACGGCAAGTACCGGGACGCCGTACGGGACTTCTGGCGGGCCGAGCCCGGTTCGCTCGGCGAGTTCGCCTCCCGGCTCACCGGCTCCTCCGACATCTACCAGCACAGCCGGCGCCGGCCGCGCGCGAGCGTCAACTTCGTCACCGCGCACGACGGTTTCACACTGCGCGACCTCGTCTCGTACAACGACAAGCACAACGAGGCCAACGGCGAGGACAACCGGGACGGCGAGAGCCACAACCGGTCCTGGAACTGCGGAGTGGAGGGCGACACCGACGATCCGGCCGTCCTGGAACTCCGGGCCCGCCAGCAGCGCAACCTGCTGGCCACGCTGCTGCTCTCGCAGGGCATCCCGATGCTCTGCCACGGCGACGAACTCGGCCGCACCCAGCGCGGCAACAACAACGCCTACTGCCAGGACAACGAGATCTCCTGGATCGACTGGGAACTCGCGCCGGAGCAGCAGGCCCTCGCGGAGTTCACCCGGCACCTGATCGCCCTGCGCGCCGCACACCCGGTGCTGCGCCGCCGGCGCTTCTTCCGCGGGGAGACCGCGACCAAGCCCGAACAGCCGCTGCCCGACCTGATGTGGCTCCGGCCCGACGCCCGCGAGATGACCGGCCGGGACTGGCAACGCGACGACGCGCACTCGGTCGGGGCGTTCCTCAACGGCGACGCCATCGCCGAACGGGACCCCTACGGCCGCCGCATGGTCGACGACTCCTTTCTGCTGCTCGTCAACGGCTACTGGGAGCCGGTCGACTTCCGCCTGCCCGACCACACCTTCGGAGAGCGCTGGACCACCCTGATCGACACCGCGGAGCAGGACGGCATTCCCGACGAACGCGAGCGCAAGGCCGGGACCAGGATCCGCCTGGAGGCCCGCAGCCTCGTGCTGCTGTCCCGGCCGTCACGCGCCGCCGCGAAGTAGCGGCGGGCCAGGGGACGCCGCACCCCGCGTGCCCGTGCCGGACGGCATCCTCGCGGCCTTCGACGACCGCCTCCCGTTCACCCTCACCGAGGGCCAGCGGAAGGTCTCGA
>NZ_JBEOTD010000090.1:0-3760 GCF_040426375.1 Streptomyces sp. NPDC096012
GCCGGTGCGCGCCCGCCCGGCGGCCGGGCGGCCGCCCGGCCGGGCGGCGGACGGCGGGCCCGCGGGAACCGTCCGGCGGGCCGCGGCAGGCGGGTGCTGAGGATCCTCGGGATCTGCCTCTCCGCGCTGATCGTCGTCACCGCCGGCGCCGGCTGGTGGTTCTACCAGCACCTGAACGGCAATATCCACAGCTTCTCGCTCGACGGCAAGGGCGGCAGCGAGAAGGCCGACGCCTTCGGGCGTACACCGATCAACATCCTGGTCATGGGCTCGGACGGCCGCACCAGCAAGACGGACTGCAAGCTCGGCGGCGGCTGCTCGGGCACCGGTGTGCAGACCGGCAGCAACGCGGACGTGCAGATGGTGATGCACATATCGGCGGACCGCTCCAACGCCACGGTGATGAGCATCCCCCGCGACACCATGACCAAGGTTCCGGCCTGCAAGGACAGCGCGTCCGGCGAGTCCACGAACGGTTACTACGGGCAGATCAACAGTGCGCTGCAGTACGGTCCCGCCTGTCAGGTGGCCACCGTCCACGAGCTCACCGGCATCCCCATCGACCACTTCGTGAAGCTGGACTTCTCGGGCGTGGTCAAGATGTCCGACGCGGTCGGCGGCGTCCCGGTGTGCGTCAGCGACGACGTCTTCGACACCTACTCGCACCTGAAGCTGTCCGGGGGCACCCACACCCTCAAGGGCGTCGCGGCCCTGGAGTTCGTGCGTTCACGGCACGGCTTCGGTGACGGCAGTGACCTGGGCCGGACCATCTCGCAGCACATCTTCCTGAGCTCGATGATCCGCAAGTTCAAGAGCGCGGGCACCCTGACCGACCCCGGCGCGGTCTACGGCCTCGCCGACGCCGCCACCAAGGCGCTGGCCGTGGACGACGGCCTGGACAGCGTGAAGAAGCTGATCGCGCTCGCCGACGACGTGAACAAGGTGCCCACGAAAAGGATCACCTTCGCGACGATGCAGACGGCCCCCGATCCGGCCAACAAGGACCGCGTGGTGGTGGGAGCCGGCGCGAAGACCCTGTTCTCCACGATCGCCGACGACCGGCCACTGACCACCGGGTCCGGCAAGAAGTCCGCGGCGGCCTCCGCGACCGCCAAGGCCGAGGCCACCGCCTCGGCCGTACCCGCCTCCGAGATCGCCGTGACGGTGGAGAACGGCACGCCCATCACCGGCCGCGCTTCCGCCGTCGCCGCCGCCCTCACGGCACAGGGCTTCGGCACCGGCACGACCACCGGCAACGCCCCGAGCCCCGCGGCGACGACCACGCTCACCTACGGCACCGGCCGCGAGGCCGAGGCGCGGACGGTCGCCCGGGCGCTCGGCCTGCCCTCCTCGCATCTCGAACGGGGCACCGCAGCCGGCCTGACCCTCGTGGTCGGCAGTGACTGGCCCGGCGGCAGCAGGTTCCCGGGCGGCGGTTCCTCGTCGGCGCCCGCCGACGCCAGGGCCGCGGTCTCGGGCGCCCACGCCTCGACCGCCGACCAGGCCAAGACCTGCGCGAAGGTGAGCCCGTACAAGACGGTGACCTGGGGCGGCATCTCGATGACACCGTCCCAGGCGTACGCGGCGGCGCGGAGCAAGCCCGACTCCGACGGCTGAGGACCGGCGGGACCGGGGCTCCGGGCCCGTCGGGCGGCCGGGCCGGCCGCAGGGGCCCGGCCGCTCACGAGCCGGCGACGCCGTCGTCGTACCGCAGAGGGTCCGTGGGGAACCGGTGTGGTCGCCGCCCGGCGTCCACGGGCACGGCTTCCGCGCGTACGCCGCCGGGGGAATGCGCCCGCGGCGTGTTTCTCAGGTCTTGCGCCAGCGGGCGTCGCACCACGAGAAGAGGCCGAACGCGGCCAGGCCGATCGCGATCAGGGCGAGCAGCCAGGGGCCGGCCGGCAGATCCCGGAAAGACCGCAGGGTGTCGTCCATGCCCTTCGCCTTGCCGGGCTCGTGCTGCACGGCCGCGACGACGGCGAACACACCGGCGACGGCGAAGACGATCCCGCGCGCCACCCCGCCCGTCACGCCCAGGACGTCGGTGACCTGCTGCGCGCGCCGCGACATGGCCGCTGTCCGCAGTTCCTCCCTGAACTTCTTCCGCGCCGCCTGGACAGCGATGCACAGCCCGGCGACGATCACGGCCACACCCGCGATCCCGACGATCCACTGACCACCGGGCCACTTGAGAATCATGCCGGTGACGTCGTCGGTCTGCTTGTCGGAAGCGCCGCTGCCGCTGCCCCGGCTCCCGGCCGCATAGGACAGGACCGAGTACGACAAGAAGGCGTAGAAGACGGAACGGCCCGCGTCGGCCGCCCGCTTGGTGGGTTTCGAACCGTCCGGGCCCGGGGCGCCGAAGACCGCCTCCGACAGGCGCCAGACGCCCATGCCGGCGAGCGCGATGCCCACGATCCACAGGACCACCGACCCGAACGGCTTGTCGGCCAGCTCGCTCAGGGCGCCACCGCGATCCGCCTGGCGCCCGCCGCTGTCGCCGCCGAAGGCGATCTGGAGTGAGATCACGCTGACGAGGATGTAGATCAGCCCGCGGGCGGCGAAACCCGCCCGGGCCGCGGTAGCCATCGCCGTGCTGTCGGCCACGCGGCGGGCCTGGAACCGTCCCTGCAGTGCCGATGACTGTGTGCCCATACGACGCCGGTGCCCCCGGGTGGCCGTTCGACACCTCTCGGGCGGTCCCGACCTCAGCCGCGGTCTATCCGGACCGCTGTGAGGCGGCCGCGGTGGGGCGCAGATCGGCGAGGGTGAGGGGATGGACCGGGGGGTCGGGAAGGACGAGACGCGATGTGGTGTACAGGCGCCGGTCGACGTGCAGCAGCTCGCCGGGTTCCATGAGCCGCCAGTGCGGGTTCTCGTCCATGGGCTCGCTGGCCACGACGACCGAGGGGCGATCTCTCAGGTCGTCCGAACGGACGCGCAGCCGGCCGTTCCGGCCGGTGTGGTCGAGGTGCCGCGATCCGTGATGCCCGCCCGCGGGACGCTGGAGGACGTACAGCTCGTGCGTCCCGGGATAGCGCAGGGCCCACAGGTCGCCGGCGGTGACGAGGACGAGGTTGAGGGCGTACAGGGGCAGGTTGTCGGCGATCCAGCGGGCCGCGGAGACGATGCCCGCGGAGACGTCGCCGCCGAGGGCCGCGGCCTCCCGGGTCACCAGGGCGAAGAAGCGCTCGGAATCCGTGTCCCCGTGCACCAGTGAGCGGTCCTCGCCCAGGTGCCGGTCGAGCACGTCGAGCCCCTCGATCACGCCGTTGTGCGCGAACAGCCGCCCGTCCTGCTCGAAGGGATGGGTGTTGCGGACGTCCGGTCCACCGGTCGAGGCGTAGCGGATGTGGG
Source organism: Streptomyces sp. NPDC096012 (assembly GCF_040426375.1). Classification (NCBI taxonomy): domain Bacteria; kingdom Bacillati; phylum Actinomycetota; class Actinomycetes; order Kitasatosporales; family Streptomycetaceae; genus Streptomyces; species Streptomyces sp. NPDC096012. Next base: position 3,358 of record NZ_JBEOTD010000090.1, read on the forward strand.
CGAGGAACGTGGTCGACTCCACCTGCCGCGCCTCCTGCGCGAAGTCACGGTCGTCGTAGGCGGCGAGTGGGGCCTTGTGCACCTGGGGGGTGCCGTCCGCGGCGAAGTAGCCCAGCCCCGTCCCGTCCGGTTCCCGGTGACTCTGGGTGCTGAGACTGTCGGGGGCGTCCAGCAGCCAGAACGTGGCGTACGTGCGCAGGGGAGCGCTGGTCAGCCCGAAAAGGCGACACACGGCATCCTCCTTCGTCGCCGTCGGCATCGAGACCGTCCCCGTCCACGGCCATGGTCGCGCGCCGGGCGCACCCCCGCACGGCGCCCGCACCGGACGCGGCGACCGGGGCCGTGCGGCCGGCGGCTGAGGAGGGCGGTCGCGCCGCTCGGCCACGTGGCACAGCCGTCGGGG
>NZ_JBEOTD010000091.1:0-3483 GCF_040426375.1 Streptomyces sp. NPDC096012
AACGGGATCTTGTCCGTGATGGCGCGGCGGACCGTCGCCTTGGCCATGGCCACCTTCGTCTCGAAGGCGACCTCGTCGTCGATGCCGGCCCGGCGGCACCTGTCGCGGTCATCAGTCCACGAGGCGGGCAGATACAAACGCCGGTCGATCAGTGTCCGCCCGCGCTCAGTGGCATAGGCGAGGAAGACACCGACCTGGCAGTTCTCCGTCCGCCCGGCGGTGCCGGAGTACTGCCGCTGCACCCCGGCCGACCGCGTCCCCTTCTTCACAAAGCCCGTGTCGTCCACGACCAGGACGGCGCCCGGGTCGCCGAGGTTGTCGACCACGTACTGACGCACATCGTCGAGGACCTCATCGGCGTCCCACTCGATCCGATTCAACATCCGGTGGATGCGGTCCGGGCCCGCGTGGCCGGCTTCCTCCGCCAGCGTCCAGCCGTTCTTCCGCTGCAGTGGAGCGATCAGCCCCCGCATATACGCCAGCGCCGACTCACGCGGCTCCGACCTGCTGAACCGGTGCACGAACCGCCCGTGCACAGCCTCCAGTTCACCCGCCCACAACCTGACATCAGCAAGGTCCCCACCCATAACCACACCAACGACCGACCTGGCCATCCGTCACGGCAAGCACCGTTGCAGTACTAGTTGCTGTCCTTGTCGTCGTTCTCCTTGAAGCAGACGACGAACGATCCTTCCGCGCCCATCTGGGTGAGTGAGCCGGTCGTGCCTGGAACGCCGGAGCACGAGAAGGTGTCGACGACTCCGCCCTTGTCCATCTTCAGGACCTTGTAGTCGGCGTGCGGGTCGGTGCAGTCGAGCTTCTTAGTCTTCGCGTGCTTGTCCGTCCCGACGTTCTGGAAGCAGTCGCCGGCGTGGAGCGTGGCGGACTGGTCCTTCGCGTCGTGGGGGCCCAGGGTCACGAACGCCACCAGGCCCGCGAGGACAAGGACCACACCGAGGAAGATCAGGCGGTTGCGCCGTATCTGCGCGGGGGTGTACGAGGCGGTCGGGCCGCCCAGGGGCGGTGTGTGGGGCACGGGCAGTTCCTCAGGCAGTGGGGACGTGCGAAAACGGCCAAGAAGCAAGCCCACTTGGCCAGTCGCAGAGTACGACACGGCGACGCGAACCGAACGCGCCGCGGGCCCCTCCGGCGGTGCCGTAGCCCTACGGCAGCTCCCCGTTCAAGCGTCCGCCCGGGCCCCGCCTGTCCATTTCTTTGGCCGCGGCGTGCGTATCTGGGCCCGCACCAGATCTCCGTGTTCCGTGACCCGAAGGAGTTCATCCCCGTCGTGCACGCCCCTCTCGTCCGTGTGCCGTCGCGTCTGGCCGCGACCGTCCTCGCCGCCGCGGCGGTCGGCACCCTCGTCTGGTCACCCGCCTGCGCGGCGCCGGGACGGGCGGATGGCCACGACAGTTCGGACCGGGCTATGCGATCCCCGACAGCGATGGTCACGCCGCCGGCTCTCATATCGGCGCCTACGGGCCGCCGGGTATGAAGGTGTTCGGCGACTACGAGACGTTCTGCGCCGATCCCACGCGCAAGGGGCCGGATGCGGCGGGCGGCTGCACCGGCCCGGAGACGGCGGAGCACTAGACGTCCTCGGTCACCGGCCGCCTTGTCCCCGACACCCATCCGCAATACGCCTCCTACATGGTGGGCAGGTACGGCCAGACCCGCAGCGCCGCCCAGGGTGCCTCGGTCGATGCGGCCGTGTACGAGTGGCTGGCCGGCGGTACTACGGCAGCGACGGCGCCCGCGGCAAGCAGCGTCTGGCCTACCCGGAAGGGGACCCGTCCGCCCGGACGACGGCGCTCGGTTTCCTGGACGAGGCCATGAAGTACGCGGGCCCTTACCGGAGGGCCCACCCCGCATCAGCATCCCGCAGACACCCGGAAGAGGGCTGGACCGATCACGTACGCATTTCCGAGCTGCACTCTGCTCCCTGGAGCAAGGCCGGCCGGAAGCCTGATTTTCCGGCTCTCCGCGTGACGCTACCCACGAGAGGCAGATCACGTCCTAAGCGGGATCGTAGAGCCGCACAGCGGTCTGCGCACAGGAAAACCACGAAATGACCGAATTGTCACAATATCTACGGTCCTGAGTAGTAGGTCACATCCTTGCTTCCCCTGTTCGCGGTCGCTAACCATGTCTCTCGTCGCCGCAAGCAGCGGGTCGGGCCGGGTGAGATCGCCGGGGCCGTCCTTGTTTTTGCCGCGCTGTGCGGGGCCTCGCCCCGACGCCCTTCAGGCCGCGACCGGATGATCCGGCCGGCGCCCAAAGACGTCCCGTAGGAGACCCCCCATGACCGCGATCACCGCTGCGTCCCGCCTCGCCCGTCTGCGCAACCTGGCCGTCACCGGCCTGGTCACCACCGGCGCCGCGGCCGCGGCCCTGACGCTGACGCCGGCCACCGCCCACGCCGCCGAGGCCCCCAAGGCCGCCCCCGCCATCGCCTCCAAGGCCGCCGACCCCGCCGGTGCCAAGGGTGGCGCGAACAACCTGGACGGCTGGATCAAGCAGTCCCTGGCCATCATGAAGGCCAAGGGCATCCCGGGCACCTACGAGGGCCTGCACCGCAACATCATGCGCGAGTCCAGCGGCAACCCCAACGCTCAGAACAACTACGACATCAACGCCAAGAACGGCATCCCCTCCAAGGGCCTGCTCCAGGTCATCGACCCCACGTTCAAGGCCTTCCACGTCACCGGCACCGCCAACAGCTCCACCGACCCGGTCGCCAACATCACCGCCGCCGCCAACTACGCCGCCCACCGCTACGGCTCCATCGACAACGTCAACTCCGCGTACTGAGCCACCCGGCGTTCGTCACCCGTCCGGATTGAGTTCCGGATACAGCATCTCCAGCAGTTCCCCGCCCGCGGGCGTGCCCGGGTCGCCGGGCACCTCGTAGCTGGCCGTCACGCCGAAGGTGGCCCAGACCCCGGCCGGGACGAAGGTAACGGTCACCGCCCAGCTCTCCGGCCCCCGGGTTCCCACCTCGCACCGTGGACGGTCTGCCCTGTAGGGATTGCCGTGCGGCACTCCAAGGGGTGCTCCAGCGCCCATGCCGAACGCACGCTCGCTCCCACCGGGGCGCGTACCGCACCGCCCGCAGAGCCGTCCCCGTGCGCCGGGCCGTGCACAGCCGGCAGCCGAACGCCACCGGACCGGCCACCGCGCCACCGATCTGCCACAGCCCCACCGGATCGCCATCCTAGGCACGCAGCTTGGCATCCTCTTCCGCCCAGGACGGCAACGCCCGTGCCAGCACAGCTTCCTCGACGCCGCACATGTCTGCCAGCAGCTGGCGTCCGGCCGTGTTAAGCAGCACCTCGGCGTCGGCCCGCGTACCTCCGCCCTCATGCCCGGGCGGGGGATTGCGCCATGTGCCCGGCTGACCTGGGCGTTCCTGGTGGGGGGGTGGGGAGCCAGGTGTCGAAGGCCGGGGGGTGGTCCCCGGTTGTGACGCAGCTCCTGTCGTCC
>NZ_JBEOTD010000092.1:0-3094 GCF_040426375.1 Streptomyces sp. NPDC096012
ACAGGCCCGTCCCTTCAGATGGACCAAGACCGCGGACCAGATCATCGACCGCATCTGCCGCTACTGCGACAGGATCTCCGGACCAGCTCACTAGCCCCGCTCGTCCGCGCGCCGGTCTCCGTTACCGTTCATCCTCATGCGCACCCTCCTGATCACGGGACCCGGCGGCAGCGGTCGTACGACGATCGCCGCCGCGACCGCACAGCGCGCCGCGGCCGGCGGCATCCGGACGCTGCTGCTGAGCGCGGACCGTGACGACACCCCGGGCGCGGCTCTGGGCTCCCCGACAGGTCCGGTCCCCGCGGCGGCCGGACCCGGCCTCACCACCTGGCGGCCCGACGCGGCCGACCGCTTCCGGCAGGACCTGACCGACTTCCAGTCCCGCGCCACGAACGTCCTCGACCTGCTCGGGGCCGCCCGCCTGGACGCCGAGGAGGTCACCCCGCTGCCCGGGGCCGAAGAGCTGACCTTCCTGCGCGCGCTGCGGGACGCCGCCCTCAGCGAGCGCCACGACCTCCTCGTCGTCGACCTCCCGCCCCTGCCGCAGGCCCTCGACCTGCTCGCCCTCCCCGAGGAGCTGCGCCGCTACCTGCGCCGCCTGCTCCCGCCGGAGCGGCAGGCGGCCCGGGCCCTGCGCCCGGTCCTCGGCCGGCTGGCCGGTGTCCCGATGCCCGCCGACTGGCTGTACGAGACGGCCGCCCGCTGGGACCTCGAACTCGCCGCCGTCGAGGCCGTCCTCGCCGACCCGGAGACCTCCGTACGGCTGGTCGCCGAACCCGGACCGGCCGGCGCCGACGCCGTGCGCGCCGCCACCCCGGGCCTGGCCCTGCGCGGCCTGCGCGCCGAGGCGCTGATCGCCAACCGCGTCCTGCCCGACGACGACGGCGGCGGCACCTGGCTCGCCGGGCCCCTCGCCCAGCAGGACAAGACCCTCGCCGAGTGGCGGGAGCGGCCCGACGCCGTCCACACCATCCCCCACCTGGGCCGCGACCCGCGCGGCGGCGAAGATCTCGCCGCCCTCGGCGTGCCGGCCGTCAATCCGGCGCCCGCCCCGGTCGAGTGGCCCGTCGCCGACCGGATCGCCGAGGACGGCGTGCTGGTCTGGCACATCCCGCTGCCGGGGGCGATACGGGACGAACTGGACCTGATCCGGCGCGGCGACGAACTCCTGATCACCGCGGGACCCTTCCGCCGGATCGTCGCGCTGCCGTCCGCCCTGCGCCGCTGCACCGTCGCGGGAGCCGCGCTGCGCGAGGGCGAACTGCGCATCCGGTTCGCGCCGGATCCCGGCCTGTGGCCCGGCGCCGGACGGTGAGCGGCGTACCCCGTTCAGGTAACGTCGTAAGGGCCGAACCGTAGTCAGGAGCCCGCCATGAGCGAAGAGAGCCGAGCATCCGGCCCCTACGAGGAGGAGCGGGCGCGGGCGGCCGACGCCGACGCCTGGGCCACCGCCTGCGCCGAGGATCTGGCCGCCGAGAAGACCCGCCGGCGCACCGAGTACGGCCCGCCGCCGGGCTCGGCCGCCGAGGAGCTGAAGAAGCTCGTGGACACCGTGGCCGACAAGCTGTCCGGCCTGCAGTCACCGCTTCTCGGGGCCATCGCCGGACCCGCCGCCCAGCAGGCGGTGCGGCAGGTCGTCCAGCAGGCGAAGGCCGCAGTCGAACCCGTCGTGGAGCGCAACCCCGAGGTCTTCGAGCACCTCGCCGCGGCCGGCACCGAACTGCTGGCCGCCTACCGCTCCGCCGTCCAGGCCCAGGAGCACCGCTGGACCACCGGCGCCGCCGACCTGGGGGACGACCGTCCCGACCGGGGCGAGGGCACCGGCCCGGGCGAGCGCATCGACCTGGACTGAGGACCTCCCACGGCAGGGCCTCGGGTACGGTTGGCCGTAGCGGGGCTCGACCGGAACTGAGGGATTCATGGGACTCACCATCGGCGTCGACATCGGCGGCACGAAGATCGCGGCCGGCGTGGTCGACGAGGAAGGCAACATCCTCTCGACCCACCAGGTACCGACTCCGGGCACGCCCGAGGGCATCGTGGACGCCATCGCCGCCGCCGTCGACGGCGCGCGCGTGGGGCACGAGATCGTCGGCGTGGGCATCGGTGCGGCCGGTTACGTCAACCGGCAGCGCTCCACGGTGTACTTCGCGCCGAACATCGACTGGCGCAACGAGCCGCTGAAGGAGAAGGTCGAGGCCCGCACCGGCCTCCCCGTCGTGGTCGAGAACGACGCCAACGCCGCCGCCTGGGGCGAGTACAAGTTCGGCGCCGGCAAGGGCCACCGCAACGTCATCTGCATCACGCTCGGCACCGGCCTCGGCGGCGGCATCATCATCGGCAACAAGCTGCGCCGCGGCCACTTCGGGGTCGCCGCCGAGTTCGGCCACATCCGCATGGTCCCGGACGGCCTGCTGTGCGGCTGCGGCTCGCAGGGCTGCTGGGAGCAGTACGCCTCCGGCCGCGCCCTGGTCCGCTACGCCAAGCAGCGGGCCAACGCCACCCCGGAGCGCGCCGAGGTCCTGCTCTCGCTCGGCGACGGCACCCCCGAGGGCATCGAGGGCAAGCACATCTCCATGGCCGCCCGCCAGGGCTGCCCGGTCGCCGTGGACTCCTACCGCGAGCTGGCCCGCTGGGCCGGCGCGGGCCTCGCCGACCTGGCCTCGCTCTTCGACCCGTCCGCGTTCATCGTCGGCGGCGGCCTTTCCGACGAGGGCGACCTGGTCCTCGACCCCATCCGCACGTCGTACAGGCGCTGGCTGGTCGGCGGCAACTGGCGCCCGGTCGCCGACGTGATCGCGGCCCAGCTCGGCAACAAGGCGGGCATGGTGGGCGCGGCGGACCTGGCCCGCGAGCCCGACCCGATCATGTAGGAGGCGTCCGCGCCGACAAGGGGCGCGGGGTCCGCGCGACGAGCCTCACCGTACCGGCCGCGCGCGGACCCCGCGGCCCCGGGTCATGACGTGCCGGCCTTCGCGCGCGGACCCCGTGTTTCCGAGCTAGACGAGTGAGTCCGATGTGATCAGTGGTCATACGCGATCAGAGAGCGGGTGACTGGTGCGCCGATCTTGTTGTTGTGCCAGATACCGGCGGC
>NZ_JBEOTD010000093.1:0-1942 GCF_040426375.1 Streptomyces sp. NPDC096012
GCCGTGGGTAACCGAACCTGGGCTGTGGTTACAGTACGACTTCGGTGACGGGCCAACGATTTCCGGCCGGAAGACGACGTTGTTCTGCGCATGGTTGGCGTGGTCGCGATTTCGGGTGGTGATCCCGATCTGGGACAAGACATTGCCGACGGTGGCGGCGTGTTTGGATGCGACATTCCGCCGCTTGGGCGGGGTTCCGGTCTATGTCCTCACCGACAACGAGAAGACCGCGACGATCGATCACGTGGCCGGGATCGCGGTCCGCAATCCGGAGATCGTGGAGGTGGCACGGCATTACGGCACGACGCTGCGGACGTGTTTACCTGCTGATCCGGAGTCGAAGGGAGGAAGTGAGGCGACGGTGCGGATCGCCAAAGCCGACCTGTTGCCGAAGGAGGTGAACCTGCGCGAGCAGTATCACTCTTTCGGTGAGCTCGAGTCGGCTTGCCGGCAGTTCTGCACCGACGTCAACACCCGCGTCCACAGCTCTACTCGGCGGCGGCCGGTCGAGCGGCTGGCCGAAGAGTTGCAGCGGCTGCATCCGCTGCCGAAATCTCCGTTCACCGCGGTGTTCGGCACTACCCGGCGGGTGAACTGGGAGTCGACGATCTCGGTGGAAGGGGTGCGGTATTCGGTGCCGCACACGTTGATCGACACTCGGGTCTGGGCCCGCTTCCATGGTGAGGAGCTGATCGTGACCGCCGTCGACAATGATGGCGGTGCAGTCGAAGTCGCGCGGCACCGCCGCGGCCAACCCGGTTCACCGGTCCTCGACAACGACCACTACCCACCCCGCCCAGACCGCGACGCCGCCGACCGGGTGCCCAAGCCTCGTACCGCCGCCGAGCTCGCCTTCCTACAGTTGGGCCAGGGTGCCAACAGCTGGCTGGTCGAGGCTGCCGCCGCGGGAGCGCGCCGCATCAGGGCGAAGATGGCCGAGGCCGTGGACCTTTCGAAGCTGCACTCCCCGGACGCAGTCGACAGAGCGTTGGGGACGGCGGCGATGACCGGCCGGTTCGCCGATCGGGACCTGATCTCGATCCTCGACTACCAAGTCACCCACGAACACGCTGATCCGGTCCGTCGCAGCGAGAACCACACTCTGCAACCGGGCACCGCCGCCTGGTCCACCTTCGGCCAGACACCAGCGCCGGCCAGCCCAGCCACTACTGACGATGAAAGCGATGACGCCTGATGAGCACCCCTTTGCGCACTGTTACCAGCGCTAACGGCGACCCGTTGGCCGAGGCGATCGACCTGACTAAACGCCTGAAACTGCCCCATATCCGCAGGTCCTTGAGCGATATCATCCCGACCGCGAAAGCCCAACGCTGGGACCCCGCCGAAGTCGTGCGGGTTCTCCTCGCTGAGGAAGCCGCCGGCCGGGACCGGGCGAACCTGCACACTCGCCGCAAACGCGCGGGTTTCCCTACCGGCAAGACCTTCGGCGACTGGGACGAAACGAAATCGTCGATTCCCCGCGCCACCCAGGACGCGCTCCGCACCCTGGAGTGGGTCGGGCGGCGTGAATGTTTCTGCGTCTGTGGGCCTTCGGGAACTGGCAAGTCTCACTTCACCGAGGCACTCGGGCAGGCCGCAGTCGAAGCTGGGCTGGCGGTGTCTTGGTTCACCATCGAAGACCTCGGTGCCCTGGTCCGCCGGCACCGTGCCGACGACTCCATCGCCCGAGCCCTGACGAGGATCATCCGCTCCGACCTGATCATCGTCGACGACATCGGTCTGCTCCCGGTCTCTGAAGACGCCGCCGAAGGATTCTATCGCCTCGTCGACGCTGCCTACGAACGCCGAGCGATTGCCGTCTCGAGCAACCTGCACCCCTCCGGCTTCGACGAGATCATGCCCAAAACATTGGCCACCGCCACCGTTGACCGGCTCCTGCACCATGCGCACGTCGTCGTCACCGACGGCGACTCCTTCCGCC
>NZ_JBEOTD010000095.1:0-1795 GCF_040426375.1 Streptomyces sp. NPDC096012
CGGATCATCGACCAGTCGACTCCTGCCTCCTGAAGACGGCGCAAACGCGTACGCATCTCTGCCTGGTCCCGAGTCTCAACAACGAGTTCCCACTGGGACCGATCCCGGCATCCTGCGTGAATGGGCGCGACTCGCGGAAGGCCTCGGCTTCGGCGCCCTCATGGTGTCGGACCATGTGGCGTGCCCAGCCGCACCGTGGTGGTGAGACCGGCCAGCCACGACAGGGTGGTGAACGGCAATCGCTTCGTCCTCGGGGTGGGCGTCGGCTGGGCCCGGCAGGAATTCGAGGCGCTGGGCCTGCCGTTCACCGCGCGTGGCCGACTGACGGACGAATGTCTCGGCATCCTCCGGGAAGCCCGGGACGCGGGGCGCCAGGAGGGCGACGTTCCCGTCTGGGTCGGCGGCCACAGCGAGGCGGCCCTGCGGCGCGCCGTGAGATTCGGTGACGCCTGGCACCCGCTGCGGCTCCCCCCCCCATACGCGCGGTGGTGGGACGGCACGCGCTGCCGGGGTTCGCGCCCCGCATCGCCCTGCGCATCACCAGCGCACCGGTCGATGCCTCCGACCGGCCAGCCGGCGTCGGCACCGTCGAACAGATCCTCGACGATCTCGAGCAGTTGCGCCTGCTGGGCGCGGACACCGTCGTACTCGACCCCTACCACGGAGACCCGGAAGAGACGCGCCGGCCCGAGGCGGCATGGCGGGCACTCACCATCGTGGCCACCCACTGGAGCACTCGATCATGATCACCTCGGCCGACGAGGCCCTTCTGCGGCGTGCCATCCGCATCGCCGCCCACGCGGTCACCCTGGGCGACGCGCCGTACGGTTCCCTTCTTGCCGGACCGGACGGCACCGTGCTCGCGGAAGCCCACAACACGGTCCGTCGGGACCACGACATCACCGCCCACCCGGAATTGAAGCTCGCCCGCTGGGCCGCCCGCGAACTCGACCCTGACACGGCTGCCCGTACCACCCTGTACACGAGCTGCCAGCCGTGCGGCATGTGCGCGGGCGGCATCGTCCGTTCTGGCATCGGCCGGGTCGTCTACGCGCTGTCGACCGAACAACTCGTCGCGCTCAACCCGCCGTCGGGCGCCTGGCCGACGGTGCCGCACGACGGCCCGGCCCTTCACGACGAGGCGCGCGACCCCGTGGCGGCCTATCACCGGTCCACCCGATGACCAGATCCGGCAGTCCGTCCGGCACCGAAGGCCAAAGAGGGGTGCGGGCAGGCCGGTGAGCGCGAACGGGACCTGCTGGCCATGCCGTGTCCCTGACCGCTGAGCAGCAGTCCCGGCAGAATGCCCGGCACGTGTCCGCCCCCCCGCCACCTGGCTCCTGTATCTCCAGGAGGTACGGGACTACAGCGCGCTCGCCGCGGGTAATGGCCTTCCTCCCGCTGGCCGGCGCCATCACCGTGGCCTCGGCGAGCGGGACCAGGTGGTCGCTGTCCAGGCCGCGGGCGCCGTTGAGGTAGCGCTTTGCCGTGTTCGTAACCGGTGCGGTCGGCCCGCACCGGTAGCTGGTCGAGCGCATCGCGCACGGGAAGGATCACCGTCTCCCCGGCGGGTGCGAGTGCGATGGTGCGGCCGTGGCGGCAGTGTGGACGGTGACGGAGAGGAATTGCGCGGCGAAGACGGTGGCTGAGGTACGGGTGAAGCGCATGGAGCAGGTGGCCTTCGAAGTCCCGAACGTCCTTAGTACTGCAACGGTGCTTGCGGTGGCTGATGGCCAGTCAGGGACTGTGTCCGCGTCGTTTGTAGTGGCTGATGCGAGCCTGGTTTTGTCGTCGT
>NZ_JBEOTD010000096.1:0-1715 GCF_040426375.1 Streptomyces sp. NPDC096012
GAATTGAAGAAGGGAACTTGTCCGCTCTCAGTGCTTTTGGAGATGTACGAGACCTAGATGACGACATAGCGAAGGGCGTTATTGAGAAGCTGTCCTCCGCGACCACCCAGCGGATCTCCGACCTCAAAAGCGGCTCGTTCGCCATGGGAGTGAAGGACTTTGCATCCGATCTGGTCACACTGAATGTCTGGTATCCCCAGCTCGCTTCGTGGGATTCGATCTCCGACCTATTGACGACGGAACTGCCTTTCGTCTCTGACCGCCAGGGAGTGCTAGCGAGGATCGCAATTCTGGGGAAAAAGATTCCTCCAGAGGTGGTCGATGTTATTGCAGGTCCGCTCCATGACTTGATGGTCGCCCTTCCCTCAGAGGGGCCTAGTTGTTGTGGGTATGGACGTTGCTGACGAGGGATTGAAGTAGACGGGCTGGTCCTCGGCGTAAGAATGGGAGTTGCGACATAACCGTTCTCGACCAAGAAGGACCAGCCCTGTGACACACCGTAATGCTCCACTCACCGTGGAGGGAAGACGACGCCTGATCGAGCGCTGCCAGAGTCGTCCGATCGCCCACGTCGCCGCCGAAATGGGTATCTCACGACAATGCGCCTCCACGTGGGTCAACCGTCACCGCAAATATGGTGACCTGGGACTACAGGACCGCTCCAGCGCACCGAAACACCAACCCACCGCCACAGCCGCGGAGGTCGTGGCCGACATCGAGTCGATGCGACGAACCCGGAAATGGTCGGCCTCACGAATCACGTTCGAACTCCGAATGGATGGAACGGTCATTGCTCGCCGGACCGTCACGAAAATCCTGCGGAACCTCGGATTGCACCGCCGCCGGTTCATCGACCCGAACGGCGAAACCAACCGAAAACCGCAGGTCATCGTTGCAAAACGACCCGGCCAGATGGTCCACGTCGACATCAAGAAAGTCGGGAAGATCCCGGACGGCGGCGGGTGGCGTGCCCACGGCCGCGGCTCCGACAAGGCCAAACGATCCCAACGCCGGAAAACGAAGAACAAGCAGGCCCGCATCGGCTACACCTACCTGCATTCCGCGATCGACGGCAACACCCGCCTGGCGTACACCGAAGCCCGCGACAACGAAACCGCAGCAACAGCCATCGATTTCATGAACAACGCCCGCGTCTTCTTCGCCGCCCACGGCATCACCCGTATCGAGCGCGTGATCACCGACAACGGATCATGCTACCGGGCAGCAGATTTCACCGTTTCATTACGCGAAGCGCGGCACTACCGGATCAAGCCGTACACCCCGAAACATAACGGGAAGGTCGAACGCTACAACCGTATCCTCGCCGAAGAACTGCTGTACTCCCGCGAGTACACCAGCGAAGCTGAGCGGCGCACTGCCGTCGAAGTCTGGAATGTTCACTACAATTACCACCGACCGCATTCAGCACGCGGAGGACGACCGCCCGCCGCTTACCGCCGGCACCGCGTCACCAACGTCCGTTCCTCCTACACCTAGTTTCAGTGATGAGGAAGTGCGAGGTTCCGCGGCAGCTGCATTGGCGGCTGTTCGACCTGACGCGATCTCGGATGAGGAACTGTGGGACCTTATGCGCGGCAACGTATACCAGCGTGCAGCGGCAGTCGAAGTAGTGTCAGGAAAGAAATCTGCGAACAGATTTGACGTCCTTGTTGCGATGTCGCGGGACACGGACCCGTGGGTGCGCGCAGTGATAG
>NZ_JBEOTD010000097.1:0-1598 GCF_040426375.1 Streptomyces sp. NPDC096012
CCTGGAACATCTAGGCCTGCAACCGGATTCGCACGGCTTCCTCACCGTGGACGACACCCTGCACACCAGCGCCGAGGACGTGTGGGCCATCGGCGACGTGCGCGGCGGGCCGATGTTCACCCACACCGCCCGCGACGACGCCGACATCGTCTACCGCAGCGCCTACCGCGGACAGGACCGCACCGCCGCCGGTCGCATCGTTCCGCACGCGGTGTTCACCGACCCTGAAGTCGGATCCGTCGGACTCACCGAACCCGCCGCCCGCGCAGCGGGTTACGACGTCCTCATCGGCCGCCAGGACTTCACCGGCGTCGTGAAAGCCCGCGCCATCGGCAACACCCGTGGCCTGGTCAAGTTCGTCGCCGACGCCGCCACCGATGCCATCCTGGGCTGTCACATCGCCGGACCCGACGGCGGGAACCTCGTCCACGAAGCCGTCATCGCGATGACCACCGGTGCCACCTACACCCAACTCGCACAAGCCATCCACGTCCACCCCACCCTCGCCGAAGGGGTCAACACCGCGGCCGGCGGCGTCCACCGCGAAATCGGGGCATAGACACCCCACGAGCATCGCCCGGCTATCGGGTGATGCAGAACTCCGACTGCCCCGGATAACACGCTGTTATCGGGGGCGAACTGGAATCCGGTCTGCGGCGACGCGTCTGCCGCCCTGCGGTGTGCCAGTTCACCGTCACACCAGTACATTTCACGGATCATCGCCGCCGGCGGGCGGCGGGGTCGGTCTGGGCCTGCCATCGCATCAGGGACTCGGCCGACGGGTTCGCGTACCTAGCCAGCGACCGCACCGAGGTGTGGCCGCTCATGCGCATCAGCATCGGCGTGGACGCCCCGTCCTCCGCGGCGTGCGTCAAACGGCTATGGCGAAGTTGATGCAGCGTGAAGGGGCCGCGGGTGAAGTCAGCGGTGTGTGTCTCGAACAATTCCAGCGCCCGGCGATACGACAACCGCCCGCGAAGGGTCGACGGGTCGATATCGTCCACGGCCACACCGGGTTTCGCCTTCCGGTCGGTCAGGAACACCGGCCCCTTCTTCCGGCCCGCCAGCAACCGCGGCAACAGCCGCGCGGTCCCGGTCTGCCACGCGACCACATCTCTTGCCCCGCCCTTGCGGGTGACCGTGCCACATCGGTTCGCCGTGTCCAGGTCCGGGATGTCGAGCAGCAACAGCTCGTCGGCTCGGGCGGCGGTCTCGTACAGCATGGTCCACAACACCCGCTCCCGCAGCGGCACATCCTGCGCAAGCAGCCCGGTGACCTCGTCACGAGTCATCGCCCGGGAATGGTCCGGGGCCACTCTGCGCGGCACCAGCCGGACGACGGGATCGCCGAGGAGCCACTCCTGTGCCCGCCAGTACTCGCACGCCCCACGCAAGGAGGCGAGGCGGACATTGAACGTCTGTGCCGAGCTGCCGCCCCACTTGAAGGTGAACCAGCCACCGACCCGCTCGGCCTCCAGCAGTCCCACATCCGAATCGGCGCCGAAGTCGCGCACCAATTGGTTGAGGGCGACGGCGTACCCGCGTCGGGTGTTGACGCTCGGGATGGTCGACAGGTACTGATCCACCGCGTCCTTCAA
>NZ_JBEOTD010000098.1:0-1578 GCF_040426375.1 Streptomyces sp. NPDC096012
AATTTTACCCGCCACGGGTGCACCCGCCCCGGGCACCGGCTATCCCCGCGGCCGTTTCCGTTTCGGTCGACGGACATGAAGAACGGCGGGTGACATGTCGATATTCACGACTCGTGGTCAGACTGATATACGCGGGTTGGCTACCGCAGGACGACTGTTCGGCAGGAACGGTGCTGCTGCTCTAGGGTCGGGCGTCGCAATCGGTTCCAATTTCGGAACCTGTTGCTGCCCATAGTTGTTTTCGCAGATCGTTCCTCACGCTGCCATCACGCCCTTTGCGATTGTCTATCGACCGAAATCTAGGGGAAGGACAAGCTCAGGGCTGGTCGTCGACGACCGCCAGCGACCAACACCATCCCGCAAGTTCTCTGGCTACGGCGACATTGGCGATCACCGGACGCTTCTTACGGGCGGTGAACTGCTCCCACCGATGATGCAGGCGGTGGTTGCCGGCATGCCCACGAGCACGCGCAGCGGGGCTGGCTTTCGCCCATCGAGTGCGCATGACCTGTCCAGGGTTGCGGTAGATCTTGCGGTGATGCCATGCTGCCTCGACCAACAACCGACGTGCATGACCGTTGCCGGTCTTGGTGATCGAACCCTGTGATCGTGATGTCCCCGAAGAGTATTCACTCGGCACCAGGCCGACATAGGAACCGATGGTGCTCCCCGTAAATCGCTGCCAGTCGCCGATCTCGACCGCCAACCCGAACCCGGTCAAAGTAGAGATTCCGCGTAAACATCCCAAACGGTGCACCATCGGCGTGTAGGGACTGTTCTCCGCCATCTCCTCGATCGCCGTATCCAGTCGGTCACGGCGGCTTCGGGTGAGCAGCATCGCTTCATAGTTCGAGTCGAACGTGGCCTGCAACGCCGACTGCTCGAACCTCTGACTTCGTAGCCACACATCATGCGCACCAGTCCACGCCGCACCACCAGAATAGACAATGCCCTGCCGCAGAAGAAGTTTCGACAAGCGATGTCGGCATCGCATCAGATCCCCGCGAGCATCCTCACGGGCACGGACCAGATCTCGGGCTGCCTCTTGTTCTACCGAAGGGACCGTGACCTCGACGATCTCGTCCAGTCGGAGCAACCGCGCCAGATGCAGCGCGTCGCGAGCATCGGTCTTGACGCGGTCACCAGCAGGTCTCTGCAATTTCGACGGCGCAACCACCACGCACTCCACACCCGCTTGATTCAGAGCTCGGTACAGGCCGAATCCGGTCGGTCCGGCCTCGTAGACGGCTTTCACCGGACCCGGCAACGAACGCAACCAGGCGAGGATCTCACCGGAGTCCGGACATAATCGTTGTTTCCATACTTCACCGGTTTGACCGTCGATCGCACATGCCACTACAGACAGTGCGTGCACGTCCAATCCGACACTCGTACGCTGATACATCACCGGGGCCTCCTGCAAATGTAGGCACTACCGATCCAGGCTTCGCCTACTCGGCAACCCACGGCAACTTGCAAGCGAGTCCCCGGCCCGAAACGGGCCGACCCTCATACCGTCTAGCCTCGATCGGCCAGCTAGTGCCCCGAGTTTGAAGTTGTTTTACGGTCAGCTTTCAC
>NZ_JBEOTD010000099.1:0-1558 GCF_040426375.1 Streptomyces sp. NPDC096012
GAGGCGTTCACCCGGCCGGCGATGATGCACACCCTGGCGCAGATCGGTTTCCAGCAGTCGTACACGTACTTCACCTGGCGCAACGACAAGCGGGAACTGACCGAGTACCTGACCGAGCTGTCGGGTGAGGCGGCGGCCTGGATGCGGCCCAACTTCTTCCCCAACACCCCCGACATCCTGCACGCCTACCTCCAGCACGGCGGCCGGCCCGCCTTCGAGGTCCGGGCCGTGCTCGCCGCGACCCTCTCGCCGGCCTGGGGCATCTACAGCGGCTACGAACTGTGCGAGAACACACCCCTCAAGGAGGGCGGCGAGGAGTACCTCGACTCGGAGAAGTACCAGCTCAAGCCCCGTGACTGGCAAGCCGCCGAACGCGACGGACGCACCATCGCCCCCCTCATCACCCGGCTCAACGACATCAGGCGGCGCAGCCCGGCCCTGCGGCAGCTGCGCGATCTCCACTTCCACCACGCCGACCGGGACGCGGTGATCGCCTACTCGAAGCGGAGCGGATCGAACACGGTTCTCGTGGTCGCCAACCTCGACCCCCACGACACCCAGGAGGCCACGGTCTCGTTGGACATGCCGCAACTCGGCCTGGACTGGCACGAGACCGTGCCGGTGCGCGACGAGCTCACCGGCGAGACCTATCACTGGGGCAGGACCAACTACGTGCGTCTCGAACCGGGGCATAGGCCCGCGCATGTCTTCACCGTCCTGCGACCGTCCCACCCGCAGATCGGAGGGTCACCCACAATATGATCGTCAATGAGCCCGTTCCGGACACCTTCGAGGACACGCCCGCCCAGGACCGGAACCCGGACTGGTTCAAGAGCGCCGTCTTCTACGAGGTCCTGGTCCGCTCCTTCCAGGACAGCAACGGCGACGGCGTCGGCGACCTGAAGGGCCTGACCGCCAAGCTCGACTATCTGCAATGGCTCGGCGTGGACTGCCTCTGGCTGCCACCGTTCTTCAAGTCACCCCTGCGCGACGGCGGTTACGACGTCTCCGACTACACCGCCGTGCTGCCCGAGTTCGGCGACCTCGCCGACTTCGTGGAGTTCGTGGACGCCGCCCACCAGCGCGGCATGCGCGTGATCATCGACTTCGTCATGAACCACACCAGCGACCAGCACCCGTGGTTCCAGGAGTCGAGGCGCGACCCGGACGGTCCGTACGGGGACTACTACGTCTGGGCCGACGACGACAAGCAGTACCAGGACGCCCGCATCATCTTCGTCGACACCGAGGCCTCCAACTGGACGTACGACCCGGTACGCAAGCAGTACTACTGGCATCGCTTCTTCTCGCACCAGCCGGACCTGAACTACGAGAACCCGGCCGTGCAGGAGGAGATGATCTCCGCGCTGAAGTTCTGGCTGGATCTCGGCATCGACGGGTTCCGGCTGGACGCGGTGCCGTACCTGTACCAGCAGGAGGGCACCAACTGCGAGAACCTGCCCGCCACCCACGCGTTCCTCAAGCGGGTCCGCAAGGAGATCGACGCCCAGTACCCGGACACCGTGCTGCTGGCGGAGGCCAACCAGTGGCCCGAGGA
>NZ_JBEOTD010000100.1:0-1513 GCF_040426375.1 Streptomyces sp. NPDC096012
CTAGACGAGTGAGTCCGATGTGATCAGTGGTCATACGCGATCAGAGAGCGGGTGACTGGTGCGCCGATCTTGTTGTTGTGCCAGATACCGGCGGCCAACGCGAGGACGCGCTGGGCGACCCGGATGGCGACGCCCTCGAAGGTCCGCCCGCCGTGTTGTTCCAGGTCGAGCTGCCCTTTGAGGGTGTCGTTGACCGACTCGATCAGCTGGCGGACCTTCTTGAGAATCGGCTCGCCGTAGCGCTTCTTCTCCCGCTTGAACGACGGTCGCAGCAGCTCGACGCCGAGCTCGGCGAGGTCCTTCTCGAACACCTTCGAGGCGAAGCCCTTGTCCGAGATGAGCAGGATGCCCTCGCGCTGGGCGATCAGTTCGGCATCGACTTCGAGTATCGCGGCCAGGACCTCGCGCTCACCGATCTTCGGGTTGGCCAGCGCCCACAGGATCGGCATGCCGGTCGGCGTGCAGACCAGGTACAGGCGCAGGCCCCAGAAGAACCGGGAGTGGGAGGCGCAATAGCCGTAGCCGGCCCAGCCCGCCAGGTTCGAGCGCTGGACGGTCGGGCGGGACATACCGCACGGCACCGGGGTGGAATCGGTGATCCACACCGTGTCCGTCCAGAAGTCGCTGTCCATGGCCAGCTCCCGGATCATGCGCTTGACCAGGGGCAGAGCCGCCCGTAGGCGCTTGTTGTACCCGGATTGCTGGGGCAGATAGGGGAACAGGCCGGACAGGCGCTTATGGGCGAAGCGCAGCCACCGTGCCTCAGAGCGGTAGCCGAGCAGTGCCTGGGCCACCGCCAGGCAGACGAGTTCGGAGTCGCTGAGAAGTGGCGGGCGTCCCATCCATCGCGTTCCTCCGATCTCGTCGTCGATCTTCACATAGAGTGCGGTCAAGAGGGTCTCCAAGTCGGGCGTCACAACCGGATCTTGGAGGCCCTCGTCCGGTCAGCAGGCCGAAAATCCTGAAGTTCTGGCCGAGCGCTCGAACGTCGTCCACACGTTGACTGAACGGAGCCCAACAGCCATGCCGGACACAACCTCCGCCAACCTCGGCCCTCGTGAGGTCTTGGCCCGCTACCAGCAGGCGATGCTCGACAAGTCCGCGGACGACCTTGCTGATCTGTACGCGGTCGATGCCGTGCACGAGTTTCCTTTCCTCTTCCCCGGCATGCCTGAGCGCTACCAGGGACGCGAAGAGGTCCGCTCGGGCTATCGAGCGGCATGGGGTGCAAGCCCGGCGCAGCCGCAGGAGATCCGCGAAGTCGTCGTGCATGAGAACATCGACCCGGAGGTGATCGTCGTCGAGCAGATCGTCTCCGGGACCGTCACCACGACCGGCCAGTCCTTCGACTTCCCCGGCCTCCTCGTGATCCGGGTCCGGAACAGCCAGATCGTGCATGTCCGCGATTACATGGACGGGCTCGGTGTGGCTCACGCAATGGACCGACTGACCGCCGTGGCCGCCAGCCTGAGCAACCGCTCCTGAGCCTCTGACATCGGACTTATTCGTCTAG
>NZ_JBEOTD010000101.1:0-1489 GCF_040426375.1 Streptomyces sp. NPDC096012
CCCCGTTATCTTCTTCGTGGTCCTGCAAGAGGGCCGCTGGCCTCCGGGCCCGGCATGACTGTTGCCCCCTGTCGATGGGATGACCTGGGGGGTGGTGTCACCGGGCCCGAGGGGTGCCGTCACAGACGCTGATCAGAGGCCCGACCGCTGCCCGGCCCGGCGCAATGCCCGGCTGTATTCGGGCGGTAGGTCTGCATAACGTGGATGCGCGCGAACGGCCCCAACACCGAGGCCGGCACGGCATCGACGCATGTGGGGGCACGGTGATCGACATCGACGAGACGGGCGTCTTCCTCGGCCTGGACGTCGGCAAAAGCAACCACCACGGCCACGGACTCACCCCGGCCGGGAAGAAGGTCTTCGACAAGGCCCTGCCCAACGGCGAACCCCAGCTACGGGCCGTCTTCGACAAACTCAAGGCCAAGTTCGGCACCGTCCTGGTGATCGTGGACCAGCCCGCCTCCATCGGCGCCCTCCCACTGACCGTCGCCCGCGACGCCGGCTGCAAGGTCGCCTACCTGCCCGGACTCGCGATGCGCCGGATCGCCGACCTCTACCCGGGTGAAGCCAAGACCGACGCCCGCGACGCCGCTGTCATCGCGGACGCCGCCCGCACCATGCCCCACACCCTGCGCTCCCTCGAACTCGCCGACGAGATCACCGCCGAACTGACCATGCTGGTCGGCTTCGACCACGACCTCGCCGGCGAGGCCAACCGCACCTCCAACCGCATCCGCGGCCTGCTCACCCAGTTCCACCCCAGCCTCGAACGCGTCCTCGGCCCGCGCCTGGACCACCCCGCCATCACCTGGCTCCTGGAGCGCTACGGATCCCCGGCCGCTCTGCGCAAGGCCGGCCGCCGCAAACTCGTCGAGGTCATACGTCCGAAGGCCCCGCGCATGGCCACCCGGCTCGTCGACGACATCTTCGACGCCCTCGACGAACAGACCGTCGTCGTCCCCGGCACCACCACCCTGGACGTGATCGTGCCCTCTTTGGCCAAGTCACTGGCCGCCGTCCACGAACAACGCCGGGCCCTGGAGACCCGGATCGAGGCCCTGCTGGAGGCCCACCCTCTTTCCCAGGTCCTGACCTCGATGCCCGGCATCGGCGTCAGGACCGCCGCAGTCCTCCTGACCACCGTCGGCGACGGCAGCTCGTTCCCGAGCGCCGCCCACCTCGCCTCCTACGCCGGCCTCGCCCCCGCCACCAGGCAGTCAGGATCCTCGATCCACGGCGAACACGCCCCCAGAGGCGGGAACCGCCAACTCAAACGCGCGATGTTCCTCTCCGCGTTCGCCGCCCTCCACGACCCCGCCTCCCGCACCTACTACGACCGCTGCCGAGCCAGAGGCAAAACCCACACCCAAGCCCTCCTCCGCCTCGCCCGCCACCGCATCAGCGTCCTGTTCGCCATGCTCCGCGACGGAACCTTCTACGAACCCAGAACCCCACGGCTTGCTTGACTAAAGACATAGAGGCACCCCCC
>NZ_JBEOTD010000102.1:0-1413 GCF_040426375.1 Streptomyces sp. NPDC096012
TGAGACCTGATGCCGAGCCGATTGTGGCGAAGTGGATGATCCTATGCTGTCGAGAAAAGCCTCTAGCGAGTTTCATGGCGGCCCGTACCCTAAACCGACTCAGGTGGTCAGGTAGAGAATACCGAGGCGTTCGGGTGAACTATGGTTAAGGAACTCGGCAAAATGCCCCCGTAACTTCGGGAGAAGGGGGGCCACATCCGGTGAGAGGACTTGCTCCTCGAGCTGGGGGTGGCCGCAGAGACCAGCGAGAAGCGACTGTTTACTAAAAACACAGGTCCGTGCGAAGCCGTAAGGCGATGTATACGGACTGACGCCTGCCCGGTGCTGGAACGTTAAGGGGACCGGTTAGTCCGACTTCGGTCGGGCGAAGCTGAGAACTTAAGCGCCAGTAAACGGCGGTGGTAACTATAACCATCCTAAGGTAGCGAAATTCCTTGTCGGGTAAGTTCCGACCTGCACGAATGGCGTAACGACTTCTCGACTGTCTCAACCATAGGCCCGGTGAAATTGCACTACGAGTAAAGATGCTCGTTTCGCGCAGCAGGACGGAAAGACCCCGGGACCTTTACTACAGTTTGATATTGGTGTTCGGTTCGGCTTGTGTAGGATAGCTGGGAGACTTTGAAGCGGCCACGCCAGTGGTCGTGGAGTCGTCGTTGAAATACCAGTCTGGTCGTGCTGGATGTCTAACCTGGGTCCGTGATCCGGATCAGGGACAGTGTCTGATGGGTAGTTTAACTGGGGCGGTTGCCTCCTAAAGAGTAACGGAGGCGCCCAAAGGTTCCCTCAGCCTGGTTGGCAATCAGGTGTTGAGTGTAAGTGCACAAGGGAGCTTGACTGTGAGACCGACGGGTCGAGCAGGGACGAAAGTCGGGACTAGTGATCCGGCGGTGGCTTGTGGAAGCGCCGTCGCTCAACGGATAAAAGGTACCCCGGGGATAACAGGCTGATCTTCCCCAAGAGTCCATATCGACGGGATGGTTTGGCACCTCGATGTCGGCTCGTCGCATCCTGGGGCTGGAGTCGGTCCCAAGGGTTGGGCTGTTCGCCCATTAAAGCGGTACGCGAGCTGGGTTTAGAACGTCGTGAGACAGTTCGGTCCCTATCCGCTGTGCGCGTAGGAATATTGAGAAGGGCTGTCCCTAGTACGAGAGGACCGGGACGGACGAACCTCTGGTGTGCCAGTTGTTCTGCCAAGGGCATGGCTGGTTGGCTACGTTCGGGAGGGATAACCGCTGAAAGCATCTAAGCGGGAAGCCTGCTTCGAGATGAGTATTCCCACCTCCTTGAGAGGGTAAGGCTCCCAGTAGACGACTGGGTTGATAGGCCAGATATGGAAGCCGGGTAACCGGTGGAGTTGACTGGTACTAATAGGCCGAGGGCTTGTCCTCAGTTGCTCGCGTCCACTGTGTT
>NZ_JBEOTD010000103.1:0-1309 GCF_040426375.1 Streptomyces sp. NPDC096012
GCGGCGGGCGGCCGGCCCCCGGCCCCCCCCCCCCGCGACGCCCACACCGAGGTGCGCGCGAGCATCCCCGCGCGCCCGATGCCTAACGGACGGCCGTGCTCGACCCCGTCTCGAACACCGGCGGCAGCAGCCCGATCGCCCGGAACGCCGCATCGACGGTCGGTCGGCCGTGCCATCGCCCGCGCCTTCCGCGCACCCTCCCGCAGCACCCCCTCCACGGAGGCGGGGTCAGCGCACAGCTCCCTGTGCCGGGCCTGCACCGGCCGCAGCACCTCCACCACCGCCTCCGCGGTGTCCTTCTTCAAGGCGCCGTACGAGTCGAAGGCACCGGCCAAGGCAGCGGGACTCCCGCCCGTGCACGCGGCGAGGATCTCCAGCAGGTTCGCCACCCCGGGCCGCGTCTCCCGGTCGTACTCGACCTCCCTACCGCCATCGGTCACCGTGCGCATGACCTTCCTGCGCACGACGTCCGGCTCGTCGAGCAGGTACACGATCCCCGGCCCCGAATCCTCCGACTTCCCCATCTTCGACGTCGGGTCCTGCAGGTTCATCACCCGCGCCGCGACCTCAGGACGGGTCGCCCTGGGGACCACGAACGTGTGGCCGTACCGCTGGTTGAACCGCACCGCCAGGTCCCGCGCCAGCTCCACGTGCCGCACCTGGTCGTCCCCGACCGGCACCTCGTCCGTGCCGAACGCGGGATGTCCGCCGCCATCAGCACCGGATACGTCAACAGCGACAGCCGTACGCTCCCGCCGCGCTCACGTTCCCGTACGGACTTCTCCTTGTACTGGATCATCCGCCGCATCTCGCCGTCGGTCGCCCCGCACTCCCGCAGGTACGACAGTCTCGTGTGCTCGTCGACATGGCTCTGCAGGTAGACGGTGCACACCTCGGGATCGAGCCCCGACGCCAGCAGCAGCGTCGCCGCCTGCCGACTGAGTCTGCGCAACCGGGCCGGATCGTGGTCGCCTCGGAGATCCCGTCGGGGTGCGAGTTGACACACCCCGTGCCACTACGTAGTGTTCTCCGAGTTGTCCGACGTGAGCGCCGACCCCGGTCGGTCCCCGGACAGCCATTCCGCAAGACCACTCAACCATCGACACTCCGATGTCGAACGTATTGACGTGCGTATTCGCGAAATGAGGAATCCGCGTTCGAAAGGGCGCCGGCCCCGATTAGCTCGGGAGCCAGGAATCCGCTAAAGTCTCACTCGTCGGAACGGCCCAAGGGCCGGGAAGGCAAACCCCCCTGACTGGGAGTCAGACGCCGAAAGGATCTGATAGAGTCGGAACCGCCGGAAAGGGAA
>NZ_JBEOTD010000104.1:0-1305 GCF_040426375.1 Streptomyces sp. NPDC096012
ATTCGAACTTCGTCCGCGTCCACGACGCCGACTTCCTCAACGCCGCCCGCCGGCTGTACATGACGGCGACACCGAAGATATTCGTGGACGACGTCAAAGAGAAGGCGGAAGAGCATTCCGCCGAGCTCACCTCGATGGACGACGAAACCGTTTACGGTCCCGAGTTCCACCGACTCTCATTCGGTGAGGCCGTCGAGCGAGGTCTGCTCACCGATTACAAAGTGATCGTGCTGACCGTCGACGAATCCCTGGTGGCAGCGCCGCTGCAGGATCAGCTTGCCGGGGTGCACAGCGAACTACGGCTCGACGACGCGTCGAAGATCATCGGCTGCTGGAATGCACTGGCCAAGCGTGCTGGCGAAACCCCCGAAGGAACAGGCTTCGCACCGGGTGCGGCGCCGATGCGCCGCGCGGTCGCGTTCGCGAAGGACATCGCCGCGTCCAAGCAGGTCGCCGAAGTGTTCCCCACTGTTGTCGATGCCTACCGCGATCTACTCGAGGGCAGCGAAAATGACGGGCGCACTGTCGATTCCACCAACCTGGACTTGACGTGTTCGGTGCACCATGTGGACGGCACGTTCAATGCGCTACAACGCAACGAGCAACTCTCCTGGCTCAAAGCCCCCCTGCCAGAGGGGGAAGCCCGGATCCTGACCAACGCCCGCTGCCTCTCCGAAGGAGTCGACGTACCGGCGTTGGATGCGGTGATGTTCCTGCACCCCCGCAACTCTCAGGTCGATGTGGTGCAGTCCGTGGGCCGGGTGATGCGCAAATCCGACGGCAAGGATTACGGCTACATCATCTTGCCCGTTGCGGTTCCGGCCGGTGTCAGCCCGTCCGAGGCGTTGTCGAACAACACCCGGTTCAAGGTCGTCTGGCAGGTACTCAATGCGCTTCGCGCGCATGATGATCGGTTCAATGCGATGGTCAACTCCATCGCATTGAACGCCACCTCGGACAAGAAGGACGGTAAGGGCAACGATCGCCTACTCGGTGGGCGCATCGGACCCCTCGTCGAGGTCGGCGAGAGCTTCGACAACGGCAGCCGTAGCAGTGGAAGCAGTGCTGACGTCGCTTCCACCAGTGCAGATTCTGCCGAAGGTGCCACCCCCACCGGAGACTCCGGTGGGGGGATGGCAACGCAGATGGCGTTGTTCTCCCTCTCCGAATGGCAGGAAGCGATCTACGCGAAGATCGTCGACAAGGTCGGCACCCGCGCCTACTGGGAAGACTGGGCCGGCGACGTCTCCGACATCGCCGGCGAGGAGGGCGTTGATGCGGGTGATCTGCGCGGCGGCGATGTCG
>NZ_JBEOTD010000105.1:0-1303 GCF_040426375.1 Streptomyces sp. NPDC096012
TTGGTATTTCAGAACAATATTCGGCCAGGAATCCGAGAAGGACATCGAAAAGGCTCGCCGGCGCTCTACTCGAACTGCCGATGTTGCGGGTGTATTGGTACGACTCTGCCCGCAACGGGATCCCGGACGCGCAGCAGGAACGCATCGGCGAACTCCCGAAAGTGAAGCTCCGACTCGGACGGTTCGGCGTCAACGGCGAGCAGAAGGGCGTCGATCTTCGGATCGGCCTCGACCTGGTGGCCCATGCCCGCAACAGGGCATCCGATGTGTTCTTCCTCGTCTCCGGCGACGACGACCTCGCCGAAGCAGTCGAAGAGGCCCAGGTGCACGGAGTGCAGGTCCTGCTGCTCGCGGTACCGACCGCCGACGGTAAAGCGCACGGCGTGAGCCGGCATCTGGTCCGCGGCCGATGACCTCGACAACATCGACGGCGCGGCGCTCGATGCCGCAGTGGTCAAAGTCGATCGCCACCCCGGGCCGGCGCCGAGACCCCCGCACCGGCCGTCGATGTCGACGACGACCGCAGCGGCGGCGCACCCGCCCACTCGCACTCCCCTCGACCTCGCGAGGCCTCAGCACACCCCGACAACGCCGCGACCGACATCGGTTCTGGCGTACAGTGTTTCAACGGGATCGCCCGCCCACAACCCGCACGGGTACGGTGACGACAACGACGAGCACGGCCCACTGATCGACGACGTCGTCTCCCGCGTTCTCACAGCGTTTCAGGAAAGCGCGACCGGTGAGGACCAACTCGAACTTCAGGCGGCGCGGCCCTCGATTCCACCGGACATCGACCGCGCACTTCTGCGGGACGCCTGCGACGTCACCCAGAAGTACGACCTGGACGAGAAGATCCGATACCGGTTGCGGGCACGGTTCTGGACGAAGTACGACCACTCCTGCGCCACGCCGCGAAGCTGACACACACCGACCCCGACGAACACCAGAGCACCGGCGCGAAAAAATGCAGTGCTGCAACAGATTCCGAACACACTGGACTGTCGGTGGGTACTGTCACGATGTTCCCATGGACCCCCGTGATGAACCGTTGACCGTTCCCGACGACTGCGTTCGGTGGTGCAGCGCCCGCGATCAAGGTCTTGCGGTGCTCGACGACATGGCCCTCGTCGACCTCGACTGGTGGAACACCCGCCTCGATCGCCACCGGATCCCGGTGCGGATCGCCGGCCACGACCGCGACGGACACCAGATAGACACCGGGACAGCGTATCTGAGCCGCAGTGATCTTCAGTGCGAGAGCGGCACCCTCGAAGTCGACGGTTGGCGGGATCTGAGCGCC
>NZ_JBEOTD010000106.1:0-1290 GCF_040426375.1 Streptomyces sp. NPDC096012
ACAGCGGCTACGAACTGTGCGAGAACACACCCCTCAAGGAGGGCGGCGAGGAGTACCTCGACTCGGAGAAGTACCAGCTCAAGCCCCGTGACTGGGAAGCCGCCGAACGCGAGGGACGCACCATCGCCCCCCTCATCACCCGGCTCAACACCATTCGCCGGGAGCACCCCGCGCTACAGCGCCTGCGCAATCTCCGCTTCCATCAGACCGACAACGAAGCCGTGCTCGCCTACAGCAAGAGCACGGGGACGGACACGGTCGTCGTGGTCGTGAACCTCGACCCGCACCACACCCAGGAGGCCACGGTCTCGTTGGACATGCCGCAACTCGGCCTGGACCGGAACGCCGCCCTGTACGCACACGACGAGCTGACGGGCGAGACGTACCACTGGGGCAGGACCAACTACGTGCGCCTCACGCCCGGCCGGACGCCGGCGCACGTGCTCCACGTCGGGCGATCGACGCCCCGGATCGGAGGGCCCGCAGCCACATGACCGTCAACGAACCCGTACTGGACACCTTCGAGGACACCCCCGCCAGGGACCGGGACCCGGAGTGGTTCAAGCGCGCCGTCTTCTACGAGGTCCTCGTCCGCTCCTTCCAGGACAGCAACGGCGACGGCGTCGGCGACCTGAAGGGCCTGACCGCCAAGCTCGACTATCTGCAATGGCTCGGCGTGGACTGCCTCTGGCTGCCACCGTTCTTCAAGTCACCCCTGCGCGACGGCGGTTACGACGTCTCCGACTACACCGCCGTACTGCCCGAGTTCGGCGACCTCGCCGACTTCGTGGAGTTCGTGGACGCCGCCCACCAGCGCGGCATGCGCGTGATCATCGACTTCGTCATGAACCACACCAGCGACCAGCACCCGTGGTTCCAGGAGTCCCGCAAGAACCCCGAAGGCCCCTACGGCGACTACTACATGTGGGCCGACGACGACAAGCAGTACGAGGACGCGCGGATCATCTTCGTCGACACGGAGGCCTCCAACTGGTCCTTCGACCCGGTGCGCGGTCAGTACTACTTCCACCGTTTCTTCTCGCACCAGCCGGACCTCAACTACGAGAACCCGGCCGTGCAGGAGGAGATCCTGGCAGCCCTGAAGTTCTGGCTCGACCTCGGCATCGACGGCTACCGCCTCGACGCGGTCCCCTATCTCTACGCCGAAGAGGGCACCAACTGCGAGAACCTGCCGGCCACCCACGCGTTCCTCAAGCGGGTCCGCAAGGAGATCGACGCCCAGTACCCGGACACCGTGCTGCTGGCGGAGGCCAACCAGTGGCCCGAGGA
>NZ_JBEOTD010000107.1:0-1252 GCF_040426375.1 Streptomyces sp. NPDC096012
GCTGACCCGCGGCAACCGGGCCGACGCCGAGGACCTCGCCCAGGACGCATACGTAAAGCTCATCGGATACACCTTCACCCGACCGGTCAACGGACGGGCCTTCCTCACGCGCGTGCTGACCAATCGGCACATCGACCTGTATCGGCGGCGGCAGACACAGAAGGCTGTTCTGGGGGTCAACACCGGCTTCGAAATCGCCCTCGACGACCTCTCGTCCGACCACGTCACCCGCGACGTCGCCGAGGGAGTGGTGTTCTCCACCGAGATCCGTGTCCACATCGGAGTCGTGATCGACTCCTACCCCGACGCTGAACAGCGCCCCCACCTGTGGGCCCTGCTTGACCTCGACGACGGTGACCTCCGGCCCCTCGAGCAGGTCGCCGCCGTTACCGGATTGAGCCTGTCAAAGGTCAAGAAGCTCAGCTCGTGGCTCAAGACCCGACTGCAGGCCGCCTTGGCTGAGCTGGCCCCGAATCGACCGTCGACCGCACCCGACGCCCCCACCCTCTAAAAAGTAGGAAGAGACAACGATGACGAACTTCGACAACGACCCCGGACGTCTGGCTGCCGAGGCCGAGGCGTTGCTGGCGCTGATCGACGCCGAGCTGCACGCCGACGACCCCGACCACACTCTGATGCCTTCCGACGAGGAACTGCTGGCGATGACCGAGCGAGCTTTCACCCGGGCCAGCGCGATCGTCGAGGCACAGGAGGCCATCGGGGACGCCCGGATCGACGACGACACCCTCGCCGATGTCCTGGCGACCTGGACCGCCGAACTTGGACTGGTGTCCTCGACCCGCGCGGCCGCGACCGCCGACGAGGGCCGGCTATGGAAGGTGCGGGTGACCGACCCCGACCTGGTCACCGCGATCCTCGGCGTCGACGCGGTCGGCCCACTGTCGCTGACTGTATCCGATACCCCGGTGGCGGACGGGACCGCGGTGAGCGTGACGTTGCCGCTGCGCAGCACCCCTGACCCAGGTATCACGCTCCTCGCGGTGATCGACTACGGCGACGGTGCCCGCATCCGGATTCCGCTGTACCAGGTCGATCGTGGTGAGGCCGCCGCGCAGATGGGTCTGGCCGAGCTGTCCGGCAAGGCGATCCTGCCTGCGAGCATCGAAGCCACCCACCCGGTGCTCACCCTCTCGGTGCTGGCCGGCCCCGCGTGAGCATCGACGCCGCGCCTGGCGCCACCTGGGGGGAGGTACTCGACCAGGCCCGCACGGGCACCGATCCCGACCGCGCC
>NZ_JBEOTD010000108.1:0-1210 GCF_040426375.1 Streptomyces sp. NPDC096012
GCTGGAACGGTTCTTCTACCTCGATGACGAAGACCGGAAGCTGGTCGCGGGTCGGCGGCGGGACTACAACCGGTTAGGGTTCGCGCTTCAGGTCGTGACGGTCCGGCAGCTCGGGATGTTCCTGGCCGATCCGCTCGACGTGCCCCCGGAGCTGGTCGAATATCTCGCCGAGCAGTTGGGTATCGAGGATTCCTCGTGTGTGAAGCAGTACACCGAGCGGGACAAGACCAAACTCGAACATGCCTGGGAGATCCAGCGCGAGTACGGGTTGACCTCGTACAGCGAGGTCGAGTCGGAGTTGGCGGCGTGGGTCTCCGACCAGGCGTGGGTGACCGGCGACGGACCGAAAGCGATGTTCGCCGGCGCGGTCGACTGGCTACGTAAACGCCAGGCGTTGCTGCCGGGTCTGCGCACGTTGGAACGTTTGGTCACCGAGGGTCGCCAGGCCGCTGATCAGCGGTTGTGGGGTCAGCTGACCGATCAACTGACCGCCGGTTCGGCTTCAGCGCTGCTGGCGTTGCTGACCGCGCCCGAGGGCAAGCGCCGTGTCAGCGAGCTGGAACGGCTTCGCCGGGGCGTGTTCCGGACCAGTTCCAAAGGGATGCTGGCGGCATTGGACCGCCTCGCCGAGCTTATCGCGGTGGGAGGGCAGTCCCTGGATGTGTCGATGGTTCCGCAGCGCCGGGTGATTGGTCTGGCCACCTATGGATTGTCGAGCAAGGCTCCTGCGTTGCGGCGCCTCGAGCCCCGCCAGCATCGGGTGGCGGTGATGGTGGCCACGGTGAAAGTGCTGTCGGGCCGAGCGACCGATGACGTGCTGGAGTTGTTCGACCTGTTGATGGTCACGGATCTGATGTCGAAGGCCGAGCGGGAATCGCGTGAGGAGAAGTTGCGCCGGTATCCGCGGGTGTCGCGTCATGCGGGCAAGCTCGCCGCGGCGGTGAAGGTGCTGTTGGAGATGACCGAGGTCGAACCGGACCTGAGCTTGGAGATGATGTGGGATCTGATCGAGAACACCGCGACCAAGAGCGAGCTCCGTGCCGCTGTCGCGGTGATCGACGAGCTGGTTCCGGTGGATGACGTCGAGTTGAACGAGCAGCGCCTGGAAGAGTTGGCGGGGCGCCTGGCCACGGTCCGGGTGTTCCTGCCACCGAGGATGCGCACCGTGGTGTTCGGGGCCACCGCGGACGGTGCGGCGGTGCTGGCGGCG
>NZ_JBEOTD010000109.1:0-1191 GCF_040426375.1 Streptomyces sp. NPDC096012
CTAGTGAGCTGGTCCGGAGATCCTGTCGCAGTAGCGGCAGATGCGGTCGATGATCTGGTCCGCGGTCTTGGTCCATCTGAAGGGACGGGCCTGTGCGTTCCAGGTTTTGATCCAGTCCTCGAGTGCGGTCTTCAGTTCGTCGAGTGAGCAGAACACGCCACGCTCCAGACAGCGCCGCTGTAGTTCGGCGAACCACCGCTCGACCTGGTTGATCCAGGACGAGTAGGTCGGTGTGAAGTGCAGCTGGAACCGGGGATGGGCCAGCAGCCACTGGTGCACCGTCGGTGCCTTGTGGGCGGAGAGGTTGTCGCAGATCACGTGGACCGCCAGGCCGGGATCGGTCTGGCGGTCGATCTCGTCGAGGAAGTCACGGAAGTCCACGGCGCGGTGTTGCGCGGACAGCTTCCCGATCACCTTCCCGGTGGCGGTGTTCAGGGCCGCGAACAGGTCCACGGTGCCGTGGCGGACGTAGTCGAAGCTGCGGCGCTCAGGCACACCGGGCACCATCGGCAGCACCGGAGCGGTCCGTTCAAGGGCCTGGATCTGCGGTTTCTCGTCCACCGCGAAGACGGCCGCGTTCGCCGGCGGGGCGAGATACAACCCGACCACGTCACGGATCTTGTCGATCAGCAGCGGGTCCGGGGAGATCTTGAAGTCCTGTGTGCGCCAGGGCTGCAGGCCGAAGGCACGCCAGATCCGCAGCACGCTGGTCGGTGAGATTCCCACCCGTTTCGCCAGTTCCCGCTTCGACCAGTGGGTGGCGCCTTCGGGGACCTCTTCGAGGGTGCGTACCACCACTTCTTCGACCTGGGCGTCGGTGATGGTGCGGGGCACGCCGGGACGGGGTTCGTCGGACAGTCCGTCGAGCCGGTCTTGCAGGAATCTGGTCCGCCATCGGCGCACGGTTCCGCGATCGGTGTCCAGCCGGGCGGCCACCGCGGTGTTGCTCAGCCCGTCCGCGCAGGCCAACACGATCCGCGCACGCTTGGCCAGTCCCTGCGCGGTTGTCCGGCGTTTGGCCCATCCCTGCAACACCAGCCGCTCGTCCTCGGATAACACCAGCGGCTGCAGCCTGCTGTCCCCCATTCCTCCAGCAGACCGCAGCCGCCAGCCGCTGTCACCGCCCAGACCGCAATCTGAAACGAACCGCGACTCACGTGGCGAGACGTGAACTCAAGACCAGATCACTAG
>NZ_JBEOTD010000110.1:0-1088 GCF_040426375.1 Streptomyces sp. NPDC096012
TGTACTCGGCCAAGAGGTTGGTGACTCGCGTCGGTAGTTGATCAAGAGGAGACCTCCGGGCGTAGTGGAGATGCCTGTCTTCACGACAACCGGAGGTCTTGGTGACCCACGCTAATGCCCGGCTGACCTTTCACGGCAGATGCCTTCTGGTGCGCCGTGTCGTGCACGACCTGCGTCCTGTGGCACACGTGGCCAAGGAACTCGGAGTGTCGCGCCAGTGTGCGCACCGATGGGTGGCGCGTTTCCGGGCCGAGGGATGGGACGGCCTGCGCGACCGGTCCAGCCGGCCCCGCACCTGCCCAAGGCGTACTTCCGAACACCTCGAGGCCGCGGTGCTCGACGCACGGCGCACTCACCGGCGGGGGCCGGACTTCCTCGCCGCGGAAACCGGCGTCCCCGCACGGACCGTCAGTCGCATCCTGCGCCGCCATCAGATCCCGCACCTGGCATCCTGCGACCCGCTGACCGGGCAGCCGATCCGTGCCGAACGCCGCAGTCATGCCCGCTACGAACGCGCCCGGCCCGGCGATCTCGTCCACGTCGACGTCAAGAAGATCGGACGGATCCCGGACGGCGGAGGATGGCGGGCCCACGGCCGGGAAGCCGGGAAGACCTACGCTCAAAAGCAGGCCCGGATCGGCTACGACTACGTCCATGCGGCCGTCGATGATCACTCCCGCCTGGCCTATGCCGAGATCCATGCCGACGAGAAGGCCGACACCTGCGCCGACTTCCTCACCCGCGCCGCCGCGTTCTTCGCCGCCCACGGCATCGACCACATCGAAGGGGTCATCACCGACAACGCCTGGACCTACCGCAAGAGCACCGCCTTCCGCCAGGCCGTAGCCGACCTGGGCGCCCAGCAACGGTTCATCCGCCCGCACTGCCCCTGGACAAACGGCAAGGTCGAACGCTTCAACCGCACCCTGCAAACCGAATGGGCCTACAGCCAGGTGTTCACCAGCAACACCGAACGCGACCACGCCCTGGCGCCGTGGCTGAACTTCTACAACACTCGACGCCGACACACCGCGCTCGCAGGCCAGCCCCCGATCAGCCGACTGTCACCAACGTCATGACCGAGTACA
>NZ_JBEOTD010000111.1:0-1000 GCF_040426375.1 Streptomyces sp. NPDC096012
AGTGCTGCACCCGCATCCCCACGGGCGAGAACGGAGGCCAACGATGAACGCGCCCAAGCGTTCCGGCGGTGTCGCCGGGCCGCTCGCGGTCGCGGGGGGGGGGGCGCTGGCGGTGGGCGTGTGCTGTGCCGGTCCCGCCCTGATCGCCGGTGGTGTGCTCGCCGGTCTCGGTGGCGTCTTGACCAGCCCGTGGCTGCTCGGCGCCGGCTTGTTGGTCGTGGCCGCCGCCGTCGGCTACACCCTGCGGCGGCGCGCCGCAGGCAAGGCCGCCCGGTGTTGCCCGACACCACCGGGTGCGGACGGGCCCGCCGCCCCGGGCGATCACCACCTCGAGAGCGTGCGCCATGACCACCTCGAATACTGAGACCACGCCGACCGACACCCCGATGGGCGTGCGGGAGACCGTGTTGACGCTGCTCGCGCTGGCCGCAGGCGGCCTGTCGTCGCTGCTGATCGTGGCTGCGACCACCAGGGGCGGCCTGGCCTCGATGCAGGTGTTGTTCTGGGCGATCGGGCTGCCCGGCATGCTGCTGGTCTTCGCCATCGGCGGCTACGCCCATTTCGCGGAATACCCGCGGCTGGCCAACCGGATCGCGGTCGGCGTCCTCGGCGGGATCGCGCTGACCGCCGCCCTCGAGGTCGTCCGCTCTGCGGGCGTGCACCTGGGATACCTGTCGGACGATGAGCCGACGATGTTCGGTGCGATGATCACCGGCGCCGACCACATGGCCGCCCCGACCCTGGCTTCCTACACGCTGGGAATCGTCTACCACTTCTTCAATGGCATCTCTTTCGCGCTGGTGTATTCCATCGTGTTCGGCCGCACCCGCTGGTGGGGTCCGGTGGCGTTCTCGGTGTTCGTCGTGTGGGTCGGCATGATGCTGTTGCCCCCGATGGCACCCATGCTCGGCGCGTTCGGCACCGGCAAATACGCGAGCGCCTGGAACCCGTACGTGGCCGACACCCTGCTCGCCCACATCGCCATGGGCCTGGCACTGGC